>DLBY01000103.1:21914-22181 GCA_002480345.1 Phycisphaerales bacterium UBA7812 | reverse complement strand
CCGTCCCCGCCGGTGAACTCCGCCCACTCCTGCTCGTCGCGTGGGTGATAGGGCTGCCCCACATAGTCACCCACCGCGAAGTGCCACCGCGCCCGGGGCCGCCCGGTCGGCGTGTGCACCTGCCCCGGCGGGAGGCGGAACGCCGGCAACTCGTCGTGGTCATTGATGTACAGCGCCATCCCCTGACCAAGCGACCGGAGATTCGACAGGTTCACCACCGCGTGGGCGCTCGACCGCGCGGACCCCAGCGCCGGGAGCAGGATCCCG
>DLBY01000103.1:0-21617 GCA_002480345.1 Phycisphaerales bacterium UBA7812 | reverse complement strand
CCCAGCGCCGGGAGCAGGATCCCGATCAGCAGCGCGATGATCGCGATCACCACCAGCAACTCGATGAGCGTGAACCCCCCGCGCCCAAATGACACCACTCGGCGATCCGATCGCAAACTTCTTACTGACAAGGACATCAGGCTTTCCTCGGTGCGAAATCCGCGGCATAAACTGCGATTGAGACTCAGTCTCAATTGCAGATCTTTGCCCGCTCTCGGCTGATGTCAACTCCGACAGACCGCCCCTCCGACAACTGCTGCCGCGTGCGTTGCTCCGAGATTGGGGAGAGATGTCCCAGCAGGGCCGTCGCCGACTTCGTCCAACCAGTCCGGTCGAACGGGCCCGCGGCGCCCGCCAAGGCCTAGGTGCAGCCGGTCACGAAGGCATCGACGAAGCCCGCGATATCGGCCAGGTCGAAGACCCCGTCGCCGTTCAGATCAGCAATCGGTTCGCTGTTGACGAACGCACCCACGAACGCGTTGATGTCGTTGAGGTCGAGCACGCCGAAGGGCGAGGCGAGATCCGCGGGGCAGCCCCGGATGAAGGTCAGTGAGTTGATGTTGAAGCCGCCCAGCGACTCGAGCATCGCGACGCGGAGCCGTTGCACACCCGCGTCGAGCACGAGGTCAGCACGCACGGTCGTCCAGTTCTGCCAGCCCCCGGTGCGCGGGGCCGTGATCGTCCCCGTCAGATCGGTTCCCGCGCTCTCGATGCGGAAGGCCCCGCCGTCCGCGTCCGAAGCGACACGGGCCTCGAGCGTGTACAGACCGGGCGTCGCGACATCGACGGTGTACTCGAGCCACTCACCCGCATCGATCCAGCCCACATTGAAGCCCTGCTCGCTGCTGGGCTCGAGGTCCACATTCTCGTCGCGGTAGGCGTTCCCGTTGTTGCCGGGCGTCGTGTCGTGGTAGGCGATTCCCTCGCCCCCCAGGTCGAAATCTTCTGCCTGGATCACACCCGGGATCGCGGCGGGCGCCCCCCCGAACGGCGCCTGCCCGTCGCAGCCGTTGCCGACCGTGATCTCGATCGCGTGCGTGCCCGTGAGCCCGCTGTCATCGACCGCACGGGCCGAGATCGTGTAGCAGCCGTCGGCAGCCGCGGGCCATGTGACGCTGTAGGGCGCCGTGGCATCGACGCCGAGGAGACGCTCCCCCTCGTAGAAGAAGACCATGCTCACGGTGCCATCGGTGTCGATCGCTTCCGCTTCGATCTGCAGATCGCCCGCCGGCAGGAACGCCCCATCGCCGGGCGAGGTGATGGTCGTGGTCGGGGGAAGCGATGGATAGGTCAGCCCGAAGCCGTAGGGATAGAGCGGGATGCCGCCCGAATCCCCGGCATTGATCGGGACCTGCCCGATGCTCACGGGCCAGCTGTGGGGCAACACGCCAGAGAAGTTGTGATCACCGAACAGCACCTGGGCGACGCCGTCGCCCTCCGTCCCCGGGAGCCACGCCGCGACGAACGCGTCCCAGTTCCCGATGCGATCGGCGACCATCAGCGGACGACCCGAGACGAGAACCACAACCGTCGGGATATCCCCGATCCGGCTCAGACACGCGACATCCGCAGGGTCGAGCGCCAGGTCGGCATCGTCGCCCAGCCATTCCGCGTAGGGCGTCTCACCGATCACCACGATCGCGACATCGTGCCCCGCCGCGCCCGATCCGTCCTCGCTGAAGGTGACCGAGCCGCCGCCGTACTCGACCGCGTCCTCGATGCCCTCGAGGATGGTGGTGCCGGGGGTGATATCGCCGCTGCCGCCCTGCCAGGCGATGGTCCAGCCCCCGCACTGGTGCCCCATGTTGTCCGCGTTCTTGCCCGCGACGAAGACCCGGCTGCCCTTGTCGATGGGCAGCACACCGTTGTTCCGCAGGAGCACGAGCGACTTGCGCACCGCCTCCCGCGCAACATCGCGGTGCGCGGCGCTCCCGACGGCGCCGCTGTTGACGAGCGTCCGGTCCGCGAGCGGCTCGTCGAACACGCCCGCCTGCGCCTTGATCCGCAGGATGCGCCGGACCGCGTCGTCAATGCGATCGGTGCTCAGATCGCCGTTGTTGACCGCCGCCTTGAGCGTCGTGATGTAGGAGCGCCAGTTGCTGGGCTCCATCGTCATATCGACGCCCGCGTTGATCATCCGGACGACCTGGTCGTAGTAGCTGTTCCCCGAGAGCTCGTAGACCGCTTCCCAGTCGGAGATCACGAAGCCTTCAAAGCCCAGCTCGTCCTTCAGCACATCGGTGAGCAGGTACCGATTCTCGTGCATCTTGACGCCGTTCCAGCTGCTGTATGAAGGCATGACGGTCCCGACACCCTGGGCGATCGCCTCGACGAACCCGGGCATGTGGACGGCGCGAAGCGTCGGCTCGTCGACGACGGTGTTGCCGCGGTCGATCCCGCCGACCGTGCCGCCGTCCCCCACGAAATGCTTGGCACCCGCGATGATCCGCTCGCCCCGCATCGTGTCGCCCTGCAGGCCCCGGACGAACGCGCCCGCGAGCAGCGTCTGCAATTCGGGGTCTTCGCCGAAACCCTCGTAGGTCCGCCCCCACCGCTCGTCGCGCACGACCGCGACGCACGGCGCAAAGGTCCACTCGATCCCGGTGCAGGCGACCTCCAGCGCGGTGATCCGCCCGATCTCCTCGACGAGCGCCGGGTCCCGCGTCGCCCCGAGCCCGATGTTGTGCGGGAAGATCGTGGCGCCGACCACATTGCTGTGCCCGTGCACCGCGTCGATGCCGTACACGATCGGGATGCCCAGCCGCGTGCTGAGCGCCGCGTTCTGGTACGCGTCGTGCATGTCCGCCCAGCCCGAGGGCGTGTTCGACGCGGGCGCCGAACCGCCCCCGCTCAGGATCGACCCGAGGAAGAAATCGCGCACATCGTCGGGCGAAGCGCTGCCACGCTCCGCCTGGGTCATCTGCCCGATCTTCTCATCGAGCGTCATCTGCGCGAGCAGCGCCTCGATGTCCTCCGAGGCCGCGCCCGAACAAACAAACGCGGCGAGCGCCGCAACGAGCGTGGTCTGACGGAGCATGGGCATGGATCGCTCTCGCAAAAGAAAGGCTGCATCAACAACAAACGGCACCCCGCGGGACGCTCTCCAGACGCATGGTACAAGCACACTCAGAGTGATCAATCTGTTACAGCCCCACCGGGCGCTCGAACCAAACAGAAGCACCCGCGCCCAAGGCGCGGGTGTCTGTTCCATCTATCCAGATGCCCGGCCCCGCCGCGCCGTCAGCTCGCCGCGCGGGGGTGCGCCTTGTCGTACGCCTCCCGCATCCGCTCGGTCGTGAGGTGCGTGTAGACCTGCGTCGTGCTCAGGCTCTGGTGCCCCAGCAGCTCCTGGACGCTCCGCAGGTCCGCGCCGTTGTCCAGCAGATGCGTCGCGAACGAGTGACGCAGCGTGTGGGGGCTGATCGTCGGATCGAGCCCAGCCTCACGCAGGTACTTGTCGAGCTTGCGGCGCACGCTCCGGCTGCTCAGCCGCTTGCCGTGCTTGTTGATGAAAAGCGGGAAGCCTTGCCCCCCGTTCGCCTTCGCCTCGCGGAACGAGCCCCCGAACCGGACATCGCTCTCGACCATCTCGACATACTTGCGGATCGCGGCCAGCGCGTGGGTCCCGAGCGGGACGAGCCGCTCCTTCTTCCCCTTGCCCCGCACATGCATCGACTCGCCCTCGATGTCGAGGTCGCCCAGGTTCAGGCCCACGAGTTCGCTCACGCGGATACCGGTCGAGTAGATCGTCTCGAGCATCGCGCGGTCCCGCCGGCCGAGCACATCCCGGTCCCCCGGGGCGCTCAGCAGGCGTTCCACCTGCTCGACCGTGATCGCCTTGGGCAACCGCTTGTTCTGGCGCGGCGTGCGGATCAGCGTCATCGGGTTGGTCGGGCAAAGGCCCTGGCGGTTCGCCCACTTGTAGAACGAGCGGAGCGTCGCGATCTTCCGCGCCGTCGTCGCGGGGCTGTACTGCTTCTCGCCCAGGAAGGTCAGATACGCACGGATCTTGTCCGCGTCCGCCTCGAGGATGTGGCCCGTCAGCGTCGTGGGCTCGATCGAGGCGACCACCTCGCCCGGCGCCGACTGCGCCGCGTTGCGCCGCTTCTCGAACGCCGCCCGCTCCGCGTCGGTGCTGATCTCGATCCCGTGCTCATCGCTCAGGAACTCGACATACTGCCGCAGGTCGGCGCCGTAGCACCGCGCGGTGTAGGGGCTGAAATGCCGCTCGTCGGTCAGGTAGCCCGAGAACGCTTCGGTCAGGGGGAGAACGGACATCAACGCCTCCAGCGGCCCGCGCGGGCCTCCTCGTCGCGCACGCCCCGCTCCGAGGGCGATCCGCAACCACGCGAAAGCAAACCCGGGAGTCCACGCCCGGGCGCCGTCGCTTGTCGTACCAATCTCCGGTCATCCACCGTCGATTCCTTCGCCAGCCCCTACTCGCCGGCGATCACCGACGGGGCATCAGTCTGTCTGTCGGGCGAGCCGCAGCCACTCCCGATCGAGCAGCCCGCGCACCGCCTCGTGCGCACCGAACCGTGTGTACAGATCCATGCTCGCGGTATACACCCGCCAATCGAGGGCCGTCCCCTTCGCCGTGCGCCCCTCCGCATACCGCCGCAGCGCCAGGAGCACATCATGGCTGCGCGCATCGAGATGCACGCTCTCCACCGCCGCGGGCTCATCCGACGCCGCGCCGGTGTACCCCGCGTCCGTCGCCTGGAACGACAGCAGCCGCGGGTCATTGAGCGGCCCCCCGCTCTCGCCGCCCAGGGAGGGCTGCGCGTAGAGCGCCAGCGAAAGCCCGAGCACAGGCGGGTCGTACGGGTCGTACGCGGTGATCGTCCCCGCGACGATCCCGTCAACCCCCATGGCGCGGGCGAGCTGGTTCGCCTCGATCGGGGTCCGCACCGCCGGAAGATCCAGCGCGCGCATCGCCTCGATCGTGCGGTTCAGCGGAAGGCAGGTCAGCCCCCGCGCCGCCGCGAGTTCCGCGATCACCCGGTCCGTCAACGCGTCCGAGTCCACGAACGACGCCCCCGACTCGTTCCGCAGCGGCACCACCGCGATCGCCGCCTCCGCCGCGTACGGCGACACGACAACCCCGGGGGGCACCAACTCCGGGGGCGATCCGCACCCGGGCACCAACCCGACCGCCAACGCCCCCAGCAAGGCCGCCGCTGCGCGCACGAATGCCGTCACGCATCGGGGGCCTGTGAGCATGGTCTGTGCACTTGTCATGGCGTCCTGCCGTCTCGCCCGGCGTCCCCCGAGCGTGCTGTGCTGTCGTCGGACGCGCCGGATCGTCCCGGCGTCCGATCATCTTCATCGTCCGGATCGCGACCCGTCCTCCATCGCGGAGGACAGAGCCGGACCGCCGCGCGAACCCCCGTTCCGGGGCCCGGCCTGATCACGCGCGATCAGGGCTCGTCGGTCGGCACCGTCGCGAACGAATCCTGGTTGCTCGCGTTCGGGTTCACGCGGCGAACCTCGCCCGCGAGACCCGAAGTATCGTTGTTGAAGAAGGGCGATCCCCCGCTCGCCGTCAGCAGCGCCGGGGACGCGTCGACCGACCACAGGTTCTCGTGCCCCGTCCGGTTGCTCACAAAGAACACCGTCCCGTTGGGGCTCCACGCCGGCATCAGGTCCACCGTGTTGCCCTGCGTCAGCGGCATTTCCCCGCGCCCGTCCATCCCGACCATCCAGACCGACGCGCTGGGCGGGCTGAAGTCCGCCCCACTCCCGATCCACTTCTCGGGGTTCGGGACCGCCGCATAGGTCACCCACATCCCGTCGGGGCTGAAGCTCGGGTTGATGTACGCGAGGTTCGGGTCGCTGACGATCTGCGTCTCGTGCCCGGCCTGGTTCGTCTCGGTGTTGTAATCGAGCGTCCACACCGCGAAGGTGCGCCCGCCTCGCTCCCGGCTCCGCTGGAACAGGATCTTGTCGCTCCCGTTCACGCCGGTCCCCGCGACGGGGCTCCACTCCGGGAACAGCCCGTACCCGATGAACTGGCTGCTCATCGCGTCGTACGGGTCGCTCACCCAGAGCTCCCAGCGACCCGACGAGGTCCCGAGCCGGCTGAACACGAGGTGCTTGCCGTCAGGCGACCACGAGGGGTGCAGCTCGTGCGCGTGGTCCATGCTCACCTGGATCGCCTTGCCACCCGTGACCGGCATCACCCAGATGTCCCAGTTCCCGCTCCGGTTGCTCGCGAACGCGATCCGCGTCCCGTCGGGGCTCAGCGCCGGCATCACATCCTGACCGGGGTCGGTCGTCAGACGGGTCACCACCCGGCTGTTGACCTGCTTGATGTAGATGTCCGCGGTCGGGCTGTGCTGCGTGCTCGCGTAGATCAGGTAACGCCCGTCCTTGCTGACGATCGGATCGAAATCGCTCCCCTCGCCCGTGAAGGTCACCTGGCGGGTGTTGAAGGTCTGGTAGCCGGGCTCCTCGGCCCGCTGCGGGATCGACCCGTTGCTCTCCATCAGCGAGCCGTACAGGCTCGCCGCGAGGTTGGGGCCCGCGTTGTCACGGTCGTTGTTCTTCGTGTAGGCGCGGCGTGGCGCACGCTCCGCCGAGCCCGTGTTCTCGACGATCTTCCACGCGTCGTCGCTGTTCTCGCCCTGCAGGAACGGGTCGCTCTTGGGCGCAAACAGGTCCTCGAGCGAGACCGTCATGATCTTGTCGCTCGATTCAGGGTCGTCCTCGACAAGCAGCGGCGACTCGGGACGCGGGGGCTGGGTGTTCGACGCCTGCGTGTCCCGGCTCAGCGTCGAGCAGCCCGACAGGCCGGCAAGGCCCAGGGCGAGACCGGAAAGAGCAAAAAGCGAGCACGCACGGGTGAGATCTTGACGCATGGGAGAACCTCTCCTGCGGCCCGGGCATCCCTCACGCCCGGACGACGGTCCGTCTGGTTCGCCCGCCTCGCGACGCTCCGCGTCCAGGGCAGACTCTCTCGTGTTGCAGGAGCGTGGATCCTCCACGCGACAGCCGGACATCGCCGACCGCGGGGCTTTATCGGACAGATGCGGTGGTCCTCATAAACCGGATCCCGCGAGTTCTTCCAGTTCCGCAGCCCGCGTGGAACGATCATCGGACGCACGAAGGCCCGAGATCATCGCGAGTTCATATCTGGACCTGACGAGACAGCCCACGCGACCCGCACAGACCGACCCGCGCCCGGGACACCCCCGGAGAGAGCGGGACACGCCACCACACGCGTCCCGCCCCCGTGCCGGGGCACCTCGGAGTCCATCCGAAAAACGATCAGCAGCGACGCTTATGCGCAGAAATCGCGGGTGTGCCCGCGGGACGCTCCGCAACCGACTCGCGCCCGCGCCCGAGCCTCGTCGATCGCAGCCTCGTCAGATAGCGGCGCAACCCGGTGTCGTCGAACTCGCTGAGGAACGCGACCGTCGCCGAGCCGTTGTGTTCGATAATCTCGTCCATCAACTGCTCGCGGCTCAGCGCCTCGAGCCTGAACCGGCGCTCACCCAACGGCGCGCGCACGGGGCCGCGCGAATCGGCCCGGCGGTCGGCGCCCGCAACTTCTTCACGCGCCGGCGTTTCCGCATCGCGCCCCGCTCCGGTCGGTGCCCGATCGCGGGCGTTGTCCGTCAGGTCGATGCCGACCACTCGCGAGGGGCGCACCGAGGTCCACTCCAGCAGTTGTTGTCCGCTTCTGCTCCGCATGATCCGCTCCTGTCTGGGAAGAAAACCCTGTGGAGTTTCGCCTCGGACCCTGACTATCGGGCCCGCCCGCGCGCCGCGATCAGCATGTAACAGGCGGGGACGCGCGCGCCACCATTTCGCGGCGGGGACAGCCGCCGAACCCGCTGGTGGGCGCAACCCGTGCGCACAAGATGTGGGGCTCACCCCCGCCCCGGGCGCTATCCTCGTGCATGCCGAACCGCGCTTGGACGCTCGCCCCACCCCAGCCCGCGACGAGCCCGTGCCACGCCGACGCCGAACGCTGGCACCTCGTCTCGCCGGACCGCGCCGAGGCGGTGCTGCTCGAGACCAACCCGCTCGCCGAGCACGGGGTCGCCCTCCCGGCCTCGATCTCGACGCCCGCGCTCGTTGTGCGTTCGGGCAGGCTTGAGCCCGAATCCGGGGACGAGACCGACCGCGCCGACGCCGCGCGACGGACCTGGTCCGGGGAGGGCCGGGAGCGGTTCGACGCCGCATGGGCGGCACTGAGCGCACAGGCCGAGGCGCGGGGCGTCGAGTTGTGGGTCCACCCCATCGCGGGCGATGTGCTCGGGGACATCCCCGCGATCCGAGGGCTCGCGCAAGGATCTCCCGCGGCCGGGGTGTTCCTCGAGCCCGCCGCGTTGATCACCCGCTCGATGGTTGCGGAGGCGGAGGATCACTTCGTGCGCATGCTCGATCCGCTGTCCGCGGGGTCCGCGTCGGGTGTTGTGCGCGCCGTCGCGATCACCAACATCGCGGGCAACGATCTGGAGCGGACCCGGGTGCCGATCGACGAGGGGGACATCGACCCCGCGGTGCTCCGCGCGTTCGCGTCCCGGTTCGCGGCGATCGCCCCCGTCTGCACCCTCGCGTGCGACGCGGGTGTGCTCGCCTGATGCCCCGGGTCGGGCGGATCGACCCGTCCTACACTCGCCCATGAGCGACGCGAAGCCCACCCTCGACCACCCTGCCCTGCCCCTGGTGAAGGAAGCCTTCCCGGACAAAAAGTTTCGCGCCACGGAATTCCGGGGCCTGACCACCCTGATCGTGGACCCCGCCGACGCGCACGCCGTCCTCGAGTTTCTGAAGAACGACGAGCGGACCGCGTTCAACTTCCTGAGCGATGTCAGCGGGATGGACTACCTGAACTACCCCGCCCAGACCCCCGCCCGCTTCGCGGTGATCTACGGCCTGATCTCGCACACCAATGACAACCGGCTGTTCGTCAAGACCTTCCTCGATCCCTCGATCGACACCAGCGGCATCGAGGAGGACCCCGCGCTCTACCTCGACTCGGTCTGCGACCTCTGGCCCGGCGCCGAGTGGCCCGAGCGCGAGGTCTTCGACATGTTCGGGATCCGCTTCCGCAACCACCCCGACCTGCGCCGCATCCTCACCTGGCGCGACTACCCCGCCCACCCGCTGCGGAAGGACTACCCCCTCCGCGGCCGGGGCGAGCGCGAGGCCTACCGCGTCGTGGACCGGACCTCGACATGATCGATCGCCGATACTCTCTCCCCTGACTCGAACGATCCCCTCGCGCAAGCGAGGGGTTTTCACATAGGTCACGACCGCGCGCACAAAGAACTCCCTCGCTTGCGCGAGGGGCTCGGTGGTGTGTGGGCGTTGACGACCGTGGGCTCAATCCGCGTGCGCCGGCGGCACCTGCATCTCGTGGGCCTCTCCTGCGCCCCTGGGCACGCGGATCGACTCGACGAGGTCCTGGGTCTCCTGCGAGGGCGGCGCGGTGAGCAGCGCCACGGTGATGCCAACCGCGAAGTTCACGAGCATGCCGATCGTGCCGATGCCCTCGGGGCTGATGCCCAGCAGCCAGTCCTCGCGCGTGCCGCCCATGAACTTGAATTTCAGGATGTAGCCCGCGGTGAACCCGATGCCGCACAGCATGCCGCTGATCGCCCCGGCCCGGTTCATGCGTTTCCAGAAGATGCCCAGGATGATCACCGGGAAGAACGACGACGCCGCGAGCCCGAACGCCAGCGCGACGACCTCGGCGACGAACCCGGGGGGATAGATCCCCAGCAGCGCCGCGCCGACGACGCCGATGCCCGCCGCGCCGCGCGCGACCCACAGCTCGGTCTTCTCGGTCATGTTGGGCGCGAGCGTCCTCTTGCACAGGTCGTGGCTCACCGCGGTGGAGATCACCAGCAGCAGGCCCGCCGCGGTCGAGAGCGCCGCCGCGAGCCCGCCCGCGGCGACCAGCCCGATGACCCAGTTGGGCAGGCGCGCGATCTCGGGGTTGGCGAGCACCATGATGTCGCGGTCGATGAACAGTTCGTTCGCATTGTCGGTCGGCACGACGCCCGCGCCGCCCGCGTCGCCGTCGACGACGAGCAGGCGCTGGCCGTGCTCGCCCCGGATCGGCGACCCGTCCGAGTCGCTCGCGAAGACGGGCTTACTGGTGGCGCTGGTGAAGGGCGCGCCGGCGCGGTACTGGATCCGCCCGTCACCGTTCTTGTCGATCCACGCGAGCAGGCCGGTGTCCTCCCACGAGCGGAACCAGTCGGGGATGACCTTTTCCCCCGCCGGGCTGTCCGCGGGCACCGCCTCGGCGCTGTAGTACGCGTCGCGTGTCGCCTCGATCAGATTGGTGCGCCCGAAGGCCCCCACCGCCGGGGCCGCGGTGTACAGCAGCGCGATGAACAGCAGCGCCCAGAACGCGCTCATCCGCGCGTCGCGCACGCGCGGCACGGTGTAGAACCGGATGATGACATGGGGCAGGCCCGCCGTGCCGACCATCAGCGCGAGCGTGATCGCGAAGACATCGGTGTACCCCTTGGGCCCGCTGCGGGCGATGATCTGCTGCGGCGCCGCGGTATAGGCCGCGAAGCCCAGTTCCTCGTTCAGCCCGTCGAGCTTCTCGAGCAGGCCGATCGACTCGCCGCGCGCGATGTCGCCCCCCACCGTTCCGCCCAGCGTGTCGATGAAGCCCAGCTGGGGGATCGGGTTGTCGGTGAGCATCAGGCTGATGAACACCGCGGGGACGGTGAACGCGAAGATCAGCACGCAGTACTGCGCCACCTGCGTGTAGGTGATGCCCTTCATCCCCCCCAGCACCGCATAAAAGAACACGATCCCCGTGCCGATGATCACGCCCAGCGTGATGTCGACCTCCAGGAACCGGCTGAACACCACGCCCACGCCGCGCATCTGTCCCGCGACATAGGTAAAGCTCACGAAGATCGCGCACAGCACCGCGACGACCCGCGCCAGGCTGCTCTCGTAGCGATCGCCCACGAAGTCGGGGACGGTGAACTTGCCGAACTTGCGGAGATAGGGCGCGAGCAGCAGGGCGAGAAGCACATACCCGCCCGTCCAGCCCATGAGATAGACCGACCCGAAGTAGCCCGCGAAGGAGATGATCCCCGCCATCCCGATGAACGACGCGGCGGACATCCAATCAGCCCCGGTCGCCATCCCGTTCGCGAGCGGATGGACGCCCTTGCCCGCGATGTAGAACTCACTGGTCGACCCGGCCCGGCTCCAGATCGCGATCCCGATGTAGAGCGCGAAACTGAAGCCGACGAGCAGAAAGGTCCAGCCCTGGACATCGAGGCCCGCCCCGAGCGCAAGCGTTCCCATCGCTCAGTCCTCCCGCAGGCCGTGCTTGCGATCGAGGCGGTTCATCATCACGACATAGACAGCGATGAGAACGAGGAAGACATAGATCGAGCCCTGCTGGGCAAACCAGAACCCAAGCTTCGCCTCCCCGATCCGGAACGCGTTGAGGGGTTCGACCAGCAGGATCCCGCACCCGAACGAGACGACAAACCAGACCACCAGCAATGATGAGAGCAAGCGGAGGTTGCTTTTCCAGTACGCGCTCGCATCCGTGCCGGAGGATGTGCCCGGCGTGGACGAAGCCGGAGAAGCAGGTTCGGTCTCTGTGCTCATGGGGCCCCCATTCAGAGGGCGCACCCTATCGAGAGCGGGCCTTCGCCGCAATTCGGATAGGCAAATCTGGTACCGGCGTACGCATGAAAAACGCGTCCGTGGCGGACGCGTTTGCGGATCGCAAATGACCCCAGCGGGATTCGAACCCGCGTTACCAGGATGAAAACCTGGTGTCCTAGACCAGACTAGACGATGGGGCCGACACAGCCTGACGGGCGAGCCGCGGCTGAGGGGCGATGGTAGCCGCCGAAGGCGTGGACGGCAATCCGCCGCGTGCTTCCTTCGGACCCGGGGATTCCGTAGAATGAGGTATGGAAACCATGCCGCGTCAATCGTCCCAGACGGGGCCCGGCGCGCCGATCGCCCCGTGGCCCGCCCCATCGGAGTTGCCCGTCCTGCTCTTCGGCGGGACCTTCGATCCCCCCCACCTCGCGCACACCGAGCTCGCGCTCCAAGCCCGTGACGAGTTGTTCGGGCGCGAGGGCTGGCTCGTCTTCGTCCCCGCGGCGAGGAACCCCCACAAGCCGCACGGGCCCGAGGCGAGCGACGAGCAGCGGGTCGAGATGCTGCGTCTCGCGACGCAGCACACGCCGCGCGTCGGCATCTGGACCGATGAACTCGAGCGCGCGCACGCCGACGAACCCAGCTTCTGGGTGGACACCGTCGAGCGGGCGGCGTCCGTGGCGGGCAAGAACGCGAAGCTGCGGTTCCTGATCGGCGCGGATCAGGCGCTCGCCTTCGACCGATGGCGCGAGCACGAGCGGATCCTCGAGTTCGCCGAGCCCGCGGTCATGCTCCGCGACCCGTGCGAGACGCGGGAGGCGTTCCGCAGCATGCTGCTCAGCACCGGGCTCGACCCCGCGGTCTGGATCCCGCGCCTCGTCGGAACGGAAGTCCGACCCGCCGCCTCGACCTACGCCCGCAACGCGATCAAGCGGGGCAACATCCCGCGCGAGCTCCTCGATCCGCAAGTGATGGGCTACATCGATCTGCACGGCCTGTACGCCGATAAGGCGTAGACACCCCCTGCCCAAGAGACTCCACAAAAAAACGCGGCTCGCTCGGAGCCGCGTCGTGTGTGTGCGTGTCCGCAGAGATGAGGCGATCAGCCCGCGGCGGTCTTGAGCGCGTCCGCCTTGTCGGTCTTCTCCCAAGGGAAGAATGTGTGCCCGTCCTGCTCGTAGGGCTTGCGCCCGAAGTGCCCGTGCCGCGCGGTCGGGCGATAGATCGGCTTGCGGAGGTTCAGCGTCTCGATGATCCCCTTGGGCGTGAGCGGGAAGACCTCACGCACCGCCTTCTCGATCTTCGCCTCGTCGGTCTTCGCGGTCCCGAAGGTGTCCACGAACACACTCGTCGGCTCGGACACGCCGATCGCGTAGCTCAGCTGCACCTCGCACTCGTCGGCGAGCCCCGCCGCGACGATGTTCTTCGCGACATACCGCGCCATGTACGCCGCGGAGCGGTCGACCTTGGTCGGGTCCTTGCCGCTGAAGGCGCCGCCGCCGTGCCGCCCGCGTCCGCCGTAGGTGTCGACGATGATCTTGCGCCCGGTGAGACCCGCGTCGCCGTGGGGCCCGCCGATCTCGAAGTTGCCGGTCGGGTTCACATGCACGGTGATCCCGTTGTTCCAGCGATCGCCCAGCACGGGCTTGAAGATGTGCTCGATGACCTCGTCTTTGAGCTTCTTCTGCTGGCTCTCCCCCGTCCAGCTCGGGTCGTGCTGGGTGGACATCACGACGGTGTCCACCGCCCGCGGCTTCCCGTTCTCGTACTCGATCGTGACCTGGCTCTTCGCGTCGGGGCGCAGCCCCGGGATGATCTGCTCCCGGCGCACCTGCGCGTGCCGCTCCACCAGACGGTGGCTCAGCTGGATCGGGAGGGGCATGAGCTCCTCCGTCTCCCGGCACGCGAACCCGAACATCATGCCCTGGTCGCCCGCGCCCTCCTTGTCCACGCCCTGCGCGATGTCGGGGCTCTGCTTGTTGAGCGCGACGAGCACGGCGCACGATTCCTCGGCGAAGTGCAGCCGCGAATCCGTGTACCCGATATCGCGGATCGTCGAGCGGACGACATCCTGGATATCGACATAGGTCTCGGTCGTCACCTCGCCCGCGACAACGACCAGACCGGTCGCGACCATCGTCTCGACCGCGACGCGCGAGTGCGGGTCCTTCGCGATCATCGCGTCGAGGATCGCGTCGGAGATCTGGTCGCAGATCTTGTCGGGGTGGCCCATCGAGACAGATTCGGAAGTAAAGAGGTGGCTGCCCATGTCGGCTCCTGAGACCGGTGTGTTGCTGTGCGCGCCAGACGCTCGACGCGCCCAGACACGCTTGATCCGTTTATCCGCAAAGCCGGATCAAACCGGCTCGCGTGGACCATGAGGGTAGCCGCCCGCGCCCGCGCACACCACCGCACGCCGTCATCAATCCCTTGAGCCTCTTCCCGCCCCCCGCGGCTTGCCCTCGCCCGGGCGCTAAACTCTGCCGATGCCCAGCACCGCGCGCCCGAAACCGCTCACCTATGCCGACTCCGGCGTTGACATCGACGCGGGGGACGAAGCCGTCAGGCGGATCCAGCAGCACATCCGGCGCACGCACGGGCCCCGCGTCATCGACAACCCCGGGGGCTTCGCGGGCCTCTTCCGCCTCGATTTTAACGAGCAGCTCTTCAGGCGGAACTACCGAGACCCGGTCCTTGTCGCCTGCACCGACGGCGTGGGCTCCAAGGTCATCCTCGCGATCGAGACGGGCGTGCACGACACCGTCGGCATCGACTGCGTCGCGATGAATGTCAACGACCTGATCGTCCAGGGTGCCGAGCCCCTGCTCTTCCTGGATTACATCGGCATCCACAAGGTCGACCCCGTCATGATCGAACGCCTCGTCGCGGGTGTCGCAAAGGGCTGCGAGATCGCGGGCTGCGCCCTCGTCGGGGGCGAGACCGCCGAACTCCCCGATGTCTACAAGGCGGGGGATTACGACCTCGCGGGCTTCTCGCTCGGGGTCGTGGAGCTCAGCCGCGCGATGGACGCGACCCGCGTCGAACCCGGGGATGTCGTGCTCGGGCTCGAATCCGACGGCCTGCACAGCAACGGGTTCACGCTGGTGCGCAAGATCGTCTCCGCCCGCAAACTCAATCTGGGGAAGGTCTACCCCGAGCTCGACGCGAGCCGGACGCTGGGCGAGGTCCTCCTCACCCCGACCCGGATCTACGCCCAGCCCATCGTGCGCGCCCAGCGGGCGTACAAGGTGAAGAAGGTGATCACGGGGATGGCGCACATCACGGGGGGGGGGCTCGCGGGCAACCTGGTGCGTTCGCTCCCGGGTGATGTCAACGCCGAGATCGACTGGGGCGCCTGGGAGACGCCCCCGGTGTTCCGCTTCCTCGCGGAGCGCGGGAATGTCGAGCAGGCGGAGATGCGCCGCGTCTTCAACATGGGCATCGGCTACTGCCTGATCGTCCGCCCCAATTTCGCCGACGCGACCGCGAAGCGCCTCGCGAAGATGGGCGAACGCGTGCACACCATCGGGCGCATCGTCAAGGGCACCGGCAAGGTCGTGGAAAAGCCCCGACGCAAGCGGAGGTAAACCCGTGCCCCCGCCCGACGCAAGAAACGACGCCCTCGACTATCGCGGAGGGCTGCTGGGCGCGTACCGTTTGCACGGCAACGGCCAAGGCACGAGCGTCGCGTGGGAGGCGCTCGAGGCCGACCCGCTGGGCGACGCGGAGGCCGGCGACCTCTGGATCCACCTCGAACGCACCGCGCCGAAAGCGCGGGCCTGGCTCAAGGCGCACGCCCGCATCCCCGACGCGGCGCTCCCCGCGCTGTTCAGCGACGACCCGCGACCGCGCCTCGCCCACTTCGCGGGCGACGGGGGCGATGTCGCGGGCCTTGTGATCATCCTCCGCGGCGCGAACCTCAACGAGGGCGCCGCGGTGGAGGACATGGTCTCCGTCCGCGTCTGGATCGACGAGCACCGGATCGTGACGCTCCGGCGCCGGAAGATCGCGACGATCGCGTCCATGCGCGACGCGTTGCTCAAGGGCTCCGGCCCGCGGGACTCCGCCGAGTTCGTGAGCCGGCTCGCGTCGGGACTCAGCGACCGTCTGCTGCCGGTGCTCGCGCGGATGGACGAGCGCATGGACGACGCGGAATCGTCCCTCGCGTCGGGCGAGCACGACACCGAGCTCCGCAACGAGATCGCGGGGATCCGCCGCAGCGCGATCCAGATCCGGCGCTACATCCAGCCCCAGCGCGAGGTGCTGGGTGAGTTCGCCCGCTCGGCGCCCCCCTGGTTCAGCAGAGCGGACCAGATGCTGGCGCTCGACGCGATGGACGGCGCCGCGCGCATCGTGGACGGCATCGACGAGATCCGCGATCGAGCCTCCGCCGCGTACGAGGAGCTCACCGTCCTCGCGGGCGAGCGTGCCACCCGGCAGAGCGCGCGCCTCACCGCCGTCGCGACGGTCTTTCTCCCGCTTGGGCTCATCGCGGGCGTCTGGGGCATGAACTTCGACAACCTGCCGTTCGCCGACCACGAATGGGGCGTCTGGATCATCCTCGGGCTGATGCTGCTCACCGCCGCGGGATCCGCGATCGCGGCTGCGCTGCTCGCGCACCGCCGCTGAACACCCGACGGCCTGTCTTCGTCAGAGCGAGGCGACCGCTTCGCGCACGCCGTTGAGCAGGCTCAACTCGCGGTGCCGGTCGAGGTAGCGCACGCACACCGTCGCGAAGGTCGAGTGGCTCCAGGTCAGCGGGCTCACGCTCATCGGCGCGCCGCTGTAGGGGTGGTACTGCTCCGCGAGCACCCCGCTCTCCTCCGCCTTCTCGACGCACCACTCGAAGTAGGGCATCGCCTCGTTGAGTTCCTCGAGCGTCGTGGCGCGCTCGATCGCGTACCAGGCCTGCCACAGCGTGCAGATCACCCACGGGTTGCCCGGGACCGTGTCGATGTCCTCCGCCTCGACCTGGTGGTAATAGTCGCGCCGGTAGCGCGCGAATCCGCCCACCTCGGTCTTGACCTCGAGCTTCGTCCGCAGGGCCTCCATCTCCGCCTCGATATCCGCGTCGCGTGGGCTCAGCCCGCCCACCGCCCAGAGCGCGAAGTTCGCGGAGTCCGGGGTCATGTCGAGGCGGTACGAGCCGTCCGATTCGACCGTCGCGAGCCGCGCGAAACGCCCCTCCTCCGCGTTCCAGAGGTGCCGGCGGAGCGCGACCCGCATCTCGTCGGCGACGGCGCGGAAGCGGCTCGTCCGCTCGGGCTCCCCGAAGTCGCTCGCGAACTCCGCCGCCGCCTCGAGGGCGCCGATCGTGCACGCGACGGTGAAGGTGTGGATCCCGCGCCGCTCCTCCCAGAGGTCCCACGAGGGCTTGGGCAGCCCGTTCTTGTCCCGGTAGGAGATCATCCATTCCGCGGGGTGGGTCACCAGCCGCGAATACATCGGCTTGATGAACTCGACATCCCGGTAGTACTCGTAGTGCTTGCGCAGCGCCCAGAGGACCAGCGCCGTCTCGTCCTGCTGGATCGGCAGCACGGGCTCCCCGTTGATGATCCAGGGGTGCCAGCTCGACGCGAGCGCCCCGCTCGGGGTGTACTTGTGCAGGAAATACCCGCTGTCCTCGATGCACCGCTCCGCGTAGCGGAAGAACGAGCGGCTCAGCTCGCTCTGCCCGGTGAGGATCAACCCCTGCGCGACCAGCGCCCCGTCCCGCATCCAGCAGTACGAGTAGTGGTCGCCCCCGAACTGGGCGATGTCCGAGTCGTTCGCCGCGATGATCGCCCCGCCGTTGTCGATCTGCGTGCGCATGATGAGCTGCGAGCGGTTGAACAGGTCGCGGACCGCGTCGGGGAGCGGCGAGCAGTCGCGCTGCTCCTTGTTGCACCAGAGGCGCCAGTAGGCCTCGGTGCGCGCGATCATCTTCCCGGGCCCCTTCTCGATCACCCGGTCGTTGAGCTCGCGCACCTCGTTGTAGCTCTCGCCGCACGCCATCCACGAGACGACCTCCGCCTCGCCCCCCGCCGGGACCGCGAGGTTGAACCCGACCGTCGCGTCGACCGAGCCCTGGCTGATCGCGTTGCGCCCCAGCTCGCCGTCCTCCGCGTCGCGCCAGGTGCCCTCGGCGCCGCCGATCTTCTTGTGCCCGATCGCCCAGTGGTCGATGCCGACCTCGCCCTCCCGCATCTCGTTGAACAGGAAGTAGGACTTCTCCTTGTAGAGCACGACCGCGTCGGTCTGCGGGTCGTAGTTCGCGGTGTCCCCCACCGGGGACCCGTCGATCGACAGGTCGATGTGGTAGAAGATGCGCACATCCCGGTCCTTGCCCAGCAGATCGCGGCAGCGCACCCGACGGAAGTGGACGGGCTCGTGGAAGTCCACCGTGTCGTTGCAGATCAGCTCGATGCCGAGCTTCTCGTGTCGCAGGGTGACCGCGGTGACCAGCGAGTCGGGCGCGTACGCGAGCGACCGCGTCCAGCCCTCCTCGCTGACCCAGGCGAAGTCGCCGTCCGCCCAGACCCCGAAGTGCTGGACATGCCCGAGCGTGTGGTTCGGCGCGCCCACCCGGGGGTAGTACATATCGCGCACCTGATAGAACTCGTCGAAGTTGACCAGCAGGTCGCCGTTACCGATGGGAAGATCGCGTGCCATGTAAGGAAAGGGTATCGGCCCGTTGCCCCCCGCGGCTTGGGCCCGGGTCGCGCCTCGGGGCGAAGCAAACCCGAACATCTGCGCCGGCTGGGGGGCCTGCCCCGACTGCGCGGCACGATCTGTGCGCCCACACGCCCCGCCTGACCGATTTGAGGCTTGGCAGCGCCCCGAGGGTGTGTTACGATCCTGCTCGGGTTATTCACCTGTGGGGTGGGGCTCGCCCGGCTGCTCGTGCCGGTCCCCATCGGAAGCGTCCTTTCTCGCGACGCTCAGAAACCGAGGTCTCTCATGCCCGTGAAGTTCTCACGCCGTTGCCGGCGCCCAGCCGGTTTCACGCTCATCGAATTGCTGGTCGTCATCGCGATCATCGCGCTGCTCATCGGCATCCTGCTCCCCGTGCTGGGGCAGGCGCGCAACTCCGCGATGCAGCTCGTCAGCCAGGCCAACCTCCGCTCGCTGGGGCAGGTGCAGGCGACCTACACCAACGCCTTCTCGGATTCCTTTATCAACCCGTTCAACGAGAACTTCACCCCCCAGAACCGACCCGCCTGGTACAACGGCGGCTTCGGCTGGGCCTACGCGACCAAGCCGCGCTTCGATCCCGCTCAGGACGGGTACTTCGTCTTCGTCGGCGACGGTTCCAACTACTACAGCGAGATGTACGCCTTCCACTGGTACAGCCTCGTCGGGGGCTGGATCTCCGAGGGCGACTGGGCGAGCGAAGTCCAGTTCGCGCCCAACGACCCCGATCCCTACTTGCGGTTCCTCGATTTCGCCCAGTTCGACGCGGGCAACCAGTACGGCTTCGAGGACATCATCTGGGACACCTCGTATGTCTACTCCCCCACCTTCTGGTTCGCCCCCGAGCGCTATGTCGAGGGCATGCAGCCCCGCTCGGGCGTCGGCAGTGCCCCCAACGCCCTCGTCTCGCGCAACCGCGTCGACCGCGTCGTCCAGCCCTCGGGCAAGGTCATGATGTGGGAACGCTTCGACACCACCAAGAAACAGCGCACGGAAACCGGCATCATCGCCGCCCTCAGCCGCACCGTGAAGAAGCCCCCGACCTGGCACAACCCGGGGGCTGACACCGCGGTCGTCACCGTCGATGGGAGCGTCACGACCGTGGACATGGGCGAACTGCACACGCAGGTCGAGCTCGAGCGCAGCCTCCCCGTCGAGCAGCGCGTCCTGACGCCCACCCATGTCTGGAACCCAGCGGACAGCATCCTCCGCACCTACTCGATGGCCGACGACGGGCTCGAGAACGGCGGGTCGGGCGGCATCGGCACCTACCCCGCGTTCTTCTGGGCGACCCGCGACGGCGTGCGCGGCATCGACTTCAACCGCTGATCGAACCGCTCACGGCGCAATCCCACAAAGGCCCGGCTCGATCCCGGGCCTTTTTCGTGCGCCGATCCCGCGGTGCTCAGATGTCCTGGCCCGAGAGGAACGCCTCCGCGAGAGCCGCGGCGTCGTCCTCGCCCGGTGTCTCGTCCGCAACGGACATGCTCTGGGCCCGCTGGTCGGCGCTCCCGACTGCGGTCAGACGGATCCCGAAGTTCTCGCCCACCTTCACCGCGGTTCCTGTCGCGATGACCTGGTTGTTGATGAGCAGCTCGAGCTCTTCCTCCGCGTCGCGGTGCAGGTCGATGATCGCTCCGGGGAGCAGACCCATGACCTCGCGCAGCCGCATGGTGCGGTGCCCCAACTCCACGATGACGGGGACCTCGAGACGGTGCAGGTGTTCGGGCTTGGTGGGCATCAGGCGGCTCCCAGCGCAGAGGCGACGCGCGCATCGGCAGGATGTGCGCGGAACTTGACCGGGAGATGAGAAACGCAAGCCGCGTGCCGCGCCGGGCGGGACCCGCCCGTGGGCCGCGTCAGCCCTCGAAACGCTTGAGGATGAGCGTGGTGTTGTGCCCGCCGAACCCGAAGGTGTTGTTCATCGCGATGCGGGCGGGCCGCTCGCGGGCTTCCCGCGCGACCAGGTCGATGTCGAACGACTCGTCTGGGTTCTCCAGGTTCGCCGTTGGGGCGATGACCCCGTCGCGCACCGCGTGGAGGCACGCGATCATCTCGATCGCGCCCGAGGCACCCAACGCGTGCCCGTGCACGCCCTTGGTGGAGCTCATGAGCAGCGAGCCGCCCGCGCTCTTGCGGGCGTGGTCGCCGAACAGGCCCAGCACCGCCGCGACCTCCGCCTCGTCGCCCAGGGGAGTCGAGGTGCCGTGCGCGTTGATGTAATCGACCTCGCCCGGTTCGATCCCCGCGTCACGCATCGCCCACTTCATCGAGCGGGTCGCACCCATCCCGTTGGGGTCGGGGGCGGTGATGTGGTGGGAGTCGCACGAATTGCCGAACCCGACCAGTTCCGCGAGGATCTCCGCGCCCCGCGCCGTCGCGTGCTCAAGACTCTCGAGAACGAAGATTGCGCCGCCCTCCGCCATCACGAAGCCGTCGCGGCCCGTGTCGAAGGGTCGGCTCGCCTTCTCGGGCTCGTCGTTGCGCGCCGAGAGGGCCTTCATCACGCTGAACGACGCGACGCAGAGGGGGGTGATCGCCGCCTCCACCCCGCCCGCGAGCATGACATCGCAGTCCCCGCGCCGGATGTACCGCATCGCGTCCCCGATCGCGTGCCCCGAGGACGCGCACGCCGTCGCGTGCGCCGAGGCGGGGCCCTGCAGGCCGTACTTGATCGAGACATTGCCCGCGGTCGCGTTCACCATGAGCTTGGGCACGGTGAACGGGTTGACCCGCCTGGCGCCCTTGTCGCGCAGCGCGTTGAGGCTGTCCTCGATGGTGCCGATGCCCCCGATGCCCGACCCGATGACCACGCCGCAGCGTTCACCGTTCATCGTTCCGAAGTCGAGCCCTGACTGGGCGACCGCCTGGTGGGCGGCGCCCATGCCGAAGAGCGTCGAACGATCGAGCTTCTTCGCCTCGCGGTGCTCGAGATAGCCGCTGGTGTCGAGCGCCTTGACCTCGCCCGCGATCTTGACCGCCCATTCACCCGGGTACGCCTCGAACGGGGGCGTCTCGTAGTGCGCGATCCCGGAGCGGGCGTCGCGCATCGCCTCCCAAGTCGAGGCGACATCGTCCCCGAGACAGGTGATGGCGCCCGCACCGGTGATGACGACGCGGTGGCGCGCCGAAGCGTCCCGGCCCCGGGGATCGGTTGCAGCGTGATCCGTCTGGCTTGTCATGGGGTGTCCGTCGCGATCGGGATCAGTCGAGCCCGTGGGCTTCCTTGATGAAGGTGATCGCCTGCCCGACCGTCTTGATCTGCTCGGCCTTGTCGTCGGGGATCGAAGTCTCGAACTCGTCCTCGAACTCCATGACCAGCTCGACGGTGTCGA
>DLBY01000073.1 GCA_002480345.1 Phycisphaerales bacterium UBA7812 | reverse complement strand
CTCCTGATTCGGGAACGCCCAGCCGCTTCTGGAGATCCTTGAGCTTCTCGTTCGCTGGTTTGGGCTTCGGCTTGGGTTTGGGTTTGGGTTTGGGAATCTCATCGATGACCGACGGGTGCTTCCGGATGACGCGGGTCTGGAGCAGGTCAAAATCCTGGCTCTGCGTGTAGCCGTACGACATGACATTCTCGAGCCAGGGGTGACCCTTGCCCCCGTTCCCGTTGACTTCGTCGTTGGAACCGACCTTGCCGTTCGCGGGGTCGGTCTGTGGATTCCCACGGTGCCTCAGGCCCAGCACATGCCCGACTTCGTGGGCGAGGGTCTGGGGCCAGTCCTCGTCGTTGGGGGGCGTGTAGTCGGGCATGATGCACCCATACAGTGACTGGAACGCGTCGTCCGGGAACCCGGGGTCGAGTTTCTTCCTTGCTTTGAGGTAGTCCTGGTCCTTCTTCGAGGTCCGCGGATCGGACGCGGGCATGGTCTTCATGGTGACCTTCTTCGAGGCCTTGTCGGGCGCAACGCCTGTCGGGGGGACCCACGAGGTGCTCGGTGTGCCCTCGATCGACTCGTACGCCCCGAGCAACTTCGGGCGATCCACCGCGACCCCCGCAGCGCCGGCGGAACTGAGCGACTTGATATAGACCAGGTGCATCGCGCCGGGCCGAAAATTCAAACGCATCGGGTGGGGCGGGATGTTGTCGTTCACGCCGATGGTCAGGGTGTTGTCGTTGGTCTTGATCGTGTAGACGCCCGGGTTGCCGACGCTCGCCTTGGCGCCGTCCCAGGTCTCGGTCTCGTGATCGGGCACGAGCAGCAGCCCGGACTGGTACATCAGGATGTTCGCGAGCTGGATATGCCGGTGGATATCCGCGGGCGTGCATCTCGGCGTCGCGCCGATCGTGCTCCCGACCACGAGCGTGGCACGGGTGGGGATGTACTTGACCTTGCCGACCCACGCCCTGAATTTACAGAGCAGCGGGCCCTCGGGGTCCCCCCAGCGCAGCTCGATCTCCGCGGGTTCGTCGGACTCCGCGGTTCCGTAGGCGAGGACCTCCTCGCGGCCCTTGGTTTCGCCGTGGAACTGGACCGGCCCTTTCTTGACGACCCAACGCAATTGCGAGGTGTCCGCGTTGTGGGGACGGATGTGCGTCACCGAGAGGCGGGCGCACCGTTTCTTGAAGTCGTTCTCGGTCGGCTTGATGACGGGGATCAGGGCGGGGTTGGGCAACGCGTTGAGATCCAGCGAGCCCGCGAGCTTGATGGGCTTCGCGGCCTTCGTGTCCTTCCCGTGGGGAACGATCGCGTCGAAATCGGGGCGTGGGGGGACCTGATCGCCCTGGAGCACGGGCACGACCGGGCTGATCTCGACACGGGGGACAAGGCCCGTGCCCGCGACGGTGGTCACGGTATCCCCGGCGCCCTTCTTGCCGGTGGGCACCCCCGACATGTCGGGCGCGGTGTCGTCCGCGTCGGTGATCTCCATCCTGACCGAGAGCATGAAGTTCTGCGTCTTGCTGATGATGCCGCCCGGTGAACCGAAGAACACATGCTCGAGTTCGCGCTGAAATGGATAATGGAACTTCAGACGGACCGTGCCCTGGTCGGGTTTGAAGAGGACGCCGTGCTCCTCGGCGCGGAACACGACCTCGACGAACTCGCCGCCCTTCTTGCCCGAGACATCGACCTCGTGCGACCATCCGAGGGAGACCAGCGTGCCCGGTTTGACGGTGAAGCGCTTTTTCGCGTCGCCGATCTTCTGCCCATCCACGGTCGCGCTGAACGACCACTTCGCGGCCCCGAAGACAGTCGAGTCCCGCAGGCAACGGAGCTGTTCGAAGCTGATCTTGATCTTCTTGGTCGCCACCGGCGTGTGCCCCTTCCCGCGCCCGCCGGCTCAGCTGCCGTGCGCCTGGACCAGGGCGTCCCTGGTCTTGTCGTCAAGATCGCCGGTCTCGTCGAGTTCCTGGTCGGTCTGGAACGCGCGGATCGCCGCTCGGAGCCCGGAAGTCAATTCGGTGTCCGGGCGGCACCTGTAGCCGAGGTTCATGAGGCGCTTCGCGGCACCGATCGGCTCATCGACAGGGTCCATGTCGCCCAGATTCAGATTGAGCACGCGCTCATCATCCGCCCCCTTTCGGAGCGTGAGGCGACCCCGGCGCGCAGTGGGGGGGATGCGGGCTTTCAGCACCCCGTCGGCGTCTGTAGAACCGGTGAAACTCTTGCGGTCAACGACGAGTTCGTACGCCTCGTTCGCCTCGGGCTCGGGGTCGGGCTCCTCCTCGATGACCTTTGGTTGATCGTCGTAGTTCCCCGGGTCGTTGTCGTCGGGGTCGAGCGCGATGACCCGGTGTTCAGCCGGGTCCTTGAGAATCCTCAGCACCAGTTCGATCGGCACCCCTTTGCGTCGGAAGCGGTGCTTCTGCTCGGTCGCGCGGCTCTCGTGTTTCTCCCGCAGGGCGGGGATGACGACCACATCCCCCGGCAGCAGGTGATCGGGGTTCTCTCGCTCGCGTTTCAGATCGCTGTTCGGGCCGTGATTCCAGACGGTTTCCCAGAAGAAGCCGTAGCGGGCGGCGATGCTGTTGATGCACTCGCCCCGCCTCACCGTGTGCTCGATCTCCTGGCTCATCAAGCGGGCTCCCACGCTTCCTTGTCGAGTTCCGGGAAGGTGACCTTGCAATTGCCCGGCTCCAGCCCCTCGACTCTCGCAAACCCCTTGTTGTCCAGGGTTCCCCGGATGACGCGACCGTCGGCGACCTCGATCTGATAACGCTCGCCCGGGACGGGCTCGTCGTCTTCGTCGATGAGTTCGATCTCGATCCAGGTCCGCTCCTGCGCTTCGGCTTCTTCCTCCGCGGGGGGCTTGTAGGGCGTGGTCTTCGCGGCGCCGTACTTGCCCGTCTTGGTTTCTTTCTGCTTGGCTTTGACCTCCGCGACCTCGCCCGGGTCGGCATCGTCCGCGTTCTCAGCCGCGGTTGCGGCGGTCGGCGTCACCACGGACCCGGGCTGAGCAGGCGAGGCGGATGAGCCCGGCCCGGACGCGAGTTTGACCTGCTGGCCGTCAGCAACGACCTGCGATCCCTTCAGGCTGACGCCGCTGGAATCCCAGACCCCCTCTGAGGAACCGGACTTCAGGGATATCCCCTGGCTTCCCTCGAGCACGATCTTGGAGGCCTTGATGTGCAACTCACCGGTGGCTTCGATCTTGTGGTCGCCGCCGGTCGAAAGGATCGAGTCGCCCCCGACATCGAGCGAGAACACATCACCGATTTTCACCGCCTGCTGTCCGGCGACATCAACATGCCGGTCTTTCGAGAAGGTCTCGAAATCGTCCGCATCGACGATGACATGCCGCTCGTTCTGGACATGCTCGAATCGGTCCGTTTCAACGACGAGGTGCATGCTGCCGACGACGGTCTCGAATCGATCGCCCAGCACGCGGATATCCAGATTCTTCTGGGCGTGCAGGAAAACCTGCTCCTCGTCCTTCTTGTCCTCGAAGCGGAGTTCGTTGAAACCGCCGCCCCCCTTTGATGAATTGGTTTTCCAGGTTGTGACCGTTCCGAAGGTCTTCGGGGCGTACGGGGGCTTGTTGTCGCCGTTGTACACCCGTCCGGTGATCAGCGGGCGGTCGGGATCCCCTTCGAGAAAGGAGACGATGACTTCGTGCCCGACACGGGGGATCTGCATCGAACCCCAGGATTTGCCCGCGAACTCCTGCGAAACGCGGATCCAGCACGAGCTGGTCTCGTCCGCTTGCGATTCGCGATCCCAATGGAACATCACCTTGACGCGACCGTGCTCGTCGGTGTGGATCTCCTCACCGCTGGGCCCAACGACGATCGCGGTCTGCGGGCCTCGGACGAACGGCAGGGGGGTAACCCGGGCGGGGCGGAACTGCTGCTCCGCCGGGATGCACGCGAACTCCACGGTCATCCCTTCCGATGCGCCGCCGCTTTGGTCCGCGACAGCCCCGAACGCATCGGACTCAGCAGTGATGATAGCTTCGGTAATCATGTAGTCGGCGTTCTGAGCCTCGATCGGATGATCCACGAGCCCGAAGACGCGGCCGACCTTGATTCCCCGTGTATCGCCCTTCCCCCTCGCGATCGCGTGGCGGCTCTGGTGCTCGTCGAGCCGGACAGCCGTGTACCGATCGCCCTCGCCCGCCTCGGCGTACTCGCCCGGGAAATCGAAGAGCTCGAACTCCGCCATCTCGTGCTCTCGGCTGGCGGCGGATTTCGTAAGCAGATCCTTGGTTGGGGCCGTGAAGTCGAAGTCCGTCTGCGCGAACGCGCCCGGCTGGACCGATCGCGTGAACGAGAATTCGTGGATCAGCTCCGAATCGCGCAGAACGGCGTCGAAGGGCCGGAACCCGATGCTCTGGTAGTCGGGATCTTTCTCGTGCGACGCGGCGTCGTCGATAAGCACGATCGTGTGCTTCCCGTCCTCGTGCTCGGTGTAGTAGTAGATCCCTTCCTGCTCCATGATCCGGCTGACGAACGCGAACGCTGTTTCCCGGTACTGGACGCAATACTCCCAAGTCCTATAGCTCGCTGAAAGAGACTCGCGGAAATCGGTGAAGCCCAGATCTCTGAAGACCTGCTTGATGATGTCGACCGCCGTCATTTCTTGGAAGATTCGGCAATCGCTGGACTTGGAGAGGAACCAGATCCACGGAACAACCCGCAGGCGATAGGAAGCGAGCCCCGATTCCATCCCACCTTGACTGACGGACGACACGACCCCGTTGAAATACCGGGTCTTGTTCTCAAGGTTCGGCAGTTCGCACCGCACGGTGATGTTCTCGCCGAGCAACGCGTTCGCATCGACCGCGGTATCCTCGCTGAGCACCTCGATGTCCATCTCGAAGGGCCGCCCGAGTGTCTCTCGGTATGCCATCCGCCGGAAGAGAAGCTTGTCGTCCGGGAGCGAGGTCGCGATCGCAAACTGCCGGTTCTGCTGTGTTCGTGGACCGCTCGGCATGGCTTCCTTCCCTCGCACCCCGACCGCATCCCGGGATCGCGTTCGCGCGATGCCAGCGTAACGCCGGGAGACGGCGTACGCACCGGTCCAGAACAGGCCGGTAGACGGAACTCAAGCGACAATCGAATCCGGGAACTCACGGCGAGGCAGGCCCGATTCGCGGACACATTCTCTCGATCGGTGAGCTTTCGCGAGTCGATACGCGATTCGGGTCGCCTCGACGAACCAGGCCCCGACCAGTACCCGCTAGGTCCGAGAATATATGTTCCGTAAAACACAAGGGCGCCGGAAAGACCGGCGAGGTCGCAAACCAGCTTGCAAGCTTCATTGCGATTCCACACGGGAGGAAGGCAGCATGGCAAAGGTCACCGGGATCGGCGGCGTGTTCTTCAAGGCAAAAGGTGATCCCGCGGCGCTCAGCGCGTGGTACCGCGACTGCCTTGGAATGCCGCTCCAGGACTTCGGGGGCGGAGTCCTTGAGTGGAAGAACGACCAAGCGGAGGACGGCGGAATCACCGTCTGGCACGCCGCGAAAGCGGACACCGCGTGGTTCGAGCCCAGTTCCGCATCGTTCATGATCAACTACCGGGTTGACGAGATTGAGCCGCTGCTTGCGCATCTTGCCGAGAAAGGCGTGAAACCGATCAAAGGACCCGAGACCCACGAGAACGGTGTTTTTGCTTGGATCCTCGACCCCGACGGCAACAAGGTCGAACTCTGGGAGCCCAAGATCTGGGATGCCAAGAACAGGGGGGGGGACGGATGAGTGATCGTGGCAACCCGGATCACGCCGCACACGGGTCCTCTTCGCCCGATAGCCTCGTGTCATGATTCTGACACTGCTGATCGTCTCCGGGGGCACCGCGACCGCCCTTCTGCTCGCTGCGGGCCTGCTCCACATACTGGGCGTGATCGGTCTGAGGAATCTCGCGGACTGGTTCACCCGCGCGCCGGGGCTCGATGTCTGGATCTTCTATTTCACCGTCGCCCCCCTGCTCGCCGGACCGATCGTGACGGCCCAGGCCACCGACGCCAATCCCTGGCTCGCATCGCTGCTGGGCCTCGCGGCCGCGATCGTCGGGCAGTCGGTCGCCCTGATCGTCTGGACCAAGCTCCACGAGTTCGCGAACCGCAAGCACCTTCAAGGCCCGCGCTTGGTGAGCCAGATCAATACCGCGGTCGGGCCCTTCCGGAACCATCTGGCGGTCTGGTGGACGGCGTGGGCCGTGCCCATCTTCGCGATGGCGCGGCTCGGGCAGTACTTCGTCTACCCCCCGCTCACCTGGTGGGTGCGGCTGCCCAAATACCGCACGGCCGAGTGGGTGAATGTGAGCCGTCACAAGTTCGAGGGCCTCGTCGGGCATGACCTGATCTGGTGTCTGTACTGCGACTGGATGACAGGCGTGTGGTCGCTGGGCACCGAGATGCTGCGGAATGTCGAGAGTTTCTGGTGCCCGATCCGGTTCCGCTCGGACAAGAAGTGCGAGAACTGCGCCATCGACTTCCCGGATGTCAACGGCGGATGGGCGCCCGAAGACGGCACGATGGCGGATGTCGTGAAGGCCCACGCGGACCATTACCCTGGGCCGAACGGGGAGAATTCGTGGTTTGGGCATCCGGTGCGGTTGACGGTGAACGATAACGAAATTGATGGATAAAAAGGAGAGAGCAGTGCTTACCCCTTTCATCATTCTACTGCTGTCGATTGCATCATCTCCGGCAACACGATTTATCTCGGTCTGGGGCATTGAGAGAGGGACATCAATCGAGCTTCAGGTCGAGCGTACGCTCAAACAGGACGACCTTCCGGCGCTGGTCTCTCAATCCCGGATCCGGGTCACATTCCCAGTCAGACAGCCGACTCGCGGCCAACTCCTCAAAGCTCGCATGATAGAGGCAGCCGGAACCGAAGCTCGTGATATCGCATCGATTGGCCTGACGGAGTCGGACTTGGTATTTCGCGTTGATCTACTGCTCGATGAGCACACCAAGATCACGCAGGTACCGAATTGGCGTCAGTTACGCAATCAGATCGCCGCAATATCGAATTCCGTGATCAATCAGGATGTGGAGCAAGGGAGAATCACTGACGGCGAAGCGATGCGAGCCAGGTTCGCAAATGCAACTCGTAATGAGCAATTCATTCGAGAGATATTCGCGAGGAAGATCCAGCCATACCTGGACGGGTATGGTTGGGCATTCTCCGCTGGCGAGACCGTCGAATTCGACACTGAGTACCCAATTTCAGATGAAATCGGCTCTGTCTCCGCGCGGTTTCAAGCGGAGATCCTAGACGATCCTCAGAAGGAAAGAGTTATTCAGATTCGCAAAAGGATCTGGGTAACCGATAAAGCAAAGGAAGAACTGATCAAGAAGCTTACGGCAATCGAACAAGCCGATTCGTCTCGCGGAGTAAAGTCCATCGCCCCGCATGATCTCGATCTTCGGGATGAATATTTGTGGGAGTATGACCGCGACCTGCTTCAGATCAACTCTGCCGAGTACCTTAGAGTCCGTGTTATTCCGGGCATATCCGACGCGGAAGTACGAACGACATGGACTGTGGTACCCGAGAAAGACATCGCGAGTGATGATCCTGCAGATACAAGCCCGCAGTCAATTGCCCCACGCGATCCATGAACAATGTAGGCATCAGCTCGATCAGGAATCAGTAAGCTTCGCCACAATCTTCTGTGAGACAGCCGAAACATCAATGGTCTCGCCGAACCCGTCCTCCCGTCGGCCCTTGACCTCCGCCCCGCCCTTCTCGAGGGTCTTGGGTCCGATCGTCACCCGCACCGGGATCCCGATCAGATCCGCGTCCTTGAACTTCACGCCGGGCCGTTCCTTGCGGTCGTCGACCAGCACATCCACGCCGCGATCGGCGAGCTCGCGGGCGATCGTCTCGCACGCCTCCCGGCTCGCCTCGTCCTCGGGCTTCACCAGGCTAACCAGCGTGTGGTAGTGCGCGACGGGGGCGGCTAGACGATGCCGTTCTCGTCGTGGCTCATCTCGACGCAGACCGCCATGGTTCGGCTCACGCCGATGCCATAGCAGACCATGATGACCGACTGCTTCTTCAGGTATCGGTCGAGCACGCGTATAAGGAAGTTCTCATACAAGTTTACTCATCGGCTACACAGATTTCCCGATCACGAGCATCACGCCCATCATCGCCTGGACCAGCGAGAACGCCGACTGGGATCCAAGAACCACCAGCACTCGTCCGAGCCTCGGTGTTCGCCGCAACCAGATGAACGGCGGCGCGATCCACGCGGCGACCCAGACGATCACCATGATCGCAACATAAACGCTGTCAGGTGCGCCGAAGACCGCGACGATCATCGCCGGGATCGCGGTGACGCCCCCCAGCATGAAGATCGCTTCGCTCCAATCATCGAATTGACTACGCAGCAATGCGGTACCCGCGGCCGGCCAGGGCAGCATCGCGATCAGCGAGAGCACGCACAGAAGCGGTATGCGGCTTAGCGGCGATCGGGAACGGCGCGGGTTCTCGGCGTGCTCAGGCATCCCGCAAGCGTACAGAAACCCGCTCGGCGACATCATCGATCGTGACCAGTTCCCCGAATCCGTCCTCGCGCCGGTGCTTGACCTCCGCACCGCCCTTCTCGAGCGTCTTGGGTCCGATCGTCACCCGCACCGGGATCCCGATCAGGTCGGCGTCCTTGAACTTGACGCCGGGGCGTTCCTTGCGGTCGTCGACCAGCACATCGACCCCCCGCTCGCTGAGTTCGCGGGCGATCTGTTCGCAGGCCTGCTGGCTCGCTTCGTCCTCGGGTTTCACCAGGCTGATCAGCGCGTGGTACGGCGCAACGGGGGCGGGCCAGATGATGCCGTTCTCGTCGTGGCTCATCTCCACGCACGCCGCCATGGTGCGGCTCACGCCGATGCCGTAGCAGCCCATGATCACGGGCTGCCGCTGCTGCTGGGCGTCGAGCACGCTGAACTCGAATGCGTCGCTGTACTTGGTCCCGAGCTTGAAGATGTGCCCCACCTCGATGCCACGCCGGGCCTCGAGCGATGAGCCGGCCGCCCGGGGGCTGGGGTCGCCCGAGATCGCGTTGCGGATGTCGGCCACTTTTACAGAACCTGTTTGCACCTGCTTATCCGGACCCGCGGACCCCGAAGCGGGCAGTTCACCCGCAAAATCCCGTGTCCAGTTGAACCCGGTGTCGTGGTGGTCAGCCTTGTCCGAACCGGTCGCCCAATCGGCGCGGAGACCCGACGCGTCGGGGTCAATCACGAGGATGCAGCCCTCGATCATCGTCGCGGCCCGCGGGCTGACATACCCGATCGCGAACCCCGCATCGCGGGCGGCCTTTTCGTCGGCCATCTCCACCGCGAAGCCGACCGCATCGCGAACTTTGCCTTCGTTCACCTCGTGATCGCCGCGCACGACCGCGAGCACCCAGCGGGGCCCGCCGTTCCCATCCGCGTTCACCTCGCCCGCGGGCTGCATGACGATGGTCTTGAGCATTCCATCCGGGGTGGTTCCGAGATGCTCGGCGACCAGTTCGATGCCGGGCATCGCGGGGGTGTGATTCGTTTTCAGATCGGCAACCGGCCCCTCATCAAACGCGTACGCGCGTTCCCCGATCTCGCACTTTTCAACATTCGCGGCGTACCCGCTCTCCGGGCAGACCATGATCGTGTCTTCCCCGGTCTCGCAGTTGACCATGAACTCGTGGCTCGCCGAGCCGCCGATCGGGCCCGCCTCCGCCTCGACCACGCTGAAATCCAGCCGGCAGCGCCGGAAGGTGTTGACATACGCGGTATACATCGCGTCGTAAGTGTCATTGAGGCCGCCCTCGCCCTCGAGCGTGAGGTGGAAGGAATACGCGTCCTTCATGATGAACTCGCGCCCGCGCAGCAGGCCCGCTCTGGGGCGGAACTCGTCGCGGAACTTGGTCTGGATCTGGTAGACATTGAGCGGGAGCTGCTTGTAAGAGTTCACCGACCCCTTGAGCATCTCGGTGACGATCTCCTCATGGGTCGGGCCCAGCGCCGCCTCACGCCCGTGCCGGTCGGTGAACCGCATGAGCAGGTCGCCGTAGTCGATGTCGCGCTTCGTCCCCGCGTACAGCTCGATGGGGACGATGTGGGGCACGAGCATCTCGCACGCACCCGCGGCGTCGAGTTCTTCACGGATGATCGTCTCGATCTTCGTGAGCACGCGCTTCGCCAGGGGCAGATAGTCGTAGACGCCCGCGCCGACCTTGCGGATGTAGCCCGCACGGGTCAGAAAGATATGGCTGGGCAACTCCGCATCCGCGGGCGCATCGCGCATCGTCGGGATCAGCGTGCGCGACCAGCGGTGCACGGCGCCGCGGCGGGAGGTGGAGAACGGCAAGGCTGAGGCGGTGTCGGTCATGGGAGGCCACTTTAGGGCCCCGCTGGACACTCGGGCGGTCACCCGGGCACGGGGAGCAGAGGCCCCCACCGCGCCCGCTCGACGCTCGCGGCCCCGGAGTCATCGGCCCACCACCAGCAGTCCTCGAATCGCGCCCCGACATCGCACGCGAGATCGGCGAGTTGGGCGTCGCTGAGGTCCACGAACGGGGTTTCGACCCGCACCTCCGGGATCCCCGCCTGCCCCGCGTCGAGCGAGACGAGCCGCGACATCAGCGTCGCTCGGTTGACGATGTTCGCGATCGCCTCGACCGGAGCGGGCGAATCGGGCGCCGGCCCCTGGGGCACGACGGGCCAGACGATGGTCGGGCACGCATGACGCAGCGCCGTCGCCCCCGCTTGGAGCAGAAGGTGGTTCTCCCGCTCGCCGGGCTGAACACCCGTCGCGATCGGCGGGTCGGCCGACAGCACCCGGAGACCGAGCGCCCGCCCGTGCGCGCGGACCGCTCGGAGCGATCGAGCGGACGGGCACCAGAGAACGGGCGCGTCACCCGCGAGCGGGTCCGCCCGGACGGTCTCCTCCGATGCGATTACGCTCGCGACAAGACCGGGGAGGTCCCCCTCGGTGACCACGATCCTGGTCGCACGAAGATCTGAAGTCTGCATACCGGATTGATCGGCTGAGGGGCCCCCGACTCGCCAATCCACGCGATAGCCTGAGCGGTGATGAAGGACACGCGAAATTCCGACGACTCGCTCGAAAAGGCGATCGCCCTCGCTGGGGAAGCGATCCGGGGTGCCCGCTCCATCGTTGTTCTCACCGGATCCGGCGTGTCGGCGGAAAGCGCGATCCCGACCTTCCGCGAGGCCCACGAAGCCCTCGTCGACGACGAGGGGAACACCATGTCGGCGCTCTGGGCCGAGTTCGACCCGCAGACACTCGCGACCCCCGAGGCGTTCGATCGCGACCCCGAGATGGTCACACGCTGGTACGACTGGCGGCGGCTGAAGTGCCTCGAAGCCGAGCCGAACCAGGGTCACCTCGCGCTCGCGGAGATCGAGCGCCGCACGCGGGATCGGGGCGGGGCGTTCACGCTCCTCACCCAGAATGTCGACGGGCTGCACCAGCGGGCCGGGTCCGGGCGGGTCATCGAACTCCACGGGTCCATCATGTCCTGGCGCTGCTCGCGAACGGGGCGGCGAACCGAGATCCCGGGCGACGCGTTCGAGACCTATCCCCCGCTCCATCCCGAGACGGGCGACCCGCTCCGTCCCGGCGTGGTCTGGTTCGGGGAGGCGCTCCCGCCGGACGCGATCGACACCGCGATGCACACCCTCGCGTCGTGTGATCTGTTCGTGTCGATCGGCACGAGCTCGGTCGTGTACCCGGCCGCGGGGTTCATTCATCTCGCGCGAGAGGCCGGGGCGCGGACGATCGAGGTGAACCCGGACGCGACCCCGATCTCGGGCGCGATCGACATCGCGCTGCGCGGGAAGTCGGGGGAGGTGCTGCCTGTGCTGGTCGAGAAACTCGGAAGCTGATCCGCATCCCGCGACAGGACCCTACGAGGCAACCATTTTCGCGCAGTCCGAAAGGTAGAGAGACGCATGGAAATCAACGAGTTCTGGAAGCTCATCGACAAAGCGAAGCGCGACCCCAGCAAGGCCGCCGAGATCACGAAGGCCCTCGCCAAGCTCCCGCCCGCGAGGATCATCGCGTTCGAGCAGAGACTGCGCGACGAGCTGCACCGGGCCTGCACCCACGACATGATCGTCGCGTGCTTCCTCGTCGAGAGCTACATCAGCGACGATGTGTTCGAGGACTTTTGCGCCTTCGTCCTGCTTCAGGGAAGAGAGCGGTTCGAGAACGCGATCCGCGATCCATCCACGATCTGCGACTGGCTCACCCGCGAAGCAGCGGACGACCTCGACGCGATTACCGGTGAGCCGCTCCTCTTCGTGGCGGCCGACGCGTACGAAGAGCACGGCGGCGATGACGACATCACCGACCACACCCATGAACCCGACACACCCGACATCGAGGTGGACTGGCCGGACGATCGGGACGCGTTCCGCGCCGCGTACCCCCGCCTCTTCGATCAGTTCTACAACCAGCAACGCATCGACGAGATCCACGGGTGAACCGAAGCCGGCCCATCACCCCAACCAGAACCTCGCCATCTCGCGGTGCTCCGCCCCGCCCGGCAGCAGCACGCTCCGCATCAGGCGGATCTCGCCGACGCGGAACGAATCCAGGTCGTCTGCGGTTCGGTCGAGTGTGAACCCACGAGCGGGCGTGCGGAACCGGCACAGCGTCAGGTGCGGCAGGAACCGATCCGCCGGGTCGGGCCGCGGTGCCGATGCCAGCCGGGTCGCGAGCCGACGCACGAGCTCGAGCAATCCCGGCGGCGCCCCGCATTCGGCGGCGACGAGACGCGCCGGCCCGCGCTCCGGCAGGGTGATGAGCCGAGTCGGATCGAGGTCGAAGGCGTGGAGCCCGGACGCCGCAAGCCCGACGCTCTCCGTGATGCCCGGGAGCCGCGCCCGGTCCACGGAACCCAGAAAGCACAGCGTCAGGTGCACCTGCTCCGCGGGCGTCACCCGATGGGGCGGCAGATCGAGCAGGCCGAGCCCCTCGATCGCCCGGTCCGACCAGGCCTTGCCCGGATATGCGGCGACGAAGAGGCGGAGGTCACGCCGCGGGCGCCCGCTTCGCCCGACGCCTCCTTTGTTCCGTGCCCGCTCGCTCATCGGCGATCCCGCTCACCCGATCAGCTGCGTCTTCTTCATCGCCCCGATCAGGTCCTCGAGGTGCGCGCGGATGCCCGCGTGCCCACGGTCCAGGCGCACGCCGGGCAGCGCCATCGCCTTGCTCACATCGAAGGTGTTCTTGGGCTCCGCGGGGCTGCTCAGGTCGATCTCCGGGCGGATGCGCATGATCTCCGCCGCCATCTGGGCCCAGTCGCCCCATCGGGCGTAGCAATCGACCAGGTTGTACGCCTGCCCCTTCGCCGCGTCGTTGCCGACCAGCGCCGTCACCGCCGCGGCGACATCGTCCACATGGACGAACTTGCCCCCGCCCTTCTTGCGGTACTCGCGCTCCTCGTCGATCTGCCGCACGATCGCGTAGCCGTGCGAGCGGTCGAGCTTCGGGTCCAGCCCGTAGACGGCGCAGGGACGGACGGCGCTGGTGTTGCGGTCGCGCTCGAAGCACTCCGCCCAGAGGTGCACCTCCACCGCGGCCTTGTACGCGCCGTAGGGTGTGCCGGGGCGGAGGGGGTGGTCCTCGTCGGGCCTGCCCCCCCACCGCTCGAGCATGTCGTGGTGCACCGCGATCGAACTGACGAAGACGAACTGCCGCGGGGCGGAGAGCTCGAGCAGGCGGATCGAGCCGACCAGGTTGTTCAGCAGGTGGCGGCGGAAGCCCCCCCGTTGCGTGTAGCCGCCCCGGATCGATTCCCAGTCCACGCTGTTGTGGATCACGCAGTCGCACCCGGCGACGAAGTCGTGGAAGACGGTCTCGTCGGCGTGGTCGCCGAAGGTCAGGCGGTGGCAGATCGGCTGGACGCGTTGCCAGTCGCCCGTCTCGCGGACGAGGCCGCAGACCTCGTGCCCCGCGTCGGCGAGCCGCCGCGCGATCGTCGACCCGATGAACCCCGTGACCCCGGTGATCGCAACCCGCATGGCATCAGGCTAGCAGGATCGGGACGGGCGCGGCTAGCCGTCGTCACGAAAGGGCGACCCGCGGCCTCGGGCTGGTGCCGGGCTGGTGCCGGTCGCGCACAGCGAGTTCAGATCGCACGCAGAGACCGCAAGGACAGACACCAGAACACTCGGACCAGCTGCCATCCGCTGCCCTACTTGCGCTGCGGTGACGCCGAGCCGAGGAAACAGAAGGCAAGACAACTTCTCCCACGGCCTCTTGATGACCGTGCTCCGACCTCAATTCCTACCTCTCGAATCAACCAAATACTACACCCGATTTTTCTGGGTGCGAGGTTGACCAGTAAAACAGCACATATAATTCAAGTTAGTCTGTTTTAGTCCACGAAAGGGGGGGGAGTCATGTTCCGTTCTGCTTCGATGATCGCGGTGCTCGCCGGACTCGCGACGGGCGTGAACGGTCAGGCGGATCTGTTCTGGAACGCCGGATCGGGCGTCTGGAGCGACCCGCTCAACTGGAACCCGCAGAATGTGCCCGACAACACAGGGGAGAACGCCCTGCTGCTGTCGCCGTCGGGGGCCGTGGTGACGCTCGACATCTCCCCCGGCATCCTCGGCCTCACGGTCGGGGCGGGGATAACGCTCGACATCCCGCAGGGGAGGGCGTTCTTCATCCATGCGGACAGCGTCAACAACGGGCTGATCAACCTCAACCCGACGACAAGCACCCTCGACTCGTACATCCAGTTCAACGCGAACCTCACCCTCTCCGGGACGGGCACGCTCCGCCTCGCCGGCGGGCTGGGCAACGACGCCTTCCTCAACAGCGCAGGCGGGGTCGCGGTCACCAACGGGCCCGATCACATCATCGACGGGACAGGGGTGATTTATGCCGAGGTGATCAACGAGGGCGTGATCGAGTCGCGCGACACCGGCTTCGGCACCGAGCTCGCGCTCGCCGGATCACCCAAGACCAACAACGGGACCATCCGGGCCCCCGCCGGCACGACGCTGAGCATCGGCAGCATCTCCATCAGCCAGGGGCCCTCGGGCGTCCTCCACGCGGACGCGGGCGGCGAGATCCGTCTCGACGGCAGCCAGACGCTCGCCGGCGGGCGGCTCACCGTCGCCCCGGGCGGGGTGGTCCGCCGCACTGCCAACGGCGTCCTCACGCTCCAGGGGATCGTGATCGAGGACACGCTGACCACGGAGGCGGGCGGGGTCGTGTACTGCAACGGCGCCGTGCTCGACTGCCCCGGCACGATCCTCATCAACGACAGCACGAGCACCCTCGACGCCTACATGCAGTTCCTCAACGACTGCACCGCGACCGGCGGCGGCGAGATCGTCCTGGCGGGCTCGGGCAACGACAGCTACCTCAACACCAGCGGCGGCGTCACCCTCACCATCGACCCCACCTTCGCCATCGGCGGATCGGGCCAGGTGCCCGCCGCCATCATCAACAACGGCGTCGTCCATGCCTACCCGCTCACCCACGGCGACGGGAGGCTCCTGCTCCATGCCAACGCCAAGACGAACAACGCGTTGATGGTCGCCGACGACGGAGGCGTCCTCGAGATCTACTCGATGACACTCAGCCAGGGGCTCGACGGCGTCATCCGTGCCGACCCGGGCGGGGTCGTCCAGTTCACAGGCAACCCCACGGTCATCGGAGGGACCATCGACCGCGCCGGCGACGGGCTCGTCGAGCGCACACCCAACGGGGCCCTGCATCTCGAGGATGTCACACTCGACGGCGACATGCACCTCCGCGAGGGCGGCGTGATCTACTTCACCGGTTCGACGATCGTCAACAACGCCGAGCTCGTGGTCAACAACACCAACAGCACCCTCGACGCCTATGTGCAGGCGACCACGAACTGCACCCTCTCGGGCACCGGCGCGCTCTTCCTTGCAGGCAGCTACAACGACAGCATGGTCCTCACCAGCGGCGGTGTTTCCCTCACGCTCGCGCCCGGCGCCACCATCGAGGGAGCGGGCCAGATCCACGCGTCCCTCATCAACCGGGGCCTGGTGCGGACCCGCACCGGCCCGAACGCCGACGGACGACTGACCCTCCTGGGTAACCCGAAGATCAACGAAGCCGACATGATCGCCGAGACCGACGGCGTGCTCGAGTTCTCCAGCGTCGGGATCACGCAGACCGGACCGGGCCGGATCCTCGCCGACGGCGGCGTCGTGTCCTTTATCGGCAACCCGACGATCGACGGCGGCGTGCTCGACAGCACCAACGGCGGCGTGCTGAGCCGCGAGAGCAACGGCACGCTCTACCTCGCCCACTCGACGCTCGAGTCCGAGCTGTATCTGCAGCCGGGTTCCGTGGTCCTGTACACCAGCGACGAGTTCGTCAACAACGGCACGGTCGTTGTTAACGACTCGAACAGCACGCTCGACTCGTACTTCCAGTTCCACATCGACGGCACCGTTATGACCGGCACCGGCTCGATCCACCTCGCCGGCGGCTCCAACGACAGCATGATCCTCACCAGCGGCGGGGTCACCTCCACCATCGGCGCCGAGGCGAGCGTGACGGGGTCGGGCCAGGTCCACGCCGCCCTGATCAACAACGGGACATTCAGGGCCTTCCCGACGGACCACGGTGACGGGCGCCTCACCCTGCGCTCCGACCCAAAGACCAACAACGCCCTGATGCGGGCCGAGGCGGGCGGCGTGCTCGAGCTGTATTCCTCGACGCTCACCCAGGGCCCGGGCGGGCGGCTGCTGGCCGACGCCGGGACGATCGAGTTCACCGGCAACCCGACCCTCGTCGGGGGCACGCTCGCCACCGACAACGGCGGGCGGATCGTCCGCACCGGCAACGGCACGCTGTACCTTGCCGACGCGACGCTCGACGGCGACCTCGAACTGCTCGCGGGGAGCGTCGTTCTGCTCACGGGGACCTCGATCACCAACAACGCGTCGATCATCGTCAACGACTCGAACAGCACGCTCGACTCCTCCCTCCAGTTCCACACCCAGGGCCTCATCGACGGCACGGGCCGCGTGCTGCTCGGCGGCGGGGGCAACGACAGCATGATCCTCTGCAGCGGCGGCGCCACCGGGACCTTCGGGCCCAACCAGACGATCGAGGGCGAGGGCGAGATGCACGGGACCTTCTTCGTCAACGGCACCCTCGCGCCCGGCCTGCCCATCGGCACGATCGGCGGCAACGGCGTGCTCGATCTCGGGCCGACCGCCACGCTCGACCTGGAGGCCGAGGGCGACCCGGGCACGCACGACCGCGTCGCCCGCGCCGGGGATGTCGACCTGGGCGGCACCCTGCGGTTCCGGTTCCGCAACGGGATGACCCCCGCCGCCTTCCCCGCGGTCTATCCCGTACTGAGCGGGCACCGGCTGACCGGCGACTTCGACGCCCTGGACCTCCCCCAGCCGGTCGTGCCCGGTTCGGCGGTCTATGTCGGGCACGACGGGACCACGGTGTCCGTCGCGTTCACCTGCCCGGCGGACAACGCCGTGCCCTTCGGCGTGCTCGATCTCGCCGACATCACGGGGTTCGTCTCGGCGTTCCTCGCCCACGAGCCCCCGGCGGACCTCGCCGAGCCGCTCGGCGTGTTCGACCTGGGCGACATCACCGCGTTCATCTCCGGGTTCACGGGCGGGTGCCCGTGATCCGCTCCGCGGGGTGAACCGGCCGGCCGGGCCCGGGCCCGTCCACGCGGGCGGGGCCGCACGCCGGGCGCCAAGAGTCGGCGCCCGGCGTTTGTCGTGCCCCCCCAACGAAAAAGCGGGCCCGGGGGCCCGCCGATGGTCTGTGCTGGATATTCATCGCCCGCCTCAGGCGGCGAGTTTGATCTCCCCGTCCTGGATGGCGGCGGCGGTCACGCCGCCGACGCCGAAGTTGACGAGGAACTGGGCGGCCGGGCCGCGGGCCTTGCCGCGGACGGCGGTGATCTGGTAGACGATGTTCGACGACCCGGCGGGGATGGTGATGTCCTCGAAGCTCCGCTCGCCGGCGACCTCGACGAACTGGAAAGGGCCGGTGCCGATGCGGCGCTGGACCTCGTAAACGGTGCCGGTCGCCCCGGACGGGTTGTCGCACTTCCACCGCAGGGCCAGCGCCCCGGTCTGGGCAAGCCCGACGGTGAGCTCGTAGGGCTGGCCGGGAGGGCCGACGGGGCTGGGCTGGCTGGGCGCGGGGATCTGGGCGAGCGCGTAGACGCCGGGGTCATCGGTCGATTCGGCGTAGGCCCGGATGTTCTTCATGAGCGCCGAGCCGATGGTGGCCATCGCGTCGGTGTCCTCGTGGAAGGTCAGGGTGGCGGCCTTGCTGGCCTCGCGCTTCATCTCGGCATCGAGGTAGGACGCGCGGGCGCCGGTGACGAGGGTCTGGAAGGCGAGGACGGCGGCGGGGTCGAGGCCGATCGAGGCGGCGTTGGTGGCCCAGGCCTGGAGGTGGGACTCATAGAACTCGATCTTGCCGAGCCGGCTGGCGGGGATGACGCCCATGATGTGTGCTCCTGTCTTCCGTGATGGGGAGTGTTGAATCGCGAGCGACCGGCCCGCGCGCATAACGATGTGGTTCCGGGACATCGGTCCTCAAATCGAAGAAATGAAGTCATTCTCGAGGAAACGACCCCGTTGCGAACTGAGATCTATTGAAAGACAGGAGTTACGCGAACTGTCACCCACGGAACGCAACGCGAGCAGTTGCGGGCTGCTCGCGGGCTG
>DLBY01000006.1 GCA_002480345.1 Phycisphaerales bacterium UBA7812 | reverse complement strand
TTCCCGCTGCTCGTGAACGAGCGGGGCGAGACGGTGCTCGCGGGCGCGATGGTCGGCGACGGACGCGTGGTCGCCTTCGGGCACGGGGGGCTGCTCGGGTCGGACGAGGGCGACGGGGCGACGCTGCGGCGCAACATCCTGCGTTATCTCGCGGAGGGCAAGGCCAGCGCACGGGTGTTCGGCGTCGATGATGCGGTCTTCGAGGCAGCGGAGCTGGAGGCGATGGGCATCGTCGCGGCGCGACTTGACGCGTGGCCGGGCTCGCTGGACGGGATCGATGTCGTGTTCGGCTCGGTGCACGAACTGGTCCGCGAGCGGGGGCTGACGGTCGAAGAGATCCGGGATTGGCTCGAGGCGGGCGGCGGGCTGCTCGCGGCGGACACGGCGTGGGGGTACCTGCAGCTCGGGCACGCTGAGCGGATCGAGGATCTGCCCTGCAACCGGCTGATGCTGCCCGAGGGTCTCGCGTGGACGAACACGCTGCGGGACGCACCGGGGGGCGAGGCGTACGCGGTGCCAGAGGGCGATGAACGGATTCCGAGCGCCGCGGCGCACGCGCTGTTCGCGGCACGGATGCTGTGCGAGTCGCGCGAGGACGACGGGCGCGGAGCGGCGGATCGCAAGCAGGCGGTCGCGTCGGTCTCGGGGGCGCTCGCGGCGGTGCCCACGAGCGTGCGCGGGATGAACACGATCGAGGCGATGCTGCGGGAACGCGCGTCGGCGGCGGATGTGCGCACAAAGTTCGAGGGGATGGGCGAGACACCCCTGAAACCCGAGACCGACCCGCTCGCGTGCGTGGTGCTTGATCTGGAGTCTCGGGCGTGGCTCCGGGCGCCCGTGGACGAGATCCGGGCGCACCCGTCGGCGGTCGCGTTCCCGGGTGCCGTACCGGACGACGCGCCGCGGGAGACGGCGGAGATCTCACTCGACACGGCGATCCCGGGGTGGCGGACAACCGGGCTGTACGCGCCGCCGGGGGAGGTCGTGACGCTTCGGTTCCCACCTGACATGGTGGACACGGGGATCGTTGTCCAGGTCGGCGCGTGGCGCGACCCGCAGAGCTTCGACGCGCGGGTGCGGATGCGGGATGTGATCCGCCGGTGGGATGTCGATGCGCCGGAGGTACGGATCGCGTCGCCGGTGGGCGGGCCGATCTATGCCGATCTGCCCGCGGGCCTGCAACCCGAGCGGCTGAGGGTGACGGTCGAGGGCGCGGTGCGGGCGCCGCACTATCGGCTCGGGGTGACGGAGGATGCGGAGTGGGTCGAGACCGGGCGGTTCGCGCCGGGGCCCTGGGCGGAACTCGAGACCGACGAATTGGTGATCACGGTCCCGAGCGAAACGGTGCGGGATCTCGAGAACCCCGCGGAGTTGATGGCGCACTGGAACCGGATCCATGACGCGATGCACGAGCTTGAACCGCGCCAGCCCACGCACTGGAGCGACCGGCAGTTCCGGTATGTCTCCGACAAGCGGCTGAGCTGGGGGTACATGTACTGCCCGTCGGACGGGCCGATCGTGGTGCCGACCTCCGCGTCGGACGAGGCGACGGACCTGACCTACATCACGCTGGCAGCGAAGCAGCCGACGATGTGGGGGTGGTACCACGAGATGGGGCATGCGCACCAGAACCCGATGTGGACCTTCAATGGTTTGGGCGAAGTGACGGTGAACATCTTCACGGTGTATGTGCTCGACAAGGTGCTGGGGGTCGACCCGAGCGACGATGCGCGGGCGCGGATGGGCCCCACCGAATCGTGGACGCGGTACGAACGCTTTATGGCCTCGGACAAGGCGTTCCCGGGTGATCCGTTCACGGGCCTCGCGATGTACGCGCTGCTCTGGCAGGCGTTCGGGTGGGAGCCGTACCAGAGGGTCTTCGCGGAGTACCGCGCGCTTCCGGCGGCAGAGCGTCCGCGGACCGATCAGGAGAAGCGTGACCAGTGGCTGATCCGGATGTCGCGGGCGGTGGGGCGCGATCTGGGCGGGTACTTCGAGACCTGGCGCGTCGGTGCGAGCGACGCGGCCCGGGCGAGCGTCGCGGATCTGCCGGCGTGGATGCCGACGCGGGGCGAGCGCGACACGCCAAAAACCGATTAGTTTGTCGCCTATTCCCCGCGGCGTCCTATGATTCCGCGGCATGACGGCTGAGCACACCGAGGACCTCGAGCGGGTGGCGGATTCGTTGCGGTCTCTGCGGGATCGCATGATCGAATCGGCTCGGCTTCGGTCCGGGATGATCTCCGGCGCGGGCTGGGACGCGAACAGCGCGAGTGTCCGCAACCTCCTGCATTACATTGCGTTGCGCGAGACCGATCTTCGCCCTTTGCAGAAGAGGCTGGTCTCGAACGGGATCTCTTCGCTGGGTCGGTGCGAGCCGTGGGTTTTGGGGTCGGTCACCGCGGCGCTGCGCGCGAGCGAGGCGCTGCTGGGTCGAGACCGGGGCTCGGGGTGCGCCTCGGGGGAGGCGGTGCTCTCTCTTTCGGAAGGACGGGCGCTGCTCGATCGGCGGACGGACGCACTGTTCGGCTGCAAGCCCGCGGATCGGGCGGTGCGGATCATGGTCACCATGCCCGACGCGGCGGCGGAGGACGCGGGGTTCATCGCGGGGTGTGTGCGCGCAGGGATGGACGCGCTGCGGATCAACACGGCGGCGGGGAATCCCGAGACCTGGAACGCGATGGTGACGAACCTGCACGCGGCGGAAGCCGCGGAGGGGCGGCGCTGCCGGGTGTTCGCGGATCTCGCGGGCCCGAAGATCCGGGTGACGCGGATCGAGCGCAAGGGCAAACCACGCGATCGGGTGCGGCTGACGACCGGTGATCCGATCCGGATCGTGTTCGACACGGAGGCGGCGCGCACCGAGGCGATCGACGAGCGTGCCGCTCG
>DLBY01000053.1:3323-3941 GCA_002480345.1 Phycisphaerales bacterium UBA7812 | reverse complement strand
CTCTGCCTCCCCTACATCAAGCTCATGCTCATGACGGGCCGCACCACGCTCCCGGTAATGTGGACCGAGCAGTTCACCAAGCTGGGCATCAACCCGGGGCGTGTCCGCTCCATCGAGCGCGCGATCGCGCGTCAGCAGGCCGCGATGGACGCCGGGAGCGACCAGAGCGCGACAGGCTGAGCCCGCGTCTCATTTTCATCGCACCGAAGCAGTGTCTCAGACGCGTGCCGGCGCCGCGATGTCCCGACGCAGCACCTTGCCCGCGAACTCGATCTTGTCCGCCGCCGCGTACGCCCGCTCGCGCGCCTCGCCCAGGTCCGCGCCCAGCGCCGTCACGCCCAGCACCCGGCCGCCCGAGGTGACGAGCCCCCCGTCCTTCAGCGCGGTACCCGCCTGGTCGACCACGACCCCCGGGACCGCCTCCGCGTCCTCGATGCCCGTGATCGCGTCCCCCTTGCGGGGCGATTCGGGATACCCCGCCGCCGCGAGAACGACCGTCATGGACGCCTCGTCGCGCCAGCGGATGTCCGCGTGATCGAGCCGCCCCGTCGCGCACGCGTGGAAGAGCTCGATCGCGTCGCTCTCCAGCCGTGCCATCAAAGGCTGACACTCCGGATC
>DLBY01000053.1:0-2993 GCA_002480345.1 Phycisphaerales bacterium UBA7812 | reverse complement strand
CATTGAACTCCAGCACCTTCGGGCCCGCGGGCGTGAGCATCAGCCCCGCATAGAGCACGCCCCGGAACGCCGCGTCGTCCTTGCGGAGCGCATCGACGATCGGGACAAAGACATCGCGTTCGATGACGCCCATCGTCGCCGCGTCGATCGTCGACGAGGGGCAGAACGCGCCCATCCCGCCCGTGTTGGGGCCCGTGTCGCCCTCGCCCAATCGCTTGTGGTCCTGGCAGGGCGGCAGGATCAGGATGTTCCGCCCGTCCACCAGCGCGAGCACCGAGACCTCAGGCCCCTCGAGCATCTCCTCGATGACGACGCGGGCGCCCGCTTCTCCGAACTCGCGCTGCTGCATCATCCGCTCGAGCGCCTCGAGCCCCTCCGCCTCGCTCGACGGGACGACCACGCCCTTGCCCTTGGCGAGCCCCGCCGCCTTGATCACCTGCAACTCGGTCCGCGTCTCGAGGTACTGCCGCGCCGCGTCGTAATCCGTGAAGACCCGCCCCTCCCCCGTCGGGATCGACGCGTCGCGCATCAGCTTCTTCGCGTACGCCTTGTCCGCCTCCAGCCGCGCCGCCTTCGCGCTCGGCCCAAGCATGGGACGCGCCGAACCATCGCCCGCTTTCCCCAGCGCGTCGGCCATCCCCGCCGCGAGCGGATCCTCGGGCCCGATCACCACCAGCCCGATCCCCTTCGCGTCGCAGAATTGCTGCGCCCGGTAGATCTGCTTGATGTCCAGCGGCACATCCATCGGGACGCCCAGCGAGCGGATCCCCGGGTTCGCGCCCGGATCGACATACAGCGTCCCCAGCCGAGGGGACCGCGCAATCGCCCGCGCGAGCGCGTGTTCCCGCCCGCCGCCGCCGATCAGAAGGACATTCACCGTGTCGCCGAGCGGCGGAAATCGCGTCGCGTCGCTGTTCATGGGCGATCGTAGGTCACGGACGATCCGCGGAGACCGCCCGCGCCCGACGCCGCCGCGCCGCGTGGGGCATCCACCACAGCCAGACCCCCGTCGCGGTCAACCCCGCGACGACGAGCCCCGCGGGAAGGAACACCCAGAGCTTCGCCCAGTCCCCGAAGAACGACCCGTCGTGCAGCGACTCGATCAGATCGCTCCGCCGGTACGCCGACGCGAGCACCGCCCCCGTCCGCGTGTCCACCTGCACCTCCCAGCGCGAGCGACCCCGGACCTTCGCGATCCCACGCGATGGGCGAACATCGATCCGATCGACATCGTCCCACGACGCGATCCCCGCCTCGGGAACCCCCCGCGCCGCGTTCAGAATCCCGTCAAACCCGATCTCCAAGCCGGGCTCGTCGCTCCGCATCGTCGGGGGCTGCACCCACGACCATTGCTTCTTGATCTGCAACAACAGCCCCGTCGCCAGGACGAGCGTGAAGGGCAGAATCACCGCGATCGCCCCCCAGCGGTGCAGCTTGCGGTTCCACTTGTTGAACAGGACGCGCCCCGTCGGCATGAGGCGAAGCGTAGACGCACGCACGCCTCTCAGCGGGCAGCGCTCACCAGCGCATCGAACAGCGCCTGCCCCAGCGGATCGAACGCCGTCCGCTCGGGGTGCCACTGCACGCCGATCCAGAACCGCGCCGCGGGATCCCCCACCGCCTCGATCACCCCGTCGTGCGCGCGCGCGAGCACAACCAGTTCTCCCGGATCCACCATCGCCTGCCGATGCTTGCTGCGGATCTCCCCCGCGCCGAACGCCCAGGCATCGTGATCGGGGCGGACCTCGTGCGTCTTCTCCCAGTGGTCCGCCGCGGTCGCCGTCGTCTCGGGCATGTGCTGGTCGAGTTCACCCCCCGCGAGCAGGGTCATGTACTGCATGCCCAGGCACACCCCCAGCGTCGGCAGCCCCCGCTCCCGCGCGAGCCCCAGCACCGCCCGCTCGAACGCCTGCCGCTCCGGGAGGACCCGCACCGACGACGCGTGCGTCGGCACCCCGAAGTCCTCCATGATCGGGTCATCCCCGCCCGTGCTCACCAGCGCATCGAGCATCCCGAGCTGCGCCGACGCGTGAGCCGCCATCGGCGCCAGCACGATCGGCACCCCGCCCGCCCGGCTCACGCACCGCGCATAAGTGTGCGCGACGCGCCAGGTCGGCATCCCGTCGCGGTCATAGATGTCGGGCGTGATCCCGACGATCGGGGCACTCGTTCGCGTCATCGGGTCTCCATCGGCGCGCCGCCCACGCGGGCTCCATAGGCTATCCCCGTGCGCACCCCGACCGTCCTCGCCGCCGTCGTGTTCGCGATCGCCTGCCTCGCCCTCGCCTGGGTGACCGCGCCCGACGATCCGTTCGCCCGAGCAGCGCCACCCAGCCCCGACACCTTCGCGATCGCGTTCGACATCCCCTCCGCGACGAGCATCGCCGTCGACGCCGCAGACCTCGCCGCGTCCGCCGAACGAGACGACGACGCGACCTGGACGCTCACGCTCCCGACCACCGGGCCCGACCCGACGACCTGGCCCGCCAACGACGAGGCCGTGCGCGCCCTGCTCACCGAGCTCTCGACCCAGGCGATCGAAGCCGGAGAAGCCCCCGCACGCGAAACCGACCCCCTCGCGACCATCACGATCGCGACCCCCGACGGCGACGCCGCGATCCGCGTGCTCGACCAACCCCTCGCCGGGCGCCTGCCGGTGCGTGTCACGACGCCGCGCAATCAGGAAACCGCCGCGCGCGATCGGACGGGCTTCGTCCCCGCCGACCGGTTCCGCCCCCTCGACGCGGGGCAGCTCGCCGCCCTCGCGGCGCCCCGCCCCTTCGACACGCCGGGCGTCATCCGCGCCGTCACCATCGACCCCACAGGCCGCGAGCCCTTCACCATCGAACGCCGCGCAGGCGTCTGGTCCCTCCCCGCCCAAGACCCCGCGGCGGCCCAGCCCGCCCCGCCGAGCCCGAGGCTCGACCAGACCGCCGCCCGGTCGCTCATCGAATCCCTGCGCACGCTGCGCGCCGCGAGCGTCGTCGTCCCCG
>DLBY01000067.1 GCA_002480345.1 Phycisphaerales bacterium UBA7812 | reverse complement strand
CGCATGGCTCGCCGAGGCGATCGACGGGATCGACGCGGAGTACGCCGAGCGTCTCGCGCCCTTCGCGGGACGCGCCATCGTGACCCACCACGCGAGTTTCAACCGCGTCGCGGACCGGTACGGGCTGGAGGTCGCCGCGGTGCTGCGAGCGATCGAGACGCTCGAGCCGTCGCCCGCGGAGATTGCCGCGGCGGTGCGCGCGATCGACGAACGCGGCGTTGGCGCGGTGTTCGTCGAGCCCCAGTTCGGGGTGACGAGCGCGACCCGCGTCGCGGACGCGGCGGGCGTCGAACTCGTGACGCTCGATCCGCTGGGGGACGGGAATTGGATCGAGATGATGCGATCGAATCTGGACGCCCTCGTGCGCGGGCTGAGCGCCGGAGCGGCGCTGACCCCGTCGCCCGCGATACCCTGACGCGTGCGCATGGACGCGAGCCCCTCCCAATCACCATCGGGCGCCGATCACGCGATCCGGGTCGAGGGGGTGTCGTTCGCCTACGACGCGGACGCGGATCTCATTCTCGAAGGCGTGAGCCTGAATGTGCGCGCCGGCGAACGGCTCGGCATCCTGGGCCCGAACGGGGGAGGAAAATCCACGCTGCTGAAGATCCTCCTGGGCTCGCTGAAGCCGACCGCGGGGTCGGTCTCGGTGCTCGGGCAATCGCCTGTTTCGGCGCGGCGGTCGGGCGTGATCGGGTATCTGCCGCAGCGGGTCTCGGCGGAGCTCCGGTTCCCGCTTCGGGTGGAAGATGTCGTGCTGCAGCCGGCGGCTGTCCGGACGGCGCCTTGGCGCCGGATCGGTGACGCGGACCGTGCGCACGCGGCGCGGTGCCTGGAGATGGTGGGCGCCGCGGCGCTCCGTTCCACGCGCATCGGCGCGTTGAGCGGCGGTCAGTTGCAGCGGGTGCTGATCGCGCGCGCGATCGCGGCGAAGCCCCGCGTGCTGCTGCTCGACGAGCCCACGGTGGGGATCGATGTCGAGGGGCAGAAGCGGTTCGGCGAGATGCTCGACGCGGTGCGCACAGAAATGAACCTGACGGTCGTTGTCGTGAGCCACGAGCTCGCGACGATCGCGGCGACGAGCGATCGGGTCGCGTGCCTCCGGCGCACGCTGCATTTCCACGACGCGCCGCACGGGCTGACGCCCGAGGTGCTCAGCGAGGTGTTCCGGCACGATCTCGCGATCTTCCAGGCAAGCGGGGCGAAGGGTGAAGCGTGCTGCGGGCACGACCATGACCACGAGGATGGTGCGGGGGGAGGATCGTGAAGACGATCGAGTATCTCACCGATCCCGCGTACGCGTCCTTGTTCTGGCCGGGCGTTGCGGCGGCGCTGCTCGTCGCGCTGCTGTGCGCGCCGCTGAGTCCGTTCGTGGTGCTCAAGAAGATGGCGTTCATCGGGCAGGGCGTGAGCCACGCGGCGTTCGGGGGGGTCGGCCTGGCGCTGTATGTCGCGGCGCTCGCGGGCGTGGGCGGCTGGGGCGGTGCCCACCAGATCGCGGTGCTCGCCTTCGCGGCGCTCGCGGGGCTCGGGATCAGCGTGCTCAGCAAGCGACAGGGGACGGACACGGCGATCGGGATCGTGCTGGCGGTGTGCATGGCGGTCGGGTTCGAGTTGTACCGGCTCGCGGCGGGGGTCGCGGCGCGGGATCCGGCGGTCGGCGCACCGCCCGGCATCGAGGATGTGCTGTTCGGTTCGGTGCTGAATGTCACCCCGGGCGCGGCGGTCGCGACGGGGCTCGCGGCGGCGATCGAGCTCGGGGGGCTGTGGTGGATCCGGCGTCCGCTGACCGCGTGGGCGTTCGATGAACAGACCGCGGGGTCGCTCGGCGTTTCGGGCGGGCGTGTGCGCGCGCTTCTGCTGCTCATGCTCAGCGTCGCGGTCGTCGCAACGATGCAGATCGCGGGGGTCGTGCTCGCGACGGCGATGCTGATCGTGCCCGGCGTCGCGGGTCTCTCGATGGGGCGTTCGCTCCGCGGCGCGATCGGATGGTCCGTGGTCAGCGCTGTGCTCGGTGTCGCGTTCGGGCTTGTCGTGACCTTCGAATTCGGGGTGCAGCCGGGCCCGTCCGTCGTGCTTGTGCTCGTTGCGCTGATGGTCGCGGGTCGCCTGGTGGGGCGTGGCTGAAGCGGGATGGGCGGGGCCTCTATCATCACCTGCGAACGGATCGCGCTGGGCGCACGGGATGTGCCCCGGCGGGATGGCATGGCGTCGAATATTCGAGAGCACGCGGCGGCGTGCGGGAGCGATGAGCGTGAAGACGATCAAGGCCGAGGTGTTGCTCGCGGAGTTGAATCGCCTGCGGAAGGACCTGGACGAGGACCCCGCGGATCTGGAGTGGGCGACGCTTCATCACGCGTTCTGCTTCATTTCGTACAAGATGGGCGATTTCCAGAAGTACCTGGACGAGCAGGCGGAGAAGGGTGCGTTCGATTCGCTGGAGACCTGACGGGAATCCGGCGGGGTTCGCTGTGTCTGAATTTTGCCTGATTTCCGTGCAACCGCTCTTGCAGAATCGCTCGAATCGACGATACTGCAGCATCGCGTGGAAGCGGCGATCGCCGAGGGCGTGCGAACCACTCCCGAGGGCGTCGACGGAAGCGTGACGACCGGGTGCCGAACCGCTGGCAACGAGGCGAGCGGGGGTTTGTTCCCGGGCGATGAGCCTCGGGCGACGGCCCGGGGGCCGGGGCTTGGCGGCGTTCCTGTACAGGGATCGCGACGGCTGGGCGGGGCCCTTAAGCAAGGAGGTGATCCAGTGAAGAATTGTGACTGTACGAAGGGGCTGCGCCGCTAAAGGCGTGAGTCCGACGGGGCTTGCGACTGGTGCAGCCCACGCAGGAGATTCGGTGCCGCGCTCGCTCCGGCGAGGTGAGCGGTTGAGCCGAATGCGTAGCTCCTACGGCCGCCTTCCTGACGGGAGGCGGCTTTTTTTGTGCGTTGATCTGCGGGTGTATGTCCCGTAGGGTCACACTGATGCCTTGGTTTCTTGATAGTTGGGCCGACGCGGCGATGACGACGCTCGGCTTCTTCTGGATGGCGCTCTGGGCGTTCTGCCTCGGATACACGATCAGTTCGATGATCCAGGTCTTCCTGACGCGGGAGCGGATGCAGAGGACGATGGGGATCGACGGGCCTCGTGCGATCGGGCTCGCGGCCTTCTTCGGGTTCATCAGCAGTTCGTGCAGCTTCGCGGCGCTGAGCTCGTCGCGGGCTTTGTTTCAGAAGGGTGCGGGGCTGGTGCCGGCGCTCGCGTTCCTGCTCGCCTCGACAAACCTCGTGATCGAGCTCGGAATCCTCATCGCGGTCTTCCTGAGCTGGCACTTCGTTGTCGGCGAGTACCTGGGCGGGGTGATGCTCATCGGGTTCACCTGGCTGTTCGTCCGGTTGCTGGTGCCGAAGGCGGTCATCGAGAAGGCGCGGGAGCATGCGCAGCAATTCTCGGCGGGGGGCGACGAGGACCCGCCTGACTGGAAGAAGATGATCCGCACTCGGAAGGGTTGGGCGAAGGTCGGTCATCAGTACTTCATGGAATGGGGGATGGTCTGGAAGGATGTCGCGTTCGGCTTCACGGTCGCGGGGGTGATCGCGGCGTTCGTGCCCCCGGCGTTCTTCGAGACGCTGTTCGTCGGGAGCGGGGGCGAGAGTGACCCGAGCTGGTGGCAGATTGCGCTGCACACGCTGATCGGTCCGGTCGCGGCGTTCTTCACCTTCATCGGGTCGATGGGCAACATCCCGCTCGCGGCGATCCTCTTCGGATCGGGCGTGAGCTTCGCGGGGATCATGGCGTTCATCTTTTCCGACCTCGTCGTCTTCCCGGTGCTGCGGATCAGCGCGAAGTACTTCGGTTGGTGGATGGCGATGATCATCCTGGGCGTGTTCCTCGCGAGCCTGGTCGCGACATCCATCCTGCTGCACTACGGGTTCGGGGCGATCGGGCTGATGCCCGACGAGGCGATGGCGAAGGCATCGCGGACGGCGCCCGGCGAGCGGTTCAAGGTCGATTACACCTTCTTTCTCAACATCGCGTTTCTCGGGGTGACCGGTGTGCTCTTCGGGCTCAAGCTTTGGCTCGCGGGCGAGTCGGACGGGGATGACACCGTCGGGTGCGAGCACCATGGGGGCGGGCAGCACAGCGACGATGAGAGCGAACACGGTTCCGCGCACCGAGACGAGGGTGAGCATCGCGCAAGCGAGGGCAGTGTCGGGGAACAAGGCAGCGGGGACGACGGTCACGACCACGGGGGCGGGCACGACCATGGGGATAGTTCGAGCCTGACGGACAAAGTCCTTCGGTCGCTGGCGTTCGCGTCGTTTGCGTGGCTGGTGATCGGGGCAGTGCTCTGGTTCATTCGATGAGCGGGTGGCGATCCCGGCCGAGCCGGGGCGGTTCTCGCGGGGCTACGCTCCGGCATGAGTGACCATGCCTCACCGAAGAACACGCCGTTTGTCCTGATCATCCGCGATGGCTGGGGTCGCAACCCCCACCCCGAGCACGACGCCTTTAACGCGGTCAAACTCGCGACCACCCCCACCGCTGACATGCTGGAGGCGGAGTGGCCGACCACGCTGGTCGCGACGAGCGGCGAGGATGTGGGTCTGACGGACGGGACGATGGGCAACTCGGAGGTCGGGCACCAGAACATCGGTGCCGGGCGGGTGGTCTATCAGGACGCGGTGCGGATCTCGCTGGCGTGCCGGGAGGACAAGCTGGGGGAGATCGAGGCGATGGCGGGCCCGATCCGGCGGGCGAAGGACGCTGGGAAGGCGGTCCACCTGATGGGGATCAACAGCGACGCGGGCGTGCACGCGCTGCTGGAGCACCTGTACGCGATCGTCCGCCTGTGCAAGGAGATCGGGCAGGAGAGAGTGTTCATTCACCTTTTCACCGATGGTCGGGATACGGGTCCGTTCACCGGGGAGGGGTACGCCGAGCAGGTGGAGGCGCGGTGCGCCGAGATCGGGTGCGGGCGGATCGCGAGTGTGGTTGGTCGGTATTGGGCGATGGACCGCGACAACCGATGGGAGCGGGTCAAGCGGGCCTATGACCTGCTGACGGGACGCGGGGACGCGGCGCCGAATTTCGCGACGGGACCCGAGGCGATCCGGGCGTACTACGACCATCCGGAGGGCGGGGCGACGCTGAAGGGGGACGAGTTTGTCTCACCCCGGACGGTCGGGGACGCGGGGGAAAGCCGGATCTCGGACGGGGACACGGTGATCTTCTTCAACTACCGGGGTGACCGCCCGCGCGAGCTGTGCTCGGCATTCCTGCTGGACGAGTTCCACGGCTCGGATGAGTTGAAGGAGAGCCCGGACTCGGGGGAGCGGGGGTTCGACCGGGGCCCGAAGTTGGACCTCGACTTCGTGATCATGACGCCTTACTCGGAGCGGCTGGCGGGCCTTGCGAAGGTCGCGTTCCCGAAGCCGCCGAAGATGGTGAACATCGCGGGTGAGTATCTGAGCAACCTCGGGCTGCGGCAGTTCCGGTGCGCGGAGACGGAGAAGTATCCGCATGTGACCTTCTTCTTCAACGACTACCGGGACGAGCCTTTCCCGGGCGAAACTCGGGAGATCATCCAGAGCCCGAAGGTGGCGACCTACGACCTCGCGCCCGAGATGTCCGCACGGGGCGTGTGCGACGCGGTGCTGCGCCGGCTCGACGCGGACGACTGCGAGGATGTCATCGTCGTGAACTTCGCGAACGGGGACATGGTCGGGCACACCGGCTCGCTCGAGGCGGCGATCAAGGCGTGCGAGACCGTGGACGGCTGCGCCGGGGAGATCATTGAAAAGACTCTGGCGCGGGGCGGGTCGCTGATCGTGACCGCCGACCACGGCAACGCGGAGCAGATGTGGAGCCCGGAGAACGACTCGCCTCACACGGCCCACACGACCTACACCGTGCCGCTGCATGTCGTGGGCGATGGGTTCAAGGGACGACCGCTCCGCGACGGGGGGCGGCTGGCGGATATCCAGCCGACCATGCTGGAGATGATCGGGGTCGCCAAACCCTCGGAGATGACGGGCGAGAGCCTGCTCGCGTGATGGTCCGGGCCCGTTGGGGCTTCGGATTCGGAGCGTCGCTCAGAGCGGTCGGTGCGAGTGCGGCGGCGGGTCGTTTGGCACCTCCGCGTCGTCGCCCGCCTGGGATTCGAGATCGCCCAGTCTCTTCTCGAGGCGGGCGAGTCGGGCGCTGAGTTCGTAGACCTGCGTCGACAGGTCGTTGACGAGCGTCTCGAGCTGCTCGGTCCTGTGCTCGGCGAACCCCGCGGTCTCCTCGATGGCGGTGAGTCTCTGCTGGTCGCTTCGCGGTTCGGGCACCGTGCACCTCCTTGCGTGGCAGCGCGTCGCTCCGGAATACCTGCGGCGAACGGGGCGGTCGCGCTTGGCGTATGCTCGCGGCATGATTTCACGCCGCTTCGCTGTCCTCTTGAGTTTATCCGTGTTCGCTGGGTCCCCGATGGCGTCTGCGCAGGACGCCGGCATCGTGGATCGAGGTGGGACAGACCCGTCGTCGGAGACGCTGGGTGTGGACGGCACGCTGTCGCTCGACCCGTCGCGTGTTGCGTTCGGTGAGGCGGGCAGCCGTTACTGGGGCGTGACGGGCGGTGTCGGGTTCGCGCTCGAGGAGGATGACGATTCGACGGACCCGAACCTTGCGTTGACCTATCACCATTTCCTCGTGGATGACTTCGAGGTGATCGGCGAGCTCGGGGCGTGGTATTTCGCCCAGGACGGCGGTGACGCGGGGGGTATCAATCCCGGCTTTACGCTCCGCTGGCACTTTCTCTCGCGCGAATGGTGGTCGGTGTATGCCGACGCGGGGATCGGCGTGCTGCTCGCGACGGACGATGTCCCCCGCGGCGGGAGTTCGTTCGGGTTCATGCCCAGGGCCGGCATGGGCGCGAGTTTCGATCTCAATGAGCAAGGGCTGCGTGGTTACCTCGGCGTGCGCTGGCACCACATCTCGAACGCGCGACTCACCGGTGACGAACGCAACCCCGATCGTGACGGGGTGATGTTCTACGGCGGCGTGATGCTGCCCTGGTGATCGCGGTGGATCAGCCCGCTTCCGCGAGGCGGATCTTGGGCGCCTGCATGTTCGAGGCGACCACCTGGTTGCGCCCGTTCTGCTTCGCCTGGTAGAGGTTCTGGTCCGCGGCTTCGAGCCAGACGGCGGACTTCGCCTGCACGGTCGTGTCCTCGGAGACCCCGACCACACCGAAAGAGGCGGTGATTTTGCGCTCGGGGTGGCGTGCCCAGGTTTGCTCTTCGAGACCGACGCGGATGCGCTCGCACACCGCCTGGGCCGCTTCGGGCGTGGTGTCGGGCATGATGATCCCGAATTCCTCCCCGCCGTACCGGCACGCGACATCGGTCGAGCGGCACTGCTCGTTGAGGACCTTCGCGAGCCCCTGGATGACGGTGTCGCCCGCGGGGTGCCCGTAGGTGTCATTGACCGATTTGAAGTTGTCGAGATCGACGAGCGCGACGGTCAGGGCGTGGCCGTGGCGGGCGACGCTGTCGACGGCCTCCTCGAGCCTGTTGTCGAAATAGACGCGGTTCCAGAGCCCGCTGAGCCCGTCGATCTGCGCCCGCCTCGCGAGCATGGAGATGAGGTCATTGAGCCTCAGCGCGGCGTTGAGCCTGATGCGGAGTTCGATGAAATCGAATGGCTTGGTGATGTAGTCGATCGCGCCGAGATCGAACGCCGCGACCTTGTCCTGCGAATCGGTCAGCCCGCTGAGCACGAGCACGGGGATGTTCGCGGTTGCGGGGTTCTCTTTGAGCTTGCGGAGGACCTGGAACCCGTCCATCTCGGGCATGTCGATGTCGAGCAGAATGATCGAAGGCTCGCACTCGAGCGCCATCTGGAGGCCGTCCCGACCGCTCGATGCGTTCACGATCTCGAAGGCTTCGTTGCGCAGCCTCGCCGTCAGCAGGCGGTGCACATCGATGCTGTCATCGATGATGAGCACTTTCGGGGGGTTGGATGTCGTTTCACCGTTCGGCACGGCCCTGATCCCCATCTTGACGAACCGCGGTCCTGCTGAAGGCGGCTCGGGTGCTCATCTCACTCGACCGCGACTCGCTTGCAGATCGCGAGCAGGGACTCGACAGCATCGCTGAGATCATCGGCTGCCAGACCGTCCTTCAGCAGTTGCTCCAGATCCGCGGCTGCTGCACCGACAGGTTCGAAGCCGTAGCCCGGGGCTGCCCCCTTCAACTGGTGGGCGAGCGTGCGAAGCGTGTCCCAGTTCTGTGCGGTGTAGGCGTTGGACACCGCCTGCATCCGATCGGGGAGCTCGCTCACGAAGATCTCGATGAGCTCCACCATCTCGGCGTCATCGGCGAATGAGCTTGTGATCGGCTCGGTTGCGTCAGAACGATGCATGATCGGGTCCCCCGTGCTCACCGGTGCATCGGTGATCGCGCGGTGCGAATTCACCCTCACCTCGTGTTTTTACTGGGTCCGATCGCGGCGCTGGATCGCCGGTTCAGGGTTGGTGGTCCGGTAAGCCATGCGATCGCTGTCAGCGCGGAGCATTCCGGGCGCCGTTGAGCGTCGCTTGATCGAGGATCCTGATCGTTGGGTGCTGGGGCGGAGCGGTCTTCGGAAGTCAGGCGTGGGAGGCGCTCTGTTCGATGAGCGTTTCCCAGCAGGACGCGATGAGGTCTCCGTGACGGAAGCGCTGTTTCCGCTGGTTGTAGCAACTCCCGTTGCGTGCGGCGTCGCAGAGTCTTCGGATCTCTGATGCGCTGAAGCGCCGATTGGCGCCCGCGCGTCCTCGCTCAGAGGGCGGGAGGCCGGCCGCCGCGACGATCTGTCGGAACTTGCTCGGGGAGATATTCACGCCGCTTTCTTCGATACGCGACCGGAGATCGCTGATCGAAAAGGCACGAGCCTCGGGATCCTGACCTGCGTTCGGGGTTCGGTGCTCTCGCGGCATCGTGGATGAGCCGCGATCCTGGAGAGCTCGCCGCTGCTTCCAGTCCACGAAACGCAGGGGTGAGACGACGCTGTGGTCATCGATGATGAACCTCTGCGCTTCTGGTCGCACGATGCTCATATCCGATGCTCTCCCGGTTGGGCCTTTGGTAGCGGGGTGCGCGGGCGGGTACCCAGCACATCGCGTTCGGCGGCTTCGGCTCAACGCCGGTGAAACGCGCTGAAGGCCGGAGTTCCGGATCGCCCTTTGCGTCATCGTCCCGCTCAGCGGGCTGCGGCTCGTTCGAATCCACCGGAAGACTACCTGTGCACGGGGCTCAGGACAAGGGTGGATGACAAATAAAGGATACTATTTCGGAAAAATTTGGCGATCAGGGTGCCCGAATGCGCCACGCACCGTCGTTGAGGGGTGACGGGGTGATTCTGATCGGGAAACAAGATTGCCGCGGCACGCTCACCTCGCACGCGAGGCAGACGCGGAGGTGGGTCTCATGCTCGGTCTGGCGGCTGCCCGGCCGTTGCGTTGGGCGCGACTCTGCGTTAGTCGCAGGCGCCGTCCAACTCGGCGAGCAGATCGAGGAGATCGAAGAAGTTCGCTTGGGTATCGCCGTTGAAATCGCCCGACGCGTCGCCGATCGAAACCGCGTGGATGAGCGTCAGGGTGTCGCTTTGGTCGACCCAGCCGTTCCCGTCGAGGTCTGCCGGGAGATCCCCGGGATAGGGACGGAGCGGGCGAACGCCCGGGGGCGGGAGCGGGCGTCCCACGCAATCTCCCTCGAGGAGAATCTCGACCTCGGTGAGAGAGACCCAGGGCCCTGGATAGGTGTGAGCGCCGGTGACGGTGACCTTGAGCTCTCTTGCGGTGAAGGGTGCGCCGGCGACGGCGTCGATGATCGGGCCCGGCTCGGTGTTCGCGGTGCGGTCGACGATCACCTGGTACGACTCCCCGGGCATGCGGGCCTCGACGAGGTACTGGTAGTCGCGGTTCTCGAGGGTGTGGAGCACGATCCCGGCGATCTCGCGCGTCCCGCCGAGGTCGACTTCGACGAACTTTGGATCGCCGAGCCCGAAGACGGACCAGCGGCTTTCCCAGCCGTTCACGATCCCGTCGAACGCGTTCTCGGGGACATTGCCGTCGTCGCCCGACCAGTCGAGAACGGTGACACCTTCCAGCGGTCGGATCTCCCGGATGCCCCGGTAGGCCCTTGCGTATCGGATCGCTTCATCATGGATCGAACCGAGTGATGTCGAGTTGCCCGGCTCGATTCTCTTGAGAATCTCGCTTCCCGCGAGCAGAAAGGCACCCGTCCCATAGGTGTGGTGATCGTCGGGGCCAGCCGAGGCGGGTCCGGCGGCCGGGGGTTGGACCCATCCGACTTTCCCGTCGGGCTGTTGCAGCGCCGAGAGGCCATCCCACGCGAGTTCGACCGCGGGCCAGGCAAGTGCCGGATCGAGCAGCCCGTTGTTGACGCCCCACGCGAGGCCGAAGGTGAAGAACGCGGTGCCGCTGCTTTCCGGGCTGGGCGGGTCGTTGGGATCCAGCAGGTTCGGCGCCCAAAGCCCGCTGGGCTGCTGGGCGTCGAGCAGAGCCTGGGCCATGAGCTGGAACTGATCGATGTAGAACGGGCGGGTGGGGTGGTCGTCGGGGAGATGGGGAAGGAGGATCGCGAGCCCGGCGAAGACCCAACCGTTGCCGCGGGCCCAGAAGACGGGCTGGCCGTTCGCTGCGGTTGCGTCGAGCCAGCAGGAATCGCGGCGGTACAAAGCGTGATCGGGATTCCAGAGCATCTGGTGGCTGTACTGCCATTCCTGATCGAGAAAATCGAGATAGGCGGGATCGGCGGTGGCGGTGTGGAGCCGGGCCCAGGTCGGGGGCGCCATGTAGAGCGCGTCGCACCAGGTCCAGCGATTGCTCGCGGGATCGAACGCGCAGTACTCAACGGGCCTGTTCTCCGGGTTCGCGAGGATCGCGTCGAAGCGGGACCGGATGGGATCGAGGCGGTCGGCGTCGAGCCCGTCGATCAGGAAGCAGTCGAGCCAGGCATGGCCGACGGCGTGGTCGTCGGCGTGGTAGAACCGGGGGCCGGGCGACCAGGCGTGGGTTTCACCGAATCCGATGACCTCGCCCAGGTAGGCGGGTTCGCCTGTTGCTTTCGCGGCATTCAGGAGGCCGTCGTACAGCGGCGCGATCTCCCACCCGAGGGGTAGGAATCGCTCGGGGTTGGCCATCTGCCATTCGGCGGCTCGCCAGATGGCATCTTTGACCTGCTCGGGATCCGGCGAACCCATGGACATCGCCGCGGGCATCGTGCAAAGCAGGAGCGAGATCCGTCGCCCCCCCACCGCGATCGACTTCATGGAGCACCCTTCTGTTCTTTCACCTGCCGAGATGACCTCCCGAGCGGGCCCGGGAGCATGCGTTCAGGGGCAGCCCGCCTGAAACGCGGTCACGAACTCCGTGACATCGCTGAGATCGAAGACGCCGGTCGGGTCGGCGAGGTCGGCGATGGGATCCTGCGCAACGAACCCTGCAACGAAGGTGCTGACATCGCTGAGGTCGAGGATCCCGAAAGGCTCGGCGAGGTCAGCGGGGCAAGGGGGGGCGAAGTGGGCCCCCGCGTCCCACTGCAAGATCGAGACGGGGGAGGCGCCGCCGGTTCCCATTTCGGGCTGGTAGTACATGTGGAGTTTGTTTTCGGCGCGCCAGAGTTCCGCGTCGTAGCTGGGCTCGTACTGCCCCATGTCCTCGTCGTTGAGGCGGAGGTACTCCCAGTTGACGCGGTCGGTGCTGTGGGCGACGACGATCCGGTTGTCGGCTTCGTCGTAACGCATCAGCACATAGACCCGGTTGTCGTCGTCGACGAGGACGACGGGGCGTCCCAGATCGCGGACATTGGAGTCGCTGCGTTCATGGGCGCTGCTCTGCCCGACTCTGTTGGTCAGCTGCGCGATCTGCCACTCGTCGCCGTCGTACCAGTGCAGCATGTACTGACGCGTGTCGTTGCCCTGCTGCGCGAGGGGCGCGTACCAGGTGGCGATCAGGGGGTTGCCGTCGGCGTCGATCGTCATGTCCGTCTGGTTGATCAGTGACGAGCCCTGCGGGATGTTGGCGATGATCTCCGCGCTGGGCCTGGTGATCGGGAGCGCGTAGGGCACCCCGCTCTGGCTCGACCAGGACACGCCGTTGTCGGACGACTTCGCGAACATGATGTTGTGATTGGTCTGGAACGCTGGGGTGTCGCGCCAGGTCCAGGTGCAGTAGAGCTCGCCGTCGGGTGTGTAGACGAGACGGTTGAGATAGGCGTTGACGCTTGTGACCGAACCCGCCATGACGCGGTTCTTCTCGAAACTGGTGGTCTCGTTGTCGAATCGGGTGAACCAGGAGTCCCCGTTGCCCGAGGCGCCTTGGCGGTACACGAACAGCAGGTCGCCCGAGTTGGGAACAGAATAAAACTCGGGATAGGTCACGCTGCTGTCGTTGTTGCTCCATGTGCCGCTCCAGAATGAGGGGGCGGTGAGGGAGAACATCGCGATGTTGAAGTCGGGCCCGAGCACCGAGTTGTCCGAGATTCGGTAGCGCATCGGGTTGTTGTGCACACCCCAGGCGATGTGGAGGCGGCCGTCTCCGTCGACGGCGAGGTTGATGTTGTCGTGATCGTCGGTGACATCGACCGCGATCAGCCCGGTGTTGATCACATCCCAGTCATCCGTTCCGAGTTCGCGGCGGCAGACCTGCATCCGCGCGCTGGCGAGCGCGGAGTAGAACGCCACGAACTGGTAGTTCCCCGCGGTGACGACATTGCTCCGGCTGAACGAAACCGAGTTGATGGAGTTGTTGTTGTAGCCGTAGGGGTAGATCGATGAGAAGGTGACATCATCGGCGAGCGGCGCATCACCGGCGTGCACGGATGCGGCAACGACGGCAAGCCCGCAGAGAACAGAAACGGCCTGGCTTCGTGAACGGATCATGTTTTCCTCGCGTCTTGAACACATGGGAACGGGTTGCCGCTCGTACGGTCGGGTGGGGCTGGCTCCGCCCCGAGTCGCAACCCGTGGAGAATCGGCACTGGCCTTCTCACGGCTGGCTTTCCAAATCCTCCCCGGGGACGGCGGTCCCCGGGAAGGTGATGCTTGATCGCGGGCTTGGATTAGCGACGGCGACGCGCGGCGAGGAGGCCCCCGAGGCCGAGCATGCCGGCCGACGCGGGCGCGGGGATGAGCGTGAGGGAGATCTCCGAGAGGCTGACCTCGCCGCCGCTGCCGTAGTCGAAGCTGAATCCGGCGTAGTTCATATCGGCGATGTTGATGCCGACATTCGCGGTCGCGAGGGACATGCCGTTGACCATGTACTCGACGGCGAAGCTGCTGCCGTCACCGGTGGTGTCGATCATGATGTCGAGTTGGATGGGGCTGGCGAAGTCGATGCCGGGATCGCCCCCGTAGGCGCCGCCCGCGGTGCGGTAGCCGTTGAAAGCTTCGACATCGTTGCGAGCGGGATCGTTGCGGACGAGCATCCACGCGATGCCTTCGATCTCGTTGCTGAAGCGGTCGTTGAATTGGACCTCACCGCCGGGGGCCTGCAGGGCGTCGCGGCCGAAACCGAGCGCGACCCACTGGGAGGTCGCGTTGGTGATGGTCGCGGAGAGTTGATACTGGGCGTTGACCATCAAGCCCCCGGTCTCGAGGAGCGCGCCGCCGTCCTGTGTTGCGGCGACGGTGCCGTCATCGAGCCAGCCCGCGCTCGCCTGCCAGACTCCGCCGACATCGGCGGCGGCGCCGTTGAGGCTCCCACCGCTCCCGCTGAAGTCGTCGTAAAGGATGGTGGTGCCGGCGGCTGCCAAGCCTGTCGATGCCGCGAGCGCGATGATCAGTTCAGTCTTCTTCATTTGGATTCTCCCTTTTCTCCGTCGACTGTCAGAAAGTATGCTGCCAAAGCCTGAACATACCTAGCCCTGCTGCCCAGCGCAGTGGTCCATTCCCAAAGTACCTCCGGCTCTGAGACAACACAACCGATTTTGCCATTTGCCTTTCGTTTTTTTCTCTGGCCCTCCTGCCGAGTTGTTGGCGATTCGTAGGCTGATGGCATGAATAACTTGCTGACGCTCGCGATTGGCACGCTCGCTTCATCATCGCCTTTGGTCGATGCGACACCAGACGAGGTTTTCCTGTTCACCTCGTTTCGAGGAAACGGAGACGGCCTGCACTACGCGTGGAGCGAAGACGGCCGAACCTGGGAAGAAATCCCCGGCGTGTTCCTGGACCCCGCGGTGGGCGGGGGGCTGCTCCGCGACCCGGACATCGAGCGTGGGCCTGACGGGGTATACCACATGGTCTGGACCAGCGGCTGGTCGGATTCGGGGATCGGGTACGCATCGTCGGAGGATCTGAACTCTTGGAGCACGCCCCGGTTCCTGCCGTTCATGTCCGGGGTGGAGGGCACGCGTAACTGCTGGGCGCCGGAGCTTTTTTATGACGGTGAGACGGGGCGCTTCCTGATCACCTGGTCGAGCGATGTCGAGGGGCGCTTTCCCGAGACGGTGTCGAGCGACCGGATGAACAACCGGACCTATTTCGTCACGACCACGGACTTCGAGGCATTCAGCGATCCAGAGGTGCTCGTCGAACCGGGCTTCGACCACATTGATTTCTCGATGATGAGGGATGACGAGCGGTATGTTGCGGTGATCAAGGAGGGCGACAAGCAGGGACGCGGCGTCTGGGGTCCGATCCATCGGCTCGAAGCGGGTTCTCCGACCGGTCCTTGGCGTCTCGCTGGCGAGCCCGTGATCACGGCGCGCGCAGAGGGGCCCGCGCTCGTAGATACGGGGTCGGAAACACTGCTTTATGTGGACTTCTACACCGAGGGGCGTTTCGGGGCCTATGCGACCGAGGACTGGTCTCGCTGGCGTGATGTCAGCGAGGCGGTCCGGACTGTGCGTGGGCAACGGCACGGCTCGATCCTCCGGGTGCCGCGCCCGATGGTCGACTGGTTGATCGACGGTCCCCGGCTCGACCCGCTCTCGCTTCGGGTGGACCTGAGCGCGGAGGGGACCGCGATCAGCCCGCTGCTCTTCGGCGTGTTCTTTGAAGACATCAACTATGCCGCCGACGGGGGGTTGTACGCGGAACTGGTCCGGAACCGATCGTTCGAGTTCAACGCGACGGAACAGAGTTCGTGGAACGCGCTGACAGGATGGCGGATGGTGACACACGGCGGGGGCGGCTGGCCCGTCGTCGACGAGGGCGAGCCGCTCCACCCTGCCAATCCCAGGTATGTCATCGTGCACGCGACCGAGATCGAGGGACCCGGGGTCGGTCTCCAGAACGACGGCTTCGATGGCATTCCCGTCGAAGCGGGCAAGCGGTACGCGTTCTCGATGTTCGCGCGGCAGCTTTACATGGGCGGGCGATGGGACGGGGAGAACAGTCTCAAGGGACGGCCGATGCCGGTTCGGGTTCGTTTGGAAGATGAATCCGGCTCCGTGCTGGGCGAGGCTGAACTCGCGGTGAGCGGCCGGGTCTGGAACCGCGTGACCTCGACCATCGTCGCGAGAGAAACGAACGCGCGGGCGCGGCTCTCGGTCCTGCTGGGCGAGCGCGGCGGGCTTGCGATGGACATGATCTCGCTGTTCCCGGAAGAGACTTTCAGGGGGCATCCGAATGGCCTGCGAAAAGACCTCGCGGAGACCATCGCGGAACTCGAACCCGCGTTCGTTCGTTTCCCCGGAGGGTGCCTTGTGCACGGGGACGGGCTGCACAACATCTACCGGTGGCAGGACACGGTCGGGCCCGTCGAGACGCGGCGCGGTCAGAAGAACATCTGGGGGTACCACCAGTCCGTCGGGCTCGGGTACTACGAGTATTTCCGGTTCTGTGAGGACATCGGGGCGATCCCCGTGCCGGTGGTGGCCGCGGGGGTGTGCTGCCAGAACGCGGGGCAGGTCGGGGGCATCGGACAACGCGGGCTGCCCCTCGGGGACATGCCGGCGTACATCGAGGACATCCTCGACCTGATCGAGTGGGCGAACGGACCCGCGGATTCGGAGTGGGGCCGCATCCGAGCGGAGGCGGGTCATCCCGAACCGTTCGGTCTCGCGTACCTTGGCGTGGGGAACGAGGATCACATCACCCCGGCGTTCCGGACCCGGTTCGAGATGATCCGGGATGCGGTGAAGGCTGCGCGCCCGGAGATCACCGTGATCGGAACCGTCGGCCCGTTCCACTCCGGCGCGGACTACGAAAACGGGTGGGCGGTCGCGCGCGAGCTCGATCTCGAGATGGTCGACGAGCATTATTATGTTTCGCCCGACTGGTTCTGGGACAACCTGGATTTCTACGACGGGTATGAGCGGAAGGGCACGCGTGTGTATCTTGGGGAGTACGCGGCGCATGATCGCGGTCGCCGCGCGACACTGCGGAGCGCGCTCGCTGAGGCGGCGTACATGACAGCCCTGGAGCGGAACGGGGATGTGGTGACGATGGCGTCGTATGCCCCGCTGCTCGGTCGCATCGGGCGGACGCAATGGAACCCCGACCTGATCTACTTCGACGGGACTCGCGTTGCGCCGACGGTGAATTACTTCGTGCAGCAGTTGTTCAGCCGGAACGATGGAGCCACGCTGCTCGGGACCTCTGCGGACGCGGGATCCTCGCAGGCGAGGCGCCGGCTGGCGTGGTCGGCGGTGCGTGATGAGGAGACGGGCGACACGATTCTGAAGATCGTGAACGGGCTGGCTGCTGTGCGTCCGCTGCAGATCGAGTTGTCGGGGCTGACGAGCGCCCGAGCGGGCACCTGCATTGTGCTGGGCGACCCGGACCCCGACGCGGTGAACACAATGGACGATCCCGACCGCGTCCGGCCTGTGCGTCGGGCGATCGAGATTGCGCCGTCGTTCCGTTACAACGCGCCCGCGAACTCCCTGACGGTGATCCGCGTTCCCGGGTGATCCCCGGCGGACTGCCCGCTCATTCCGGGCGGATGAGCATGCGGCATTCGCCGAACAGGCCGCCCGCGACCTGCCCGTCGTGGGCGTCGAAACGGACTTCGACCTCCGCCTCACCGTGGGTCAGTTCTTCGGGGATGGGGTACAACTCGGTGAAGAACTCTCCGGGCTTCGCGGCGCGCAGGGACTTGGTCGCGATCACTTTACCGTTGATGAGAATGTCGAAGTCCCGCCCCCAGCCGTCGCCGCCCCAGTATTGGCAGAGCAGGCCCATCGGCTTTTCGGGATCGACACGCATATCGAAGGCGAACCAGCCCCCGTCGAAGGCGTCTCTCCACTTCTTGCCCCAGTGCTCGCCGGCGCGTGTGTTCTCTCCGCGGACGCTGTGATCGCGCTCGGGCTGCATCTCGCCCATGCGGATGAGGTCGGTCGTGCGTTCATCGAGCTCGCGCCGGATGCGCGCCTGCTCGACGATCTGGCGGGCCTGGGCGTCCCACTCGGCCTCGGTCCGGGTGGGGAGGTAGACGGAGTAACGCTCGCCCGACACCGAGAAGTGTGGCCGAAGGACGAGATCGCCCGCGGCACCGATGGTGTCCGGGTCGATGGACCGCGTGACGCCGCGAGCGGTGAAACGGAGTTCTTGGGGCAGCGGCTCGAGCGCGCGTAGGATCTCCCCGGGCCTTGCAACGACCGCTGGGGGCGGCGCGCTCACGGGGGTGTCGCTCTGCTCGGCGCAGAGGAGCGTGGGCCCGTAGAAGAAGGCGACCATCGTTGGATCGTCCGGCATGGGCTCGGTGCGCAGCGACATGGGCATGGTGATCCGGATGGTGTCGCCGTCATGCCAGAGGCGTTCGATGGTCGCGTAGGCACCCGGGAAGGAGCGGACCGGGAGAGGCTGCCCGTTGACCTCGATGGACATGCCCTCTGTTGCCCAGTCGGGCCGACGGATGCGGATCGCCATATCGACCGGTGCGGACGCCCGGAGCGTCAACACGGTGGTATCGTCGAACGGACAATCGGTGTTCTGCGTGACGCGGAGGCCGCGTTCCAACCAGTCGAGGGTCGAGGGAATGAAGAGGTTGACGAACAGGTCCTGCTCATCCGGATCGTCCCCCGCTGTTCTCGCGTAGATCATGGATCCGTGTTTGACATGGTTCTCCATGCCGGTCCCGTGACAGCAGGACCAAGTATCGAATGGTGTTGACCAGGTCTTGTGGGTCGCGGGATCAAGGTATCCGAAGTACATCAGCATCCCGGTCCGGGGGTGCTGCTGGCTGAGGATGTGGTTGAGATGGGTGCGCTCGTAGTAGTCCATGTAGCGCGCGCTCGCGTTCCATTGATACAGGTGCTCGGCGAGTTTGAGCATGTTGTAGGAGTTGCAGGTCTCGGTGGTGTTGAAGAGCCGATCGCTGAGGGCCATCGGCGGGCCGAAGTGCTCGCTGGTGCTGTTGCCCCCGTTCGCGTAGGTGTGGTTTGCGAGTACGGTGTCGAAGAAGAACGAGGCGATCGTGCGGGCCCGCTCGTCGCCTGTCAATTCGTAGAGACGGGCCTGACCGATGATCTTGGGGACCTGCGTGTTCGCGTGCAGTCCCGCGAGACGGTCCTGCCTACGGGCGAGCGGATCGAGCACCGCGTCGTGATGGAATACGCGCTGCGCCGCGTCGAGATATCTGGCTTCACCGGTCATCGCGTAGACCTCGGCCATGATCTCGTTCATCCCGCCGTGCTCGCACGCGAGCATGCGCTGGATCGTCTCGTGATCGAGGTGAGCGGTGGTGTCGCAGACCCAGTCGGCCATCCTGATCAGCGCCCCGCGGGCTTCGGGGATCCCGACGAGGCGGTGGGCGTCGAAGAGCCCGGCCATGATCTTGTGCATCGTGTACCACGGGACCCAACTGCCGTTGAGGTCGAATCCGGCGGATCGGATCTCGCCTTCGCTGACTTCCCGGAAGACACGCGTGCCCTCCGGGATCGCGGCGGCGTAGCCGGACCCGTTGGCCTGCTGGCAGGCGATGATCTCGCTGACGATGTACCGGGCACGCTCGCGGAATTGCTCACGGCGTTCCGGGTCGTCGGTCGTTTCGTGGGCAATCGCGATCGCGGTGAGATAATGGCCGAGCGAATGCCCCGCGATCCCCATGGATTCCCAGCCGCCGTAGACCTCACCCCTGGGCTCGAGCCCCGCTTCCTTTCGGAACCAGGCGAGGAGCCGATCGGGTTCGACGCGGAGCAGGTAGGACTCGTCGAGTTCCTGGGCGTGGCGGAAGGGGCCTGCTGTGACACGGACCTTGTCGAGTTCGAATCGCTCGATCATGGGCGTGGGCGGTGCCGGGAGTTCGGGCTGCGCGGCGCGCGCCCCCCCCACGAGTGCGAGCGCGGGGACGAGCGTGATGAACGCTGCACCGAGACGCTGGACCCGTGAACGCACCGGCACGGCAGAGCTTCTCGAGCCGCTTTCGCGATGATGGCGGCTCGCTCGGTTTGGGCGGGATTGCCTGCGATCGAACGCTGGAGTCATAGTTTCCGGCTCCTCTCTGACGGCATTTTGTCTGGAATTTGATCGCGCATCCCAGTGTCGTTGGCATTGGACGGATTCCCGGGGACCGACCCGGGTCCGATGGGTGACTTGGCCCGCGGAGCAGAGCGGCACGCTTCCCGTCACCTCCGAATTCCGGTCGCTTTCGGGTGTTTTTTGCACTCAGATCCCATGGACTGTGGTGAACAGTATTGCACCGGACTGACCACTGCCGTATGTTACCAAGTCGATTGCCATTTTTTCTGGCAGTCTTCAGAACGAAGGGCGCACCAGCGCGGAGACGGGGTTACTGACCGACCCGGACATCGGCGCTGCATGCGGAGACAACAGTCAAAACAGGAGAGCTTGAGATGACATGCCTACAGCGCTGTATCGCCCCACTGGTCGCGATTTCGGCAGCGGCGTTCCCGATCGGCGCGCAGACGATTTCGCTGCTCGACTTTGAGGGGCAGTCCGACGGGGTCACGATCAACTCGATCTCGGAGAACGGGAACTTCTGGTTCGCGTTCGCCGGGGCGGCGGCGGAGCTCCCGGTGGGCTCGCTTCTGCAGCCCGACGCGAGCACATACCCCGACGGGTATGTCAGCACGATCTCGGGTGATTTTTCTCCGGGCTTCGGATACCTCGAAGTCGAGGGCGACGCGTTTTCGCTGGAGAACACGGACTGGACGATCGAGACGCGGGTCCGGTTCAACGCCGTGGGCGGGTTTCAGACGATGCTCGGACGGGACCGTGATCTGCTCGAGGACCGGACGCCGCTCGCTGACCTGTATTTCCAGAAGAACAGCGCCGACCTGTTCTCCTGCTCGATCGTGACCGGTTTCATCGACAACGGGGACGGAACCTTCACGATCGAACGGCCCTACACGGAGTCGACGACGGTTGCGCAGGCCGGGGTCTGGTACCATGTCGCGGCGGTCTACGACAGCAGCGCCCAGACGCTGAATCTCTATGTGAACGGCGAACTGGAAGACTCGCAGCCCGCGCCGAACAACATCATCCCGGTCTCTGATCCGTTCAGCCAGTTCTATTCGGTGGGGCGTGGCTCGTACGCGGGGAACGCGGTCGATGGGCTGAACGGGCAGGTCGATGATCTGCGGATCACCGCCGCGGCGCTGACCCCTTCGGAGTTTCTGTATGTGGGGCCGTGCGTCCCGGACCTCGACGGCGACCAGGACGCGGACAGCGACGATGTTTTTGAGATCGTGACCCGGGTTGGGGCGGGATGTGACCTGGCGCCCCGCCATACCTATGTCGACGCCGTCGCGGGTGTGAATACCGGACCGACGAGCAACATCGCGCCGGGCCCGGTTGCCGACGGGCTCTGGGGACAGCGGGTCGCGGGCAACAACGGGACGATCTTCGAGGCCTCGGGGGTTGACTCGGGGATCGAAGATGCCGGCGAGATCGCGACGACGATTACCGGTTTGACCCCCGGCGAGTCCTACCTGGTGTATGTGCACTTCTGGGACACGACGGGCGGGGGGCAGACCTGGCCCATCCGCGCCGGGTTCGAGAGCGGGAATCTCGAGTTGTTCGCGAGCACCTACAACGGTGCCGCGGCGGCCCTGGGCGGGACCGGGGCGGTGTTCTCGCAGTCGTTCCCGTATGTCAACGAGCCGCTGTTTGTCGAGGCGGACCGCGAGATGCTGGCGGCGCGGGTCGGCGTTGCCGACGCGGATCCGAACGGCGAGATCGTGGTCTACATCGATGACCTCCCGGCGGTGATCGGGTTCGCGGACCGCTCCTGGTATGACGGCGTTTCCTATGTTCCGTACGACGAGGCGTCCGCGTACACCTTCGTCGAAGCGGACTCGGGCAGCAACACCGGTCCGGCGTCCGCCTTCTCCGGCGCGACCGCGCTCGAGGACAACCTCTGGGGTGAGCGCACGCTGGGCAACAACGGATTGGTGTACGAATCCTCAGGCGTTGATTCGGGCATCGAAAACTCCCCGGAGATCAGCACGACGATCAGCGGGCTGACCCCGGGCGAGGAGTACAACATCTGGGTGAACTTCTGGGATCCGTTCAACGACTCGTTCCAGAACTGGCCGATCCGGGCGGGCTTCACCAGCGGGTCGCTTCCGCTCTTTGCAAACGGTCCCGACGGCGGTGCACTGCTGCTCGGCGCCGAAGAGGCGGTGTATGCGACGGATCTGACCTACAGCGGTCCGCTTCTGCTTGCCGAGGCCAACCGCGCCTTGATGGCGGGGTATGTGGGCTCGATGATGGCCGACGGCAACGGCGAGATCGTGGTGTTCATCGACGATTACCCCTCGACAGTCGGTGCGAACGAGCGGACCTGGTACGAGGGTGTCTCGTACGGCCCGCCCCCGCGCGCGGAATGCGACGCCGACTGGAACGGCGATGCTTCCGTGGATTTCTTCGATGTGCTCGATTACCTCACGGTCTACGACGAGGGCTGCGAGTGATCGACGACTCGTGCTGTCTATCGCCCGGGGCACACGAGGGTGTCCCCCGGGTCTTCGATGCTCACTTGGACGATCGGCTGCGGCGCCGCGCCGAGGTTGGGGCCGTGAATTGAGGGATCTGTGATGTGTTCTTGCCTGCCCGCGTCCACTCGTGCAGTCGCGTTGATCGCTTCCCTGGGTTGGTCCGCATGCGGTGTGCTCGCGCAGCCCGCGGATTACATCGCCGGGGATCTGATCACGCTCACGGAGAGCAGCACCGCGCCGAACGGGGCGTGGAGCTGGTATTCGTCGCAGCGGGCGATTGTTGATGATGCGGCGCCGGGCGGCCCGCGGATCCTGATCGGCTCGGTGTCTTCGGCGCCGAACGGCGACCAGGAGAGCGGCGACATCGACGCCCTCTGGTACGATCTTGGCACCGGAGAAACCGGGGAATTCGAGTTCGCCAATCGGTTCGAGCGCGATGACCACGATAACGCGGTGTACATGATCCGGGATGACGGCCGGTATGTCGCGATGTACGCGCGGCACGGGACCGATCGCTTCACCCGCTGGCGGATCTCGTCACAACCGCACGATGCGTCCTCGTGGGGCCCCGAGCAGGTGCTCGACAACGGGGCGGGAACGACCTATTCCAACTTGTACCACCTCCCGAACGACCGGGGGGGGCTCGGCCGAACCTACAACTTCTCCCGCACGATCAATTACGACCCCAATGTCGCGTACTCCGAGGACAACGGTCTGAGCTGGACCTACGGCGGGCGACTCGTCTCCAGCGGAGGCGGCGGTGATCGGCCCTATCTTCGCTACGCGTCGGACGGGCAGCGCATCCACTTCATCGCGACCGAGGAGCATCCCCGCGATTTCAACAACAGCATCTACCACGGCTATGTCGAGGACGGCGTGCTGTACGATTCGTTCGGGAACACGCTCGATCCGGACCTGTTCAGCGCCTCGGTGCAGCGTGATGTGCGAGACCTGACCACGGTGTTCGATATCTCGATTCCCTTCGGGGGGATGACCTATACCCGCGCGTGGACGGTCGATCTGGAGATCGACGCCGGCGGGAATCCCGTCGCCCTGTTCCAGGCACGCGCAAACGGGAGCGACCTGGACCACCGGTTCTTCTACGCGACCTTCGACGGCGCCTCGTGGACGGTGCACCATCTCGCGCGAGCGGGCGGCTACCTGTATCCCGCAGAGAACGACTACACCGGTTTGGTTTCGATCGACCCGGATGACCCGTCTGTTGTTTACATGTCGACCCGGATCGACCCGACGAGCGGCGAGACCACCGAGCATTACGAGATCTACTCAGGCCGAACAGCGGACGGTGGCGCAACCTGGTCGTGGGGCGCGATCACAGCAAACTCGAGCGTGGATAATCTGCGACCGGTCGTTCCTGCATGGAGAACCGACCGGACGGCTCTGCTCTGGATGCGCGGGACCTACAGCACCTACACCTCCTGGGATTGCGGGGTCGTGCTGCTCGTCGATCCGCCCGTCGCGCCGGCGTATTGCGCGGCGGAATTTGACGGCTCGTACCCCACCGATTTCTTCGATACGCTCGCGTACCTCCGGGCGTACGACGCGGGATGCGTCGACCCGGGCGGCGGACCAGACCCGCTGACCTATGTCGATGCCGACTTCGCGACCAACACCGATCCGGACAGCGCCTACGCCGGGGGCGCGGGTCAGGACAATCTATGGGGCACTCGCGGCGCGGGGACGAATGGAACGGTGCTCGAGTCGTCCGGCGTCGCCTCGGGGCTGGAGGACTCACCCGAGATCTACATGACGCTGACCGGCCTGACGCCGAACGAGTCATACGAGGTGCATGTCAATTTCTACGATGTCGCCTTCGACTCGAACCAGACCTGGACCGTGCGGGCGGGGTTCACCAGCGGCGACCTCGCCCTCTTTGCGAACGGCGCCGACGGCGGTGCCTCGCTCGTGAACGCCGAACCCGCGGGGCTGGCGAGCGCGTTCGACTACGCGAACCCGCCCAAGTTCAATGACGGGGGTAACCGCCTGCTTCACGCCGGGGTGGTGGGCTCCATCCTGGCGGACGCGACAGGCAGCATCCGGGTTTATGTGGACGACATGCCGTCGCCGAACGGGGCGAACCGACGCACCTGGTACGACGGGATTTCCTATCGCCGAACACCCCCGCCGCCTTGCGATGCGGAGTGGGACGGGGTGCCCGGGCTGACGGCATCGGATCTTCTGCAGTACCTGAATGACTCCGTCGCCTGCGAGGGCGGCTGAGCCGGACACGACGATGCCCACCGGCACATGCTCCGGGTCGGCGGGACTCGCGAACGCGGAGCGCAGAGCGGAGAGGAATCACCATGAAGATCAGCAGCGCGATGATGACGATCGGATTCGCAGCGTTCGGCGCGGGCGCGGGGGTGACTTATGTCGACGCCACCGACGGCATCGGCGGGAACACCACCTTCGCTAACGGCGATGTGTTCAACGCCGTGGACGACAGCACGGCGGCTGACAACCAGTGGAACCAGCGTGACTTCGCCAATAACGGCTCGGTCTACTCAACCAATGAAGCAAGCGAAGACGGGGCCCGTCTTCGCACGGTGATCAGCGGGCTTGCGGCGGGACAGGAGTACGCGGTCTACGCGTACTTCTGGGGCGCCAGCGGTCAGCTCTGGCGGGGTCGTGCCGGCGTGGAGAATACCGCCGGGGATCTGCAGGGGTACAACACCTCGCATTTCAGCAGTTCGAGCTTCATGCCCATGGACCGCATGACCGACGACGCGCCGGGCGATCCGTCGCTGCAGACCAATCTGGGCCTGACCTACGACGCGAACGGCCTTGAGAACAGCGGCTACTTCACCAACAGCGTGCTGATCAACGAAGCCGACCGGTACATGGCGCAAGTGACACTCGGCACGCTCATCGCTGACGCCAACGGCGAAATCGCGATCTACATCGACGACCTCGCGAACACTTCGAACGGCAACCGGACCTGGTACGACGGTGTGGGCTATCAACTGATCCCAACGCCGGCGACGCTCACCCTGCTCTCACTCGCGGGCTTCGGAGTAGCCCAGCGCAGACGGTGAGTCGGTGCTCCCCGAAAGACTTCGCTGAATTCCCGCAATCCGGCAGTGCCCCCGCTATTTGTTAGTATTACGATTGGTATTATTAGGCGATTTCGACATATTGGGGCAATACACTCGACAAAATGTCGCCGATCGATTACCTTGAGGCGCTCCGGTTGGTCGAGGGCTTGAGGCGTTCGGCCGCCATGGATATCGACTTTGGGTTGTAACAGCGGCGGGCGGTGTCTCGCCGCGGCGTTTCATGAGGGAGTTGACATGAAGAATCAGAGCTGGACACGCTCCGCCTCGCTGCTCGCGGGCGTCGCGCTTTCGTCGGTCGCGTGGGCGCAGACGATTTCGCTCCTTGACTTCGAAGGACAGTCCGACGGGGTCACGATCAACTCGATCTCGGAGAACGGGAACTTCTGGTTCGCGTTCGCGGGAACATCCGCGGAGTTCCCGGTCGGTTCGCTGCTGCAGCCTGATGTGAACTCTTATCCCGACGGATATGTGAGCACGATCTCGGGCGACTTCTCTCCGGGCTTCGGGTATCTGGAGGTCGAGGGTGACGCGTTCGCGCTCCCCGACACGGGCTGGACGATCGAGACCCGCGTCCGCTTCGAAGCGGTCGGCGGCTTCCAGACCATGCTCGGACGCGACCGCGACCTGCTGGAGGACCGCACGCCGCTCGCGGATCTCTATTTCCAGAAAGAGAGCGGCAATTTCTTCTCGTGCTCGATCGTGACGGGGTTCACTGACAACGGGGACGGGACCTTCACGGTTGAACGGCCCTACACGCTCTCGACAACGGTTGCGCAGCCGGGTGTTTGGTACCATGTTGCCGCGGTCTATGACCCCGGCGCCGCGACGCTGAACCTCTATGTCAACGGCCAGCTTGAGGATAGCCAACCCGCGCCGAACAACATCATCCCGGTGTCTGATCCCTTCAGCCAGTTTTACTCGGTTGGACGGGGCTCGTACGCCGGGAACGCGGTGGATGGACTGAACGGGCAGGTCGACGATCTGCGGATCACCGGGGCGGTGCTGACCCCGGACGATTTCCTTTATGTTGCCCCGCCGCCGCCCTGCGACGCGGACCTTGAGGGCGACGGGGACCTCGACGAGTTCGATCAGCTCGCGATGGTGAACGCGGTCGACATGGGCTGCCCCGGCGAGGGTCCCCTGACAACCGAGCTCTCCGAGGACTTCTCGGGCGCGGGCGCGGAACTGAACGGCTCGAGTGAGGACCAGTCCGGCGCCCTGTGGTCGGCGAGCGCGGGATGGCTGGATAACGGCGATATCGCGGCGACAGAAGACAGCGGCGCGATCCTTCCGCTCGATGCCCAGGTGAACCATGTCTACACGCTCGATGCGCAGATCGAGAACAACACCGACCAGTGGGTCGCGCTGGGTTTCTGCGTCGACGATCTTCAGGCGCCGGGCGGGACCGTCGCGTTCAACGACCGCTTCTCCAACGAGCTCGAGGGCATCGCGTGGATGCTGGTCCGCAACGACGCGGCTCGGAACGATGTGGAGGTGTTCGGCGGATACCGCACCGCCGCGGGGTTGTACGGGCAAGATATCCCGGGCCTCGACTTCGCCTCGCCGATCGATCTCCGGATCGTGCTGGACACCAGGGGCGACGGCTCGAGCTTCACGGCGGAGTTCTTCCTGAACGGAAGCCCGTTGCTCGCGGAGCCCGCGACGATCAACATCCCCGTGGCGGACATCAACTTCGCGGGCCTGAGCTACGACTATGGAAGCGGAGCGGGTGTGCCCCGTGTCAACTCGCTGAGTGTCACCAGCGTGGAGTATCCGTCTTGCGAGGCTGATCGGGATGGTGACGGCGAGGCGACGATGTTCGACCTGCTCGACTATCTGAATCTCTATGATGAGGGCTGCGTGTTCCCGTGATTCTCACGGTATCCTAATTGAGAACAAGCGGGCGGGGCCTATCAAGCCCCGCCCTTTTTTATTGAATCTTGCATCCTCGGTCCCGGATCCAGAGCGGGCGCCGTAGACCAATTGCTTCCGAGCAGTTTTCCGTGATTTTTCCGACTTTCGGGCGGGCAACGGCTCGGGGCACCGCGGACACCACGATGCTCTGGCTGCGCTCGAGGTAAATCTTGACAACAAAGACGAAGAAAATCGGAAGCTATGCTGGCCTCCATAGCTGGCTTCGAGTATTGTCATAAGAGACTCGTTCAGGGGGGGTTGTCATCCGTACTCGTGCTCCGGAAATCTCCCCATCGGAACCGGTGCTAATCGAATCGCGGCCGTCGTCATCGTGAGCGGCTGCGCCTTCACGGCACCTGGGTTGGGACAGGGCCCCGTGCGAGTTGGCGGGGTCCGAGCAAACTGCTGAAGCAAAAGAAGGAGAGACCAGATGGGCGTTGCTTTGAGAACGGGAACTGCGGCGATCGTGATCAGCGCGATCAGCGGTGCTGCCATCGGCGGCGGCTTCACGCTTCTCGACGATTTCGAGAGCTACGACACCGGCTTGACCACCCTCGCGACCGGCGGTGCATGGCACGCGGAGTTCAGCGATCCCAACGGGGACGCGGGCAACCACACGGCGAACTCAAACATCGTGGCAACGGACATGGGAAACTCGCTGCAGGCGCTCGGCGGCGCCGCGTGGCGGGGCGCCGAACGGGACCTCACCGGCACGGGCGCCGCGCTGGGCGTCGGCGAGACCAAGACCTACTTCTGGCAGGTAAAGGTCCGGACCGATCTCGCAACAACCGACTGGGTGTACGACTTCATGATGGGGCTTTCCCCCAGCGTCGACAACATCGACATCAACAACGCGTGGCAGGACTTCAGCGTCATGCCCTACATCAACAACGCGCCGGACACGCCCTTCCTCAACGCGAACGCCCCGACACAGCCTTACTGGGCCGCGATGAGCGCGGATGTCTGGACCAATGTCTGGATCGTGGTCAACAACGACGCGACGGATCCCAGCTTCGATCTCTATGCGTCGACCGGCGCCGACGATGCGACGCTCGTTGTCGCGGACGCGGACTGGCGCAACTTCGGGCCCGGCGCCGCCCTCAACGCGATCGGCTTCATGGCCGCAGGAGCCGATGGAACCGAGTATCTGATCGACAACATCTACTTCGCGGACGGCGTGGATCTGAGCAATCCGGTCCCGGCGCCCGGTTCGATCGCCCTGCTCGGCCTCGCTGGAGCGCTGGCGCATCGGCGACGCTGAGTGATCCTGACATCAGTATTTCGGGTCCCGGCTTTGGCCGGGGCCTTTTTCAATTCGCGAAAGACCAATTGAGTCAACACGAGGCGCCCAACCGCCCAGCGAGAATCGACGATCTACTCGTCCTCAGCCTCGATGCGTTGGTAGTACTTGCTCATGACCTCAAAGGCCTGTTTGCGCTCCCCCTGCTCGGAGATCAGGCCCTTCCGATTCCAGCCGTCCTGGATACCCGGGAGCACGCGTCGTGGCGAGCGGAAGTCCATCAGGATCCAGGGGGCGGTGCCCGCGAGGACATCGATGGTGTCGAACATGGCAACCGAGTTGCGGTAGATCTCCGCCTGGAATTCCTCCGTCCATCGCGCGGTCGGGCGGCCGTGCATGCCCGCGAGCGCGCCACCCCCGAACTCGCTGATCACCAGGGGCTTCTCGATCTCCGAGCGCCATCGAACCCGCGCGGGCTTGTCGGGCAGGCCGTCGTACCAACCGATGTAGGAATTGCACCCGATGACATCGAGGTACTCGCCCAGGGGATCGCTGATCACGACGGTGTCCGCACCGCGGTAGGATTTTTCGAGCGCGGCGGTCACGAGCCGCGTCGGGTCCATCGTGCGGCAGGTGTCGATCAGACCCGTGAGGAACTTCATCCGCGCATCGCTGTTCGGCGTCTCGTTCGCGACCGACCACAGGACGATGCTGGCCCGGTTCCGGTCTCGCGTGATCATTTCCGCGAGTTGTCTCTTCGCGTTCTGATAGGTCGCTTCGTTCTCCCAAGAGATCGTCCAGTAGACCGGGACCTCGGACCAGACGAGGATGCCCTGCCGATCCGCTTCGCGGAGCATCTGCTCGTGGTGCGGGTAGTGGGCAAGGCGAATGAAATTACAGTTCATCTCCTTGGCCCAGCCGAGGAGCGTCCGGGCGTCTTCGACGCTGAATGCGCGGCCCGTCCGGAGCGGCGCCTCTTCATGAATGCACACACCTCGCAGGAAGATGGGTTCCCCGTTCAGGAGGATCTCGTGCCCGCGCGTCCGCACGGTCCGGAACCCGATCCGGTCACGCAGCACGCGCCCACCCGCCTCGATCTCGATGTCGTACAGCTTCGGATTCGTGGGCGACCAGAGTTCGAGCCCGGCCGCGTCCATAGAAAGCGATGCCCGGCCAGCAACATCCGAGGTGACGGTCCGCGAGAGCCCGGCTTCCGGGATCCGGATCGTGACCGGGATCGTGGGGTCGGCGCCATCGAGCTGCACCCAGCCGCGGATCGTGCCACGCTGTTCGGGATCGAGCTGGATAAGGTAGTCGCGGACGAAAGTCTTCGGCGTGCGCACGATCAAGACGCGCCGGGTGATGCCGCCGTAGTTCCACCAATCGGTGTTGACGGTCGGGATCTCGTCCTGCTCGCGGCGATTATCGACCTTGAGCACAAGGCTGTTTTCCCCGCTGTTGATCACATCGGTGACCTCGAATTGGAAGGGCGTGAACCCGCCTGTGTGCCGCCCGATCGGCTTGCCGTTCAGATACACCCTCGCTTCATAGTTGACGGCGCCGAAGTGCAGGAAGACGCGTTCCTCTTCCCGCCTCTCGAACGAGAACGCCTTCCGATACCAGACGGTCCCCTCGTAGTAATAGAGGTCGTCACGCTGGGTGTTCCAATCGCCCGGGACCCTGAGGACCGGCGAATCGTCGAAGTTGTACTCGATGAGCTGGCTCTCGTCGCGGGTTTGCTCGTCCCGGAAGAACCCCCACTGCGACGGTCGCCAGCGGTAGTCGTAGTAGCCCACTTCGTAGGGATCGACGATTGTGTGCCAGTCTCCGTTCAACGAAACCGTCTCACGATGATCGACATTCGTGATCAGGCGGAGGTCCTCGGCGGTCTGTTGCGCCGCCTCGCCTGAAACCGCGACCGCGAGCGAGACCACGACCAACACGAGATACCTGAGGTTCATCACGCTTTCCCTTCGTTTGGTTGCTCGCCGTTTCGAGACCCAAGACGACTCATTCGTCGGTGTCGTCCTCGACCCAGAGCTTCCGGACGGGGTGGATCATCGCTTCGGCCTCGTTCCGGAGTGAGGCGAGCCACTCCGATTCGTTCTGGAAGTCGGGTCCGCCCGTCCAGCCGCCCCCGGCGAGATAACGGACGGGCGTCCAGCCGTCGATTTCCCGGACGAGCATCGCGTGCCCCGCATCCTCGATGAGCCTCGCGCCCGGGAAGACAGCGGCGCAGAAGCTCGTTTCTCCCTCCGCGCCCGAGACGGGTTCTGCGACAGAAACCCAGCCGTCCCCGGCTCGCAGCGAACCGATGCCACCGTGAAGCGCCACAGAAGCGGCGATCGGGAGCGGACCGTCCGCGCCGTCGAATGCGGCGCGGATCTCGTTGAGCGAGTGCCCGCGGTCGAGCGCGACGCGCAACTTCAGCGTGACCGCTCCCCGCGGCGTCGCGAGCGAGGGATAGCCCAACTCAAAGAGAACGCGGATCGGACCCGAGGCGATCAACCGCTGGCTTTCATAGACCGGGGGAGTGAACAGCGTGCCGTTCTCGTAGATGCCGAGGCCGCCGCACCCGAGTGTGGGCCCAACCGAATAGGCGTCCATGCCCTCCCCATGGTCTTCGTGATAGTCGCCGTCGGCGTACCACTTGTTGATGATCGGGTACCGGACCGACTTGACCCACATGTCGATCCCTGCGCGCGCACCCTCCGACGCGAGGGCCGGCCCGTACATACGGAACGCGGCACGGTCGTTCTCCCACGCGAAATCATCCTTCCGCTCCGGGACATAGCGCCCGAAAACCCGGCTCTGCACGGGAGCGGGCATGTCGCCCATCACGGCATGGATCGCGAATGGCCTCGCTTGCCTGGGCAGATAGTCCGCCTGAAAGAGCAGCAACTCGGGAACGCCGTCGGCGTCCAGGTCGACCGCCTGCGAATCGAGGAACGCGCCCGTCAGCCCGTCGACCACGACGGCGTTGTCAGGACGGATTCCCGCGACCCGCTCGCTGAGATCGGACCAGTCGACCTCGATCGTCTCGGCGAGCCGTGGTGTCCCCAGATCAGAGACCGTTCGGAGACGCGTGCTCGACGAATCTTCGAGGATGGCGAGCTTGTAGACCTCGCTCGCCGCAAGCAGAAAGGAGCCGATGCCATACGGTCCTGTCCCCTCGCGGTTCGTGCTCTCGGGCGCATCCCCGATGCGTTGAATCCAGCCCACCATCCCGGCGTTCGGTCCGTCGTCGTGCTGGCACTCGGCAAGGGCCTCCCATCCGCGGCGCACATGCGGGAGGTATGTCGCCCGATCGAGCAGCCCCTGACGGATGCCCCAAGCGAGCCCGTAGACGAAGAAGCCCGTGCCGCTTGCCTCGCGGACATCGGGATGCTTGGGCGCGAGTAGATTCGAGTGCCAGGTCCCGTCGTCGGTCTGGATCTGGATCAGCCTCGCCGCGATTTCGCGATAGTGCGCCTCGAAACGGGCGCGCTGGGGGTGCTCGAGGGGCAGGTGCCTGAGGACACGCGTCAGGCCCGCGAAGACCCACCCGTTCCCGCGGCTCCAGAAGATCTTCGTGCCGGTGGGCGATCGCTGATCGAAAAAGCGGCTATCCCGAAAGTAGAGGTGCTCCTCTTCGTCGTAGAGGAGATCGGTCACCTGCCACCATCGTTCCGCCATCGCATCGAAATAGGCGGGGTCGCCCGTCGCCTCGGCGAGCATCGCAAGCGTGGGCGGCGCCATGTAGAGCGCATCGCACCAGACCCACGCCTCATTGGTCCGGGCGTTGCTGAATTCGAGCGTCTCGGGAAGTTCCGCTTCGAGCAGCTTCTCGAACCGCTCTCGCGTGGGCGCGATCATCTCGGGTCTGCGGTCCCTCGCGTACATGAACAGATACATCTGCCCAACGGTGTGATCGTCGGCGTGCCATTCCCGCGGGCCGAGTTCCCAGCCCGTACGCTCGCCGATCCGGCGCATCGCGTCAAAGTAGCGCGGATCCTCGGTCGCGTCGGCGACCGCGGCGAGTCCGGTGTAGAACGCACCCGCGACCCAACCGGTCATGCCGTGACGCGCGAATCCATCCTCGTGGTTGAGTTGCCAGTCCGCCGCGGCTCGCATGCGATCGAGGACGGGTCGTGGCTCGGGCAATCCCGAAGCGATGCTCAAGGCAGCACACAGCGTTAGCGCCAAGGCGAAAGGCAGCCGACTCCAGCGGCACGGTCTTGCAGTGGTCATAATTGCTCCCGTCCGGAATCGTCGCGGCACTCGGTCTAACGGACCCTTCGGAAGCGCGGGCTGGCCCCAAGACCGCTTGTTGGCTGAACAATGGTCGTCGCTCACCGCTCGGCCGGAACGACGAAGATGCTCGCGCTGTATGCCGGAACTTCGAGTGTATCCCGCAGCTCGATCATGCCCGCGTCCTCGATCCTGACATCGGCGTTCTTCGCGTCGTTGTACAGGTCGGGATCCTCGCCCGCGATGCGCCAGACCTGCGCGGCGCCGCTCGGAACAGCCCCGGAGAGGTCGAGCCCGATCGAGGCCGGTTCGGCGTTCGCGTTGACGACAGCAATCGTGATCGCGGAACGGTCCTCGGTCCACGCCGCGGCGACATCGAGACCCAACAGATCGCCCTCGGGCAGCTCCGCTCGGATCGGGATCGTGCCGAAGTGCTCCCGGTACATGATCAGGGGCATCGCGGTCGCGGCGAGAAACGCGTCGGTCCGTGTCGTCTTGATCGCACCGATCACATTCACCGTCTGGGCATAGAAGGCCGCGGTAATGATGTCCGTGTGCCGGCTGTACTCGTTGAGCCCCGCGGCGATACCCAGGGCATCGCGGAGGTAGTAGACCGTGCCGAGTTCGCCGTACAAGTAAGGCCCGTACCAGTAGTTCCATTCCGTCATGGCAATGGGAACGGTCCGCCCTGCGAGGTTGGGCAGGGCGGCCTGCGTGCGCCGATGCCACTCCGCCTTCTCCCGGATGCTCTGCGGAACGAGTTGGACATGCTCGGCGACATCCGCTCGCCTCTGGTCGTAGAAATGCTCCGCGATCAGGTCCATGTAGTCGGCGCAGTGTTCGAGGAGGCCCCGGCTCCACCCCCCTGTGTTGCCCGAGCCGATTGCGACGAAGCCCGGAAACTCGTCACGCAGGTTCTTGACCACCCAGTTGTTCTTGCGCTGGTAGTCCTCCGGGGACATGAACCCGAGCTGCCAGTCGCCCCACATCTCGTTGCCGATGCACCAGTACTTGACATCGAACGGCTCGGACGCGCCGTTCCGTACACGCTGCTCCGCGTAGAACCCCTCTGTGCCGTTCGCGTACTCCATCTCCGCCTGCGCGCTGAACAGACCCTCGAAGCCCATGCTGACCGTGATCAGGGGTTCCGCGTCGAGGATCCGGCAGAGCTCGATGAACTCGTGCATCCCGAAGTCGTTGGGCTCGATGCCCGTCCACGCGGGGTTGGTGCGAGGGGGACGCCGATCACGATCGCCCACACCGTCGCGCCAGTCGTAGCCGGAGACGAAGTTCCCACCCGGCCAGCGGTAGATCGGGGAATCGAGCCTCTTCAGGAGTTCGACGACATCGGCGCGCATGCCGCCGATGTTGTCGGCGGGCATGAGCGAGAGCGTGCCGACCATCGCTTCTCCGCCTCGGACCGACACCGTGAGCTCGGCAGAATCGGTCGTCTCGGTCGCGGTGAACGCGAGATCGTGCTTCGTGTATTCGCCGTCCAGATCGAAAAGGCTGACCGGGCGGTTCGCCCCCTTCAGAACGACATCAACAACCGGCGCCCCGGACAGCGCCTTGATCCAAATCGAACCGGTGTATTCGCGTCCTTCAACGATGCCGAGGTCATGCTGGCGGATCGCGCCGCCGTCCCGGAAACGCGGGGTGTGGTCCCCGACAAACGAGTCCTCGGTCTCCATCACGACCGACCCGGCGGGTCCCACCATCTCCCACGGGGATGATCCGATCGCGGGGAAGTCTGTCTCGAGATACCGCGTGTACGGGCGATAGTCAGCGGTGATCGGGTGATAGAACTTCCGATCTTCGAGCATCTCGGCCCAGATGCCGCCGTTGATGCATCGCCCCATGTGCTCGATGAACTGCCCGTAAATGAACTCGTCCATCTCGGGCCGCACCGCCGCCGCATCGATTGAAACGACGGGCTCGATGCCGGAGAGGTCGATCTTCTCCAGGCGGATGTTCCGGTACCAGGCCTGACCGGTCGATTGGCCCCACCCACCGAACAGGCAGATCGCGGTGATCTCCCGCCTGTCACCGGATCGGAAGATCGTCGACACTTCGGTCCACGGGGAAGTTCCGGTCACCGCTTCAGTCTGCCCGTTGGCGACATCCTGCACGCTGATCAGGGCCCCACGCCCGCTCCCTCGCTGGAGATCCTCGGTCCGGATGCTGCCCGCGATGCGGTAGATCTCGCCTGGCTCCACGGGGATTGTCGTGGACCATCCGATGTCCCCGCCGCCCAGCGAGGCGATGTGGAAGACCGTTTCGGCGCCGGCGCCGCGACGCATCATGTCACCGCCGCCCGCCCAGGTGTTCTGCCGCCAGCCCGCCGCCGCGCTCACGGACAAGGCGTCCTGCGCGACGAGCGTTGACGAAGGGAGGGCAAAGAGAAGGCAGGCGATGAGCCGGGCGAGCGCGGCATGCGTCGATGAAAACATGGATTCCCCTCGCGTCGTACGCTCGTTCGGTGCGCGGCGAACACGCCGTCAACGAGCTCAGGATTGATGAATCAGATCTGCAAAGGCCTCAGCGTGTACGGCTCCGCGCCGATCACCGTGCAGATGACCTGGTCGGTTCTTCTGAGACCATGCAACAACGGAGACTTGGACATCCCGGCAACCGAAGGAGTCGCCTGGGAGACGGCCAGCGATCTGACAGTCGCCCACCATGCGGAATGGGAAGCAGTCGCCAGAAGCGCGTGTTCGCCGTCCTTGAAGATCGAACCGAACGCGGGACGCTGACGAGGCGGTCGGATCATTGGAAGCCGATTTCCGACGGGTCGATATGGGTATCGAAGAGATGCCATCCGCGGATGACGAGCCGGCTCACCGGTCGCCCCGAGTTCCACTGAACCGGGAGTCGGTTGAGGTTCTCTTTGAAGAACGCCCATTCTTGGGATCCGCCGAACCACTTGGTGTGCCCGTCGCCGTACCCGACATTCACACCCTCGCCATCGAAGACGATGTCCGCCTGGGTCCCGTTCGCGAGACGCGCGGTGACCATCGCCATGGACGACGCGAAGGTGAGATTCGTCGCCTGGGGCATCTCGCTCGCGCTGCGGAGACGCCACCCTCCCCCGGGGTCCTGGCGATAGACATTCCACGGCATCTGTGCGCCGTCGCCGAAGCGGTTGACCGTCTCGAGATCGAGTTCGGGCCGGACGCCGTACATCGCTCTCGCGCCCAGCTCACGGGTCTGCTCCTCGCCGGGCGGCCAGGTGTTGTCGAGGTTGTCGGACGCGAGGTCCCAGTCTCCCCCGTCTTCCCAGTACTCGTCCGGATCACCGTCGTATCCCGGAGACTGGAAGATCTCGCGGGTCCGGAGATACCCCGCGTCGTAGAGACTGCCGAGCATCTCGAAGCCGTCGCCGAAGTCCGCGTACTGGTATTGGTTCCAGATGTGGTAGTTCGCTTGGAGCGATCCATAGTGACCGAGGGGGAGGCGATCCTTGTAATCGGCCGCGAAGATGAACAGAGCCGTCGCGATCTGATGGTTGTTCGACGCGTCCGCTGCGCGCCGAGCGGACTCTCGGGCCTTCCCGAGCGCGGGAAGGAGGATGCCGATCAACAACGCGATGATCGCGATGACCACGAGCAATTCGATCAGGGTGAACGCGTGTCTCGCATTCAAATCGGCGCTTTGTCGTTGGTCTCGATTCACGGGAAGCTCCTTCGCAACCCCGGCGTGCGGTTCAGCTGCACCGGGGACTCCGATCGGCTCAATTCTGCCTCAGCGGGTGCGTCCGCCTGCCGGCTCGAATCCTCTGCCTCCCTCTCTTGAGTGGATCTCAGGGGAGAAGCGTTAACCGTTTGATATAGTACAGCGCGATCGACGGTGCAATGGCAAAAATCGAGCAGGCAAACGGAAAATTTTGCACTCACTTCTCTCATGTCCTGTATCATGGCGGAATTCGCCCCAAGAACGCGAGGGTCTCCGCTTTGAATCCGTTTATTTTCCAAACAGATGGTCCCCTCGTGGGGATCAGCAAGCCCCGACCGATGGTCCAGGTTTCCCGATGCCGATGCCCCACCATCCCGAACTGTGCGCAACACCTCAGCGATTTTTGCTCCGCGATGGCAGGGAGTGACGAGTCGGTCTCGAGGGCCGTGAGATCTTCCCCGCGCGCCATCGCGGGACGCCGGGGTGTGCCGGCAGCGGCCAATCCGCTCGACGCGAGCCCAGTTGCTGCAAGAGTGTGATCCCGCCTGCTCACCCCTCTCCCAGGAGATCTACTCGATGGATACGCCCATGCTTTCCCGCCGGGGTTTCACTGCGGCGGCGCTCGCGTTCCCGCTGATCGCGAACGGGTCGACTCGGTCTGGATCGCCTTCGTCCCCCGCGGGTCTTTCCGGCGCGATCGGCCCGGTGCTGACCGGTCTCTACGCGGATCCGCACATCGTTCGCTTCGGAGATCGGTACTACATCTACCCCACGACGGACGGGCAGCGGTGGATGTCCACCTCCTTCAAGTGCTTCTCATCGTCGGACCTTGTGAACTGGAAAGACGAAGGGGTCATCCTCGATCTCGCGGAGGTCGCATGGGCGGAAACCAAAGCCTGGGCCCCGGCGGCGGCACGGGGGCCGGACGGTCGGTACTACTTCTACTTCACCGCCCAGGATCGCATCGGCGTCGCCGTCAGCGATTCGCCGACAGGCCCGTTCCGCGACGCGCTGGGCAAGCCCCTGATCGAGCGCAACCAGTTCGAAACTTATCCGATCGACCCGATGGTCTTCGCGGATGACGACGGGGAGCGTTACCTGTACTTCGGGAACGGTCGTTGCATCGCCGTGCGGCTGAAGCCCAACATGATCGAGATCGACGAGCCCACGGCGCGCGACATCACACCAGAGAGCCCGACAACCGAGTACCGCGAGGGCGCCTTCATGCTCCGGCGCGGGGACACCTACCACCTGTCGTGGTCGGTCAACGACACCAGGTCGCCCGATTACCAGGTGCACGCCGCGACCAGCGACTCCCCGTTCGGCCCCTTTACCGTCGCGGACAATGTCCCCGTGCTGTTCCGGGACGGAGTGACGCGGGGCCCGGCCCATCACTCGATCGCCCGCCTCCCGGGAGAGGACCGCTGGGTGATCTGTTTCCACCGCTTCGCGGTACCGGGCGGAGACGGCATGAATCGCGAGACCTGCCTCGCTCCCCTCACCTTCGACGAGGAGGGGCGGATGCAGCGTGTGGATCTTTCCGCCCTCCGCGGGGCGTGATCCACGCGGATGAGTGTCGCGAGGCGAGGGGTTTCGCAACGGGCCGGATTCTCAGGGGCAACCCGCCGTGAACGCGGCGATGAAGCCCGAGAGATCCGCGAGATCGAACACCCCGTTCCCATCGAGATCCGCCACTGGATCCGAGCTGATGAACGAGGCGACAAACGCCGAGATATCAGCGAGATCCAGTTGGCCGTACGGAACCGCGATGTCGGCCGGCCCGCATCCGCCTGCGGCGACGAGATCGCCGTCAACCAGCAGGGAGGTCGTGTCCCACGCGAGACCACTGGGGAGCGCGGGGAGCGACAGGACATCGAACGAGCCGGACACGGACGAGAAGTCCAGGATGTCGTATCGGTCGCCGGCGTTGATCGAGGCACTCGGATCGAGCGAGACTTCGAGCTCTCCGCCGAGTTGGAGCGCTCCTTGGACCGAAAGGCGATCGCTCGTACCGCTGTCACCGATATCCACGCGGACCCGTGACCCCGGCGCGAGCGTTGCATCGCCCTGAACCGTCAGAATCTCGCCCCGAAGTTCGTCGGCATCGAGCGGGTTTGTCAGGACCTCTCCCTCGGTGAAGTGGAGATCATCGACCTCGACGAAGATGCCCCGCCCCTCGTGGATCCCGATCGTCCTGATCGGGCTCGTACCGACCTCCGGGCCGGTGCGCTGTCCGAAGTTGAACTCCGTGCCCGTATCGACGCCCGGATCGGTTCCGGTCGATGTTGCCACCCGGAAGGTCTTCGATGCGTTGTCCACGACGAGCCAGAGGTTCAGCCACTCGCCGTCGAGCACCGTCGTGACCGGGATGTTGCCGGCGCCTTCGCTAAAGGCTCGGAGCAGGGTGCCGGACTCCGTCCCGATCAGCGTCAGAGTGACCGCGTAATCGTTGTAGGGCGTCGAGGTGTTGTTCCCCGGCGGCGATGCGATCGACGCGGGCAGATCGGTCAAACCCAGCACCGCGTAGACCGCCCCCGGCTCGTTGCGGCGCAGGCGCAGGAAGTATGTACCAACCTCACCGCTTGCGAGGCTCGCATTCCCCGAGATCGGATGAGCCGAAAGGTCCGCGATCGCGCCGCGCCAATCGAGCCCGCCGAGCCCGTGCACCGCGAGCGCGCGATTCCCCGAATTCTCGACGATCTCCGCGTAGCCGGTCCCGTCGAAGACCCCGGTCCACGCATCGCCCGTCGTGTTGGGCACGGCCCCGATGGGCCCGAGCGGGTAGTTCTCGAATCCATCAACCTGGGCGAGCAAACTCGAGCTGGACGGCTCGAGGCCCTCGGCGCCGATCCGCAGCGTTGACCCCGACGCGGCGAGCAGGTCGCCACGGACGACGCCTCCGCCGGTGAGGATCGCGCCGGTTTCGATCGTGGTGAGGCCCGTTCCCGTTCGGCCTTCGAGGGCGAGCGTGCCAGACGCAACCGTCGTTGATCCCGCGTAGTCATTCTGAGCGGCGAGCATCCATGTGCCCTCGCCTGCTTTCAGGATCGACACCGTGGACCCGGGCTCGTCGGTGATCGTTCCCCGGACCGCGCCGTCGCCCGCGCCGTCGAGGGTAATCAGGCGATCGCCCATGTTCGGAGGGGCCTCGATGGAGCGTGCCCCGGCGAGCGTGAGCGAACCGGCCTGCGAGCGCAGAATGTAATCCACGCCCCCCACTTCGATCGTCATGGTCCCGCTGACGATCCCCTCGCCGCTCGTATTTACGATCGCGGGGGTATCGGTGTGCCGCCCGCGAAAACCGATGCTGTTCGACACGATCGCGCTGTCCGCGAGTTCCAGGCTTGCGACGGTGCTGTTGCCATAGGTGCCGATCGTGATGCGTCCATCGCCGGTCACGGGGCGGTCGACCGAGATTGTGCCGTCGTCGATCTCGATGACACCGGCGTTCCAGAGCGAGCCACCATCGAGCGAGAGTCCGAATGAATCGACCTTGCGGAGCGTCGCGCCGGGCTGCACGCGCATCCAACCGCCCGGCTCGAGTCCCCAGTCGAGCGTACCCCGGATCATGCTCCGTCCCGACAGCGCGTTGATATACCGCAGCGCGGTGCCGACTGCACCGGTGTTGGTCAGGCGGCCCCCATCGAGAAACGCGACATGCTCTCCGTGGTTGGTGCCCGCGATGTCGTAGATCTCACCCGAACGGATCACCCCGGTGTGCTCGTACGCCATAGCCGTCGGCGTAGGCGGGCTCCCTTCCCAGAGGGGCGCGCTGCTGAACCACGGGTAGAACGCGTATCCCGCGACCCACTCGGTGGACTCGAGCCACGGGATGACGATATCGAGAAACTGGCGGTTCGCCTCGATCATCGCCTCCGTGGAGTGCACGCCCCCCCAGTCGTGGATCGCGAACTCGGTGCACATCACCGGCTTGTTCCACAGGTTGCGGTACCAGTTCATCGCCCCAATAAAGTTCGACGCCGCCTGCTGGGGGTTATCCGGACTCGACCAGCCATACCAGTGGAACGCCACCGCATCGACCTTGAGCCCCTCCGCAACCACGCGGTTGTGGAACTCCTGCATCCACGCCCTGCCCTCACTCGTGTCGGACACCGCGGGTGTCACGAGCAGTTTGTCCGTTCCCTCGAATCCGTCGGACAGCGTGCGCCACGCGTTGACCGCCTGGTCGACGGTCATATTCGCCTGATCCCCCCGCTCGGGCTCATTGAACCCGAGCACCCATTCAACATCCGGGTTGTTCTTGACGGCGTCGATATTGCCTTGGTTGACCGCCCAGCCGCCCCAGAACATGGGCGCGAACTCCGCGTCAAAGTTGCCGGGATTTGCCGGGCCGAGCCCCCAGGTGTAGTACCACCCGGCACCGGTTGCCTGCAGCAGGCCGTAACTCGCGCCGACATCTGCAAATCCTCTCTTGGAGGAGAGGACCGGCCCCGCTGCCGCCGTGGAGGCACACGCCGCGATCCCAGCGAGCGACAACAGGCTCATTGGGCGTCCGAAAGTCGCGATGTGATGCTGAAGTCCCCGCTCTGTCCTCATCGAACAACCCTTTCTGACGAGACAGGAATCGGATAAATTTCGGAATGCCAATGGGCAATTTCCGCTATGATATCGAAGAAGCCACGCCGAGTAAATGCGCCGCATCAGACTCGATCGCCTAAGCGACGCGCTGAGTAAACACGCTCCCAAAGACCGAACAAAATGTTTCGTTCGGTCGATCACGCTCTGATCAGCGGCACCCGCGATCAATCGGATCCCATCATGATGATGACCCTTCGCACGCTTATTTCCTGCAGTTGTGCCCTCGCCGCGATGCTGACGAGTTCGGTGCTCGCCCGAACGACCATCGATGTGCGCGGCACTGTCGCGGCAGATGAAGCCGTCCAGCAAGCCCTTGACGCGAACGACTTTTCTGCCCTCGAACTGGGCGATTCGATTACCGTCCTCGGTCTGCCGCTCGATGGGAGACGCGTGGATCTCGAACTCGAGCGGTTCGATGTCTGGACACCCGACGGCGAGTTCTGGATCGATGACCAGCCCCGGGAAAGGCCCGGCATCGTCCTCCTCCGCGGCACCGTCGCCGGTGAGCCCGAGTCGAGCGCGGTGATCGGCATCGGGAGGCACGCGACGAACGGGTACATCCGCAGCGCGGGGTCGATCTACAGCCTCGCCTCCGCCCCGGCGGACGACGACGACGCGGGACGCATCCACGTGACCGATCTCGAAGACATCGCGTTCGATGCCGACCTCCCGGCCTGCGGCGTCGAGGGCGCGATGCTCGACGAGGTCGCCCCGTTCGGGGTCCCCGTCGCCCCGGCCCCCGAAACCATCGATCATGACCACCACACGCGCGGCACCGCGCCCTGCCGCGTCGCCCGCGTCGCGATCGACACCGATTGGGAGTGGACCGACAACCTGTTCAACGGCAACGCGCAGGCGTCAGGCGAATACGCCGTCTTCCTCATCGCCGCGGTCAGCGAGATCTACAAGCAGGACCTCAATGTCCGGCTGACGGTCCCGTTCGTGCGCACATGGTCCGGCAACACCGATCCCTACACCGGCACGGCGAGCCCCAACCCGCTCGAGCAGGTGCGCGACCATTGGCGCGCCAACATGGGCGCGGTCGGCCGGGAGACCGTCCACCTCCTCACCGGCACCTTCCCGTCTTACGGCGGTGTCGCGTATCTCTCCACGCTCTGCAGCACCGAGTGGGGGTACGGCGTCTCGTCGCGGCTCAACGGGTCCTTTCCCTATCCGAACCAGAACTTCAACGGTGGGAACTGGGACCTTTATGTGGTTGCGCACGAAATCGGCCACAACTTCGGGGCGATCCACACCCACGAATTCAACCCCCCGCTCGACAACTGCGGGCTTGGCTGCACGGGCAACCTGTCGGGCACGATCATGTCCTACTGCCACACTTGCAGCGGGGGCGTGAACAACATCGCGCTCCAGTTCCACCCCGGCGTGCGCACGATGATCGGCAACTATCTCCAGTTCGATGCGCCCTGCGGCCTCAGCCCCGCCCCCGCCGCGGTCAACGATCTCGCAACGACCTACCAGAGCGTCCCGGCCTCCGTTCGCGTCCTCGTCAACGACATCGGGCCGGATTGTGCACCGGTTGATCTCACCTCCGTGCAGTCGCCCACGCCGCGGGGCGGCACAGCGGTCATCGGCGCGATCCCCAACCCCACGGGCGATCCCACCGGTCGGCCCATCCTTTACACACCTCCCCCGGGCTTCACCGGGATCGACACATTCTCGTACACGACCACCGAGGGCCAGACCGCGCTGGTCCGCATGACGGTGCGTCCGCTCCGCCCCGCCGACACGATCGGCGATCCCTCCGCGGGCCTGCGGGCGTCTTATTACGAACTCAACCCCGATATCACCGCGCTCCCCGATTTCTCGATCCTCTCGCCCATCTCCGAGACGCTCATCGGCTCGCTCAATTTCGCATCGACCAACGGCAATCCCTTCGGCGGCCCGCTTGCCGACTACATGGGCGCGGTCTTCGAGGGTTTCGTCGTGGTCCCGCAGTCCGGCCTGTACACCTTCAGCCTCGAATCCGACGACGGCTCGCGGCTGCTGGTCGGGGATCAGACCGTTCTCGACAACGACGGCCTGCACGGCATGCAAACGGTGGCGGGTGAGATCGCCCTCGCCCAAGGGCCCCATCCGATCCGCATCGAATACTTCGAGTACAACCTCGGGGCCGGGCTCATCTTCCGGTGGACAGGCCCGGGCGTCGGGGGCGTCGTCCCGCTCAGCGCATTGCGGCACGACGCCTCGGCGGGATGCAACCCCGCGGATCTCGTCGCCCCCTTCGGCGTGCTCGACCTTCAGGACATCAGCGCGTTTGTCGCCGCGTTTGTCTCACAAGACAGCGACGGGGACTTCGACGCAAACGGCGTGTTCGATCTCACGGACATCACGGGCTTTGTCTCGGCCTTCTCCGCGGGCTGCCCATGAGTACCTCCGCCGCCTTGCATCGCGGGATCTTTCGGTCCGCATTCTGAAGATCAGGGGTGTCGCCCGTGTTCCTGTCCGCCGGTCAGCTGGATTCTTGCGTGTGGTGGCGGTTGCATGCCGGCTCCGACGAAGAACCCGGGATGGGGCGGCTGGTTGTATCCGACATTCTGCCAGGCGATCGAGAGCCTGTACTGCGGGTCGTGCATGAAGGTCGGCAGGCGGATGGATGTCGGCATCGCGCTGGAGAAGACACGCAACGCCTGGTTGTCCTCCGTGCGCCAGATGACTTCCTCGCGCCAGTCTCCGAGGATGTCCCCCACCAGCACGGGGGTTGCCTTGGTTCCGTTGTTGCTGGCGCAGCGATAAGCGGACGCGTCGAGGAGTGTGTCGCACGCGTCGAGATCCGGGCGCCACTTCTCGATGCGCTCCCCGTCGAGCAGTTCGCGCAGCGGATCCCCGTCCCACCACACGCCCATGTTGACCGGCAGTGCCCAACCGCCGTCCGCGCGGCGCTGCGGGCGGATCAGTTCGCCGCGCGCGTCATAGATGTTGTCGAGCCCCCCTCCAGCCGCCCAGCACTCCGCGCCCGGGAAGCGGGCGTCGATATCGAAGGCGGTCCCGCGGCCGGGGCCTTCCCTGCCACGGGATGTGGCGTGCTTCCAGAGCACCTCTCCCGTCGCGGCGTCGAACATGTGGACGCCGGCATCGTCGATCCGTTCCTGGGTTCTGAACACCTCGAGCCCCGGACGGGCAGGGTCGAGGTCGGTCAGGTGTATCGCGTCGCCGTGACCGAGTCCGGTGGAATAGAGCCCGGTTCCGTCATCGTCGATCGCCATGCCTCCGTAGACGATTTCGTCCCGGCCGTCCCGGTCGATATCGGCGACGCTGAGATTGTGGTTGCCCTGCCCCGCGAAGGCCTCGTTCCCGGGATCATTGCTGTCGAAGACCCAACGGAGCGTGAACTCGCCGTCGCGCCAATCCCACGCGGCGAGCACCGTGCGCGTGTAATAGCCCCGGCACATGACAACGCTCGGTCTCGAGCCATCCAGATACGCGACACACGCGAGGAATCGGTCGCACCGGTTTCCGTATCCGTCCCCCCAGATCGCGTCCAATTGCGAGGGCGTCGGCGCGGCGGTATCGGGATGTCGGGCGGGAACATAATCGGTGGTGCTCAATGCCCGCCCCGTTTGCCCCTCGAAAACTGTGAGATACTCGGGCCCCGCGAGGATGTAGCCCTGCTCGTTGCGCCAGTCCGCTGCGTGATCTCCGATGACGGTCCCGAGACCGTCTCTCGTTCCGTCCGCGGTCTTGCAGACCACCTCTGCGGTCCCGTTCCCATCGAGGTCGTAGACGATGAACTGCGTGTAGTGCGCCCCCTCGCGGATGTTGATGCCAAGGTCGATCTGCCAGAGCATCGTCCCGTCGAGCTCGTAAGCCTGCAGAATCGGGGGATCCGTGAAACCCGCATGGGAATTGTCGTGGGCGACGCCGACCTGGTGCAAGACGATTTCGTACTGCCCGTCTCCGTCGAGATCGCCCACCGATCCGTCGTTGGGCGTGTAGCCGTGCGGCGTTCGGAGCGGGATCTCGAGAAAGGGCGTGCGTCCGCGACCCGCCGGGATGGTGAAGTCGCCGGCGTTCCACGCGTCGGTCGTGCCGCGGGGACGAACGGTGTAGGTCAGGTCTCTTCCCTCGGGCGGTTTCGGATCAACGAAGAAGGTCGCGGCATCGAGCGGATCGGCATTCAGGCGGGCCGGCGGTGTCAGCGGATCGCTGCGAAACACATCGAAGAGTGTGTCGCGTGGCTCGGTGCCGAGAAGCCGCCAACTGACACAGTTGGACTCGCCCTGCGGGATGACGATGACCCCTCGGTCGAGGGACTCCATCAGTCTCGGCGCCGCGGGCGTGGTCTTGGTCGGCGCTCCCCGCGTTGTCCCGGCCGAGACCGCGAACGCTGCTGCGGTGACGAGTATCGCGAATGGCGGCTTTGTCGTCTTGCACATCGGTCTTCGCTCCGAGGCTGTCCGCTGAGGGCGTCCCGGGGTGACTCTAGAACCGGCATGAGCGCGAACGCTCGGAAGCGGTTCTTGGTTCACGCCGAGGCGACGCACATCGAATACGTTGGACGAGCGCCGGGCAAACGGTCAGTAGAATCGGCTCAACGCCGCACCAAGCGACCCGCCCTTCGCTTGCGCGCCGCACCGTCGTACAGACACCCACGAGGAATACCAGCATGAGAATTTTCCGGCGAACGCTGTGCGTGATTGTGACGATCGTTCTCACCTCGCCACTCGACGCGCACGCCCGACCGCTTGAGCCCGAGGCGATTGAAGCGGCGCTCTGGGACGCGGCCCGTTGGCAGATGGAGCATCCGGAGAAGTTCCTCCCGGTGAATTGGGAGATGTCGCCGCTCTACGACGGGCTGCTGAACGCGGGGCGTGCGACGGGGGAACCGGCGTATGTCGGGGAGGTGCTGGGATTCGGGCGGGCGCACGGCTGGTCGCTCGGTCCGTCCTTCTACTTCGCCGACGACCATGCGGTCGGGCACGCGTGGCTCGATCTCTTCCTCGCCGATCCGGAGCAGGAGCAGCGTCTCGCGCCGACGAAGGGGCGGTTCGATGCGATCCTCGCGGATCCGGAGGAGCGCGCGTTGGAAATCGGCAAGCCCGGGCCGGCGACCGATCGCTGGACCTGGTGCGACGCGTTGTACATGGGTCCGCCGACCTGGGCCAGGCTCTTCACCGCGACAGGAGACCGTCGCTATCTGGAGTTCATGGACCAGGAATGGAAATACACCTACGACATGCTGTGGGACGACGAAGAGTCGCTGTTCTTCCGCGATAGCCGTTTTATTCCGAGGCGAGGACGGAACGGGGAGAAGATCTTCTGGAGCCGCGGGAACGGCTGGGTTTTCGGGGGGCTCGCGCTGACAATCCCGCACCTCCCCGAGGATCACCCGACCCGGCCGTTCTACATCCGAGTGTTCCGCGCGATGGCGCGGTCGATCGCGAACGCGCAGCAGCCCAGCGGGCTCTGGCACCCGAGTCTCTTGGACCCGGCGGACCCCGATATCGGCGAAGCGAGCGGCTCGGGGTTCTTCGTGTTCGGGTTCGCGTGGGGCGTGAACAGCGGCCTGCTCGACGCGGACACCTACCAACCGGTGATCGAGAAAGGCTGGACGGGCCTCCTAACGCGGCAGCACGAGGATGGTCAAGTCGGGTATGTGCAACAGGTGGGAGACCGACCTGTGAACACGGTCCCGCGTGACCATCACACCTATGGCACCGGTGCGTTTCTCCTTGCGGGGAGCGAGATTCTCAAAGGGCTCCGCCCCGGCCGTGCGGTCTCGCTCCGCGATCTCCTCCCCGAGGCTGAGCGGTATGTCGACGCGTTCTGGGACATCAAGCGACTCCCCGGTCTCCGCGTCGTGTCCGCTTCGGGCGACGACGGCAACCGACCGATCAACGCGTTTGACGGGATCAGCGACACCGATGGGAACCGATGGTCGGTCAACGGGCTCGGAACACCGCACTTCGTCGAGGTTGATCTGGGCGAGGACTTGGAGCTCGAGGGGTTCGTCGTCCATCCCTACCAGGATCGCGACTATCAGTATCGGATCGAGGCGGGGCCGTCCCCCGATCGCCTCGTGACGGTCGTCGACCGTTCGAGCAACACCAGGCGCGGACCGATCCGAGATGACCTCGAGAAGCCGGTCTCGGCGCGAATCGTGCGCATCACCGTCACCGGCGCCGCGACTTATGACGGCCCCTGGGTTTCACTCAAGGAAGTTGAACTGCTCACCCCGGCGCGGGATCTCGCGCCCCCTCCCCCACCGCCGGGCATGAGATCGCTCCGTCCCGCGTCGACCCGACCCCGGACCATGCTCCAACAGAACGGAGGCTGGTGCTGGTTTCAGGATGAGCGCGCCATCATCGACGGTGACCTGCTCATCTTCGGGTCAGTCGCAGGCGAGAATCGCGCAGACAGCGGGAACGACGGAGGCTGGGCGGGTGACCTTCGTGTGACCGGTTTCGATCTAAAATCCGGCGCCCGCTCGGTGTTCACGCTGAAGGGTGGGTACAACTGCGATGACCACGCCGCCCCGGCGATTCACCGACTCGCAGACGGACGGTATCTCGCCTCCTATATGGGTCACAGCATCGACAGGAGCATCCGATGGCGCATCACCGAGAATCCGGGTGACATCGGCAGTTGGGGGCCCGAGCGCACCCACGACACCGCCTCACCCGTCTGCTACGCGAACCTGCACGAGGTGCGGGAGGAGGGCACCAACCGGATCTACAACTTCTTTCGGGGCGAGGGATGGGATCCGAATTTCATCGCGAGCGACGACAGCGGCAACACCTGGGACATCTCGGGACGGCTGCTGGACTGGCCCGACCGTCCCTACATCAAATATGCCTCGAACCGCGGAGATACGGTTCATTTCATCGCTACTGATGGACATCCACGCGTGTTCGACAACAGCGTGTATCACGGGTTCATCCGCAACGGATTCGTGCACGACGCGTCCGGCAGAGTGGTGGATCGACTCGATGCACAGGGACTCCGGGACAAGTCGCTGACGCGGATCTTTGAAGGAAACCCGCACAGCGTCGCGTGGACCGTTGATCTGGAACTCGACGGCCGTGGCTATCCGGTCGCGGCGCTCTCGGTGCAGAAAGACGGCGCGGCGATCCGGAACGACCCGGGCGAGGCTGTCGCGCTTGATCACCGGTATGTCTATGCGCGATTCGATGGAGAAGGCTGGATAAGCCACGAGATGGCGTACGCGGGCACGGGCCTTTATGCCCGAGAGCCGGACTACACGGGCCTGGTCGCGATCGACCCGAACGAACCTGAGGTGGTCTATGTCTCCAGCGATGTCCACCCGGGGACGGGCCTGCCCAATATCAGCCGTGCGGATAATCGGCGTCATTACGAGATCTTCCGCGGAAGAACGAGCGATGGGGGGCGGTCCTGGTCGTGGACCGCGATCACTCAAGACTCGACAACCGACAATCTCCGCCCCGTCGTCCCCCGGAGCGACCGCTATCGTGCTGTGCTGTGGATGCGGGGCGACTACCGCACCTACACCGATTACGGAACCGACATCGTTGGCCTGATCGAGACGCGGTAACCAACAACATCCGCGCCCGACGAGCTGCAGCGACACACTTGAAGGAACGAACATGCAGATCCGATACGCGATTCCACCCAGCGAAGTCCCGGGCGCGACCCCCGATGCGTTGCGCGAGCGTTTCCTCTTGCAGGATCTGTTCGAACCGGGGCGTGTGACCCTGACCTACAGCCTCGAGGACCGGATGGTGGTCGGGGGCGCCGTCCCGACGAAGGACCCGCTTGAGCTTCCGAACCCCGAGCAACTCGCGGCGGATTTCTTCGCCCAGCGCCGGGAGATCGGCGTGCTGAATGTGGGTGGCGAAGGGAGGATCTCCGTCGACGGAGAGTCGTATTCGGTCCCGAACCTGGACATGCTCTACATCGGCCGTGGGGCAGAGTCGGTTTCTTTCGCGAGCTCGGACGCCACGACGCCCGCGAAGTTCTACATCGTTTCGACGCCTGCGCACAAGGCATACCCCACAACGCCCGCGCCGAAGAGCGCCGCCAATCGCGTCGATCTCGGCTCCGATGAGACCGCGAACAGGCGAACGATCTTCCAGTACATCCACGAGGAGGGCGTCAGGAGTTGTCAACTCGTGATGGGCTACACGCAGTTGTACGCGGGGAGCGTTTGGAACACCATGCCCGCCCACACCCATCTCAGACGCAACGAGGTCTACATGTACTTCGGCGTCCCCGAGGGCCAGGCGGTCTTCCATTTCATGGGCGAGCCCTCGAATACGCGGCACCTGGTCATGCGGGACGGGGAGGCGGTGATCAGCCCCAGTTGGTCGATCCACGCCGGCGCCGGCACCAGCAACTATAACTTCTGCTGGGCGATGGGCGGGGAGAACCAACGCTTCACGGACATGGATCCGGTGCCGATGGAGAGCCTCCGATGATTCTCGATCGATTCAGACTCGACGGAAAAGTGGCGCTCGTCACGGGCGCGAGCCGGGGTCTCGGACGCGCCGTCGCAGTCGCGCTCGCCGAGGCGGGCGCGGATGTCGCGATCACGGCAAGGAGCGACCTGTCCGACACGACCCGGGCGATCGAGCAGGCCGGGAGAAGAGCGTTCGCGTTCAACGCGGACCTCGGTGATCGCGGGGCTGTTGCAGACCTTGTGCCCCGCGTGGCCGATGCTTCCGGGCGTCTGGACATCCTTGTCAACAATGCCGGCATCATCCGGAGGGCGTCGATCCTCGAATTTAGCGAGGACGATTGGGATGGGGTCATGGATGTGAACCTCCGGTCCCTGTTCTTCCTGAGCCAGGCGGCCGCGAAGCAGATGAATGCGCAGGGAGATGGGGGCAAGATCATCAACATCGCCTCCATGCTCAGTTACCAGGGCGGTATCCGGGTACCTTCATACACCGCGAGCAAGAGTGCCGTGCTGGGACTCACCCGCTTGATGGCAAACGAGCTCGCGCCGCTGGGGATCAATGTGAACGGCATCGCCCCCGGTTACATGGCGACAGAGAACACGCGGCCGCTGAGGGAGGACTCACAACGCAACGCGGAGATCCTGGCGCGGATCCCTGCTGGTCGCTGGGGTGAGCCCGAAGATCTCGCGGGGGCCGCGGTCTTCCTCGCATCGGAAGCGTCGGCATACATGCAAGGATTCACCATCGCGGTCGACGGCGGCTGGCTTGCCCGTTGATCAGAACGAGGGGCTTTCTCGACGGTCAATTCGCGGGAAACGCGCGATTGACCGCGGCTTCGAAGTTCGCGGAGAAGAGCCTCTGCATATCACGATCGATCGCCCGATCATCGATTCGAGCACCGGCGGTCTGGGAGGCGTCGTACCGCTCCGCGACGCACGCCGCGATGATGCGCCGCGACTGCCTCCACTTGTAGATCAGCTGCTCGAGCACCCGGGCATCGGAGTGCTGCGGGACGAAGTCCGTTCCGAGCAGTTCGAGACGCATCCGCGTGATCTCCGTGATCTGCGAGGTCGTGTTCAGGTACCACCAGCAACCGAACGGGACCACATTCGCGAATTTCCGTGCCGTTACGCACAGTTCGTGCTGGTTCTCCCTGCTCAATAGGGTGATCAGGAATGTCACATCGGGGTGAGCGTGGGCGATCGACTCAAGCTGAGCATTGTCGGTAGGCCCGAGGCTGTCGCCCGCCAGGCCCATTTCGGGGTGAACACTCCTCCGTGCGCCGATCATCAGCGCGAGAGCGAGACCGTGGTCTCTCGCCGCCCCGACGAGACATGTGTCAAAGAGGCTCGTGAACGACCGGACCGCGGGATCTTCGCTTTCGGAATCGTGCCGGAAGCCCGGAGAGAGGCTGCACGCGAGATAGACCGGATCCGTCCGCTCGATCCACTCGTCGATAAACCGGCGGACCTCGCTCACCGTCTGCCCAGAAAGATCCGGCTGGACCTCGTAACCCCAGCCGGCGAGCGTGCGGCACGCCTCGGGCCACTGCTCGACGATGGGGTCGATCCGGAGCACGGGCGCGAACCGTGAATCTCGCAGCGCTCGGGGGTCCGCGAGCCACTTCGCGCGCTCGACTTGGGCGAACGGCTCGTTGGTCATCACGATCCGGCGGACGCCCGCGAGGTGCATGACTTCGTCGATATGGGCTTCGAGATCGCGTTCCGAGAACCACTTGCGATACCGAGACAGGTCACGCTCATCCGGATCGAGCCCGAGAGAAACAAGTATGTCGATCAGCCCCACGCACGCCTCACTCACGGGCGGCCGCTCGACGAAGAGCTCACGCCAGATCAGGTCGGCCCGATCGCGCAGGGACATCGTCCAGAACGAGCGGGGATCGAGCGCGTCATTCGGGCTCCGCAGTCTGGCGGCGCGGAACACCTCGTCGACGAAGTAGTGATACCCGAGGAGCTCGTCGATTCCCCACAGCAGCAGCGGGGTGCCAGCCCCTTGCATTCGCGGGTCCGACGCGCCGAAGGCCGGCGCATACAGATGGGTGTGCATGTCGATCACGGCGGCCGCATCGGCCGCGGTCTGAACTCGTTGGCGGATCGTGCTGTCCATGAACAGGGCTCCTCGGGATCGGCGGATCCTACCGCGTTCAGCCGCAGCGTCGCATCGGATATCCCGTCCGTGAATCTCTATACTCCGCCCATGGGCAGAGCAGCTTCATCATTCATCGCGGGCATCCTGATCGGAGCCGCGATCACAGCAGGAATCGCGGCCGTCGCTGTTCG
>DLBY01000166.1:9028-20260 GCA_002480345.1 Phycisphaerales bacterium UBA7812 | reverse complement strand
AGCCCACCAACCACCTCGACATCCGAGGCCTCGACTGGCTCGAGCAGTTCCTGGTCCGCACGACGACGCGCCGACCCGCCGCGGCTGTCTTCGTCACCCACGACCGAGCCTTCCTCGAACGCACCGCGACCCGCATCGCCGAACTCAGCCGCGCCTACCCAGAGGGCATCTTCGCCGCAGAGGGGAACTACACCGAGTTCCTCCGGCGCAAGCAGGCCTTCCTCGACGCGCAGGCCGAGCAGCAACGCGCCCTCGCGGGCCAGGTCCGCAAGGATCTCGCCTGGCTCGCACGGGGCCCGCAGGGCCGGGGCACCAAAGCGAAGGGCCGCATCGACAGCAGCCACGAGCGCATCGACGCCCTCGCGGACCTCAAGGATCGTGCCGCCGCCGCCGCGGCGTCGGGCTCACGCATCGAGTTCAACGCCACCGCTCGCAAGACCCGCAAGCTCATCGCCGCCAAGGGCATCAGCAAATCGCTGGGCGACCGCCGGCTCTTCAGCGGTCTCGATCTCCGCCTCGGCGCGGGCGACCGCCTGGGCCTGCTCGGCCCCAACGGGAGCGGCAAGACCACCCTCATCCGCGTCTTGACCGGTGATCTCACGCCCGACGAGGGCTCGATCGACCTCGCCGAGCCCCGCCCGGAGGTCGCCGTCTTCAGCCAGCACCGCACCGAGTTCGAACCCGAACTCCGCCTCCGCGACGCCCTCTGCCCGACGGGCCAGCAGGTCACCTTCCGCGGCCGCACCATGCATGTCTCGGGCTGGGCCCGGCGCTTCCTCTTCGACGATCACCAACTCGACCAGCCCATGAAGTCCCTCAGCGGAGGCGAGCTCGCCCGCGTCCATGTCGCCCGCATCATGCTCGTCCCCGCCGATGTCCTGATCCTCGACGAGCCCACCAACGACCTGGACATCCCGACCCTCGAGATCATGGAAGAAGCGCTCGAGGATTTTCCCGGCGCCCTCGTCCTCGTCACCCACGACCGCGCGATGCTCGATCGCCTCTCCGACCAGATCCTCGCCCTCGACGGCGCCGGAAACTCCGCGTTCCACGCGAGCCTCGACCACGCCGTCCGTGCCGAACTCCAGCGGGCGAGGGACGAAGAGCAGCAGGCCAGGCCGGCACCCACCGCGCAGGCGGCCCCGTCCGCCGCCCGGCCCGCGGGCCGCGTCAAGCTCAGCTACAAGGAACAGCGCGAGTTCGACGCGATGGAATCCGAGATCGAGGCCGCCGAGCAGGCCGCCGCCGCCGCCGAGGCCGAGATCCAGAAGCCCGAGATCCTCGCCGATCACACGAAGATCGCATCCGCCTGCGCCGCCCTCGACCGGGCCCACGCCCGCGTCGCGCAGCTCTACGCGCGCTGGGAAGAACTCGAAGCCAAGCAGGCGGGCGCGTCTCGCTGAATCCTCGCGCGCCCCGCGCGGGCGTGTGCGCCCGTCACGCCGCCCGCTGCCCCTCACCGGAACCGCCCCGCGCCGCCCACCGCGCGCACGCGTCGATCAGCGCCGCGCGATCCACGGGCTTGGTCAGGTAGTCATCGCACCCCGCCTCCAGGCACCGGTCGCGATCCCCGTCCATCGCGTGCGCCGTCAACGCGATGATCGGGACTTCGCAGCCGCCGCGTCGCAGCCGCCGCGTCGCCCCGTACCCGTCGAGTTCGGGCATCTGCATGTCCATCAGCACGACATCGGGCTGTTCGCCGGGCATCGCCCGCTCGAGATGCTCCGCCGCAATCCACCCGTTCTCGCAGGGGATGACCTCCGCGCCCGCTTTGCGCAGCAGGAAGCTGATCAGCCGCATGTTGTCGGGCCCATCCTCCGCCAGCAGCACCCGCGTGCCATGCAGCGCCGCCCCGACGCCGGGCGTGCCCACAGGCGCAGGCGCGGGGGACACCGGTGTTTCCGAGCGCGCCGACGCGCCGGGCTCAATCAGCGGTGCCCCTTCCGCCGGTTCCGCGCGGAGCGTCACCACCACGGTGGTCCCCTCGCCCGCTTCGGATTCGATCGAGACGCTCCCGCCCATCAGCTCCGCGAGCCCGTTCGAGATGCGGAGCCCGAGCCCCGTGCCGCCGAACCGGCGCGTCGTGCTCGCGTCCGCCTGCGTGAACGCACGGAACTTCGCGATCTCGTCGCGCTGCGGCGCCGACATCCCGATCCCCGTGTCCTCCACCCGCAGCGTCAGCATCGACGACCCCGCCTCGTACGCGGCGCCCACCGTCACCGACCCGTACTCGGTGAACTTGATCGCGTTGCCGAGTAGGTTCAGCAGGATCTGCCGGATCCGCGTCGGGTCCGACATCACCCGCGCGGGGATCGCCGAGTCGTACCGCACCCGCAGGTCGACGCCCTTGCCGGTCGCGCGACGCTCCACGCTCTGGGTGACATCCTCGATCAGCCCGATGAGGTCCGTCTCGATCCGCTCGACGGTCATCTGCCCCGCCTCGATCTTCGAGACATCCAGGATGTCGTTGATGATCGCCAGCAGGTGGCTCGCGTTCGATTGGATGACCTGCACCGCGTGCTCCGCCTGCGCCGGGTCATCCTCGAAATCGCCCGCGAGCAGATCCGCGTACCCCAGGATCGCGGTCATGGGCGTCCGGATCTCGTGGCTCATGTTCGCGAGGAAATCGCTCTTTGCCTTGCTCGCCGCTTCCGCCCGGTCGCGTGCTTCCTCCAGCCGGCGCTCGTAGTACACCTGGTTGTTGATGACATCCGTGAACATCATCATCCCGCCCACCGAGCCGTTCCCCTCGCGCCAGGGGCACAGCACATAGCGCACCCAGATCGTCTCGCCGTTCTCGTTCTCGAACGAGTCCCGCTCCGAGACGATCGTCTCCCCCTCCAGCGCCCGCTCGTGCAGCGCCTTCCACCGCTCCGGGATCGTCGGGAACACCTCGTAATGCGAGCGGCCGATCAAATCCCGACGGGACAAGCCGTACTGCTCGTACCACCCCCGGCTCACATGCACATACCGCATCTCGGTGTCGAACATCGCGATCGCCGCGGGCGCGTGCTCGACGAACAGGCGGAGACGCTCCTTCAGGTTCGCGAGGCTCTGCTCATATTCGATCTGCTCGGTGATGTCCATCGCGGTCCCGAACAGGGCGACGACATTCCCGTCCTGGTCTTTCCGCGCACGCCCCTCGGCGCGGATGTAGCGGTCACCGGTCCGTGTCGAATCCGTCCGCAGCACCAGCGTGTAAGGCGTCCCGGTCGCGGCCGCCTGCTGGACCGCCGTGTTCAGCCGCGCCGCGCTCTCGTCGTCATAGTCCGCGAGCACCTCGTCATAACTCGGCGCCTCGCCCTCCGGGTCGCGTCCGTAGATCCGGAACAGTTCCCGCGACCACGAGACGCGCCCCGTCCGCAGGTCATAGCTCCAGCTCCCCAGCTGCGCTACGCGCTGCGATTCCTCCAGCGAATCCAGAGCGGTCTGCGTCTCGGTGATGTCCCAGTTCGCGCCGACCACGCGCGAGACCGACCCGTCGTACCCGTGGATCACCGTCGCCGTCGCCTGAATGTGCCGCAACTCACCGTCCGGCCGGATGATCCGGAACCGGGTATCGAACTCGGCCTCGCCAGCGATCGCCGCCGCGAATTCTGACTCAGCCCGCTCGAGGTCCTCGGGATGGACGGTCTCAGCCCAGAGTCTGAACGCTCCGAGTTCGGACTTCTCCCGCCCGTACAGACGGTACATCGTCTCATCCCAGATCAGCGTATCGGTGTTCGGGTGATACTCGAAAACGCCGACTTCCGCCGATTCCGTCGCGACGCTGAGCCGCTCCGCGAGCACCGCCGTCTCCCGGCGCGCCCGCTCCAGCGCCCGATCCTGGCGATCGCGCACGATCGCCTGGGCAAACAGCGTCCCGATCTGCAGCAACGCCTCCGTCCGCGCCGGGAGTCGCGTCGGGTTCACCGCGGTGTAGAGGAACAGCACGCCCACGCAGGTGGACCCGTCCATCAGCGGGACGATGTAATGCCCGTGCGCGGTCATGTCAGGCCACGCGTGATCGTGCCGATCGTCCTCGAAGCAGTTGTCGCTGATGATCAACTCACCGCTCTGCGCCGCCCGGCCGCACAGGCACGAGCCGAGCGGCACCTCCGCCTCTTCCTCCAGAAACGCGTGGCTGAACGCCCCGACATGGGTGAAAAGGCGGAGCCGGTCCGCGCCGGGATCGAGCGTGAACACTCCGCCCTTCTGCTCCACATCCAGCTGCTCCATCGAGAGCACAACACGCAGGGCATCGTCGAGCCGATCCCGGAGAGGCCGATCCTCCGTCAGCACAGAACTGATCTGCGCCCGCGCCTCGGCGCCCTCCGTGCGCCAGCCGCGTCGCTTCCTCGTGCGCGACCAGGCCCGAGATGTCTCGCTTGATGAGCAGGATGTGCTCGACGCCCCCGTCCTCACCGAACAGCGGAGACGCGGACACATGCAGCCACCTCGTCCCGGGCAGCAACGCCGCCCCCGACTCCAGCACTGGAAGCGAGATATCATCATCCTCGCGGACCCGAACGCGATCGGAGAACCGCTCGCCCCGCCGAACGGTCGTGAGCAGCCGCTCGCCGACGCCGTCCTCGGTACGCCGCCGAACGAACAGCAGCGCGGGCTTGCCCCGTTCGATCTCGTAGTTCAGGTCCCGATCCAGCGCCCGCGCCGCGGGGTTGGCATAGAGCACCCTTCCCTCGAGATCCACCACGAGCATGGGGTCGCTCGTGCGCTCGAACGCCGCCGACAGCCAGGCCCGCTCCTCCGCGAGCGCCGTCGCCTCCGCCCGCGCCTCGACCAGTTCGGTCACATCCGATTCGATCCCCAGATACCCGACCAACTCCCCTTGCTCGTCCCGTTCCGGGATGATCTCGAGCTCGAGCCAGTAGTCCCGCCCCGACTTCGACCGGTTCAGGATCCTCCCCTTGAACCCCTCCCCGCGCGACAGGCAGGACCGCAGGGCATCAACCGTCCCAGCGTCCGTCCCCTCGAACTGCAACAGCTCACCCGGTGATTTGCCGAGCATCTCCGCTTCCGAATAGCCCGAGATCCGCTCGAACCCCTCGTTCACCCAGGTGATCCGCCGACGGGCATCGGTGCGCACCATCCCGTTGGTCGAGTGCCGCGCGAACGACGCGAGCGACTCGGTCCGCCGATGCTCTTCGAGCACCCGGCGCACCATCCGCCCCGTCAGCCCGAGGCTCACGCACGCCACCACCGACGCCACCAGCACCCCGACACCCAGCACCACCGCCCGCGCGCGGTCCATCGACGCGTGCACACGACGCGTCCGCTCCTCCATGTCCTGGTGGATCAGCGTCCGCAACTCCAGGATCGCCCGCGCGTAAGGCGTGTCATCCACCTTCGCGAGCCGGTCCGCCTCCGCGATCGCCAGCCCGTGCACGCCCACGCGCCCCAGCGCGCTTTCGTACTCTGAAACCAGCTCATCCAACTGCGCGAGGTGCGCCGCCTCGTGGTCGGAGATCACCGTTCCCGCCCGGTAGGCCGCCAGCGCATGCCGCGCCTCCGCGATCGACCGCGCGGTCGACTCCGCGTCCGCCGGGTCCGCCCGCAGGACATAGTTCTTCAGCGTGTGGATCACGCCGTCGTACCCGAACGCCGCATCGAACCGCGACAACGCCGCGAGCTTGCGGAACTCGTTCCGCTCCGCCGCGTTCCACGCCCGCCCCGTCGCCGCGGTGGTCCCCAGCGTGACGCCCACGAGCAGCAGCACGCTCACGAGCGTGAGCCCCAGGACCGACCGCGCCGTCGACCGCAGGCGCCGCGCAATCACGGATGAACCGATCGCGCGATCGCGGACCGCGAGCCGCCGCGCGGCGCCTCTGACCCCGGTTGTCTCCGCACGACCCGACATGCACAACTTCCATGCAGCAGCGCGCACCCAAGCCCGGCTTGAGCGCGCTGCCCATCGCGTCGCTATCGGCGCAACGCCGCGCCTCCCGGACCGGAATGCCACGCAAGCGCCGTCGGACTGGGCACTCCGCAACCTCTGCGCAGCCCAACCACCCCAACCGGGCACGCGCACGATCTGCGCACAGCGAGGCCGTCTCTCCGCAGAGTCCCGCAAACATCACAAGTGTCTTGTGCGCACGGATCGAATCTGTACACTCAGCCATCCACATCCAAACGGCGCCCGACGGCACCGCGCCGACGCCGGAGGGCCCCCAGACGCGAGGACCGCACATGCTCACCGCCGCACTGGTGTCCGCCGCTCTATTCCCCGCCGTGACCGACCCGTGCGACTGTGACCACGCCCTTCACATCAAACCGCTCTGCCTCCTGCGCACCGAGCCGCGTGTCCCCGCCCTCTCAGAGGATCTCACCGTCATCACCCCCGCCCAGGCCCGCGAGATCATCGAGAACAGGGGCGAGCCGGCCCGCGTTGTCCGCTCCTCGAACCGAGGTCAGGCGGGCGTCACCTTCCAGTTCACCGTGTTCGGCACGACCAACGCCGAGAACATCAACGCCCTCCAGCTCGCCGCCGACTATGTCTCGTCGATCATCACCGATCCCGTCTCCGTCAACATCGATGTCTACTTCGGCGTCACCAACCTGGGCGGCACCGCCCCGAGTTTCATCGATGTCGACTACTCGGAATGGCGCAACAGCATGCGTCAGGACGCAGACCCCGACGACGCGCTCGTCGATGCACTCCCCAGGGGCAACATCCGTGTCCAGCGGACCCTCGACGGCCCCGAGGAACGCTCCCGCACCATCACGCTGACCACCGCCAACGCGAAGGCACTCGGCATCCCCGTCACCGAGGGCGTCATGGACGCGCAGATGTTCGTGGGCTCACTCCCCGACGGAGACCCGACCGACGGCATCGGCAACGGCGCCGGCGCCGGACCCCTCAGCGAGTTCTCCCTCGTCGATATCCTCGTTCACGAGATCGGGCACGCCATCGGGTTCTTCAGCACCACCGACTACGGCCTCCCCAATCCCAGCGCGCTCGATGTCTTCCGGTTCCAGCGCGCGGGCCGCGGGAACCCCGAGACGCTCGATGACTTCCGGGGTTTCCCGCGCGCGCTCTGGAGGGCCGATCCGTCACCCGAGGCCGAGCAGTCCTTCGATTTCATCGACCGCGCGCATTTCGCCTCCAACGGCACCACCTCCCAGTCCAGCCACTTCGAGGAGACCGGCGCGTTCCCCGATCGCATCGGGGTCATGGAGTCCTCGCTCGCGCCATTCGAGACGGGGTATCCCGACTACTTCTCGCAGGCCGACCGCGACGCGTTCGACGCGATCGGCTGGGACATCACCGCCCCCGCCGGACCCGCGCCCTGCAACCCCAGCGACCTCGCCGACCCGCGGGGCGTCCTCGATCTCCAGGACATCGTCGCCTTCGTCACCGCGTTCAACGCGAACGACCCCGCCGCGGACCTCGACCAGCCCGCGGGCGTCTACGACCTCGCGGATGTCGTCGCGTTCGTGACCGAGTTCAGCGCGGGCTGCCCGTAACCCGAGCGGCCGCCCGAGGCGTGATCGCGCCGATCGCGTCGAGCAACGCATCGACATCGTCGTTGCTGTTGCAGGGCCCGACGCTCGCCCGGACCGCGCCGTCCTCGCCCGTCCCGATCGCGTGGTGCGCCAGCGGTGCGCAGTGCACGCCCCCGCGCACCGCGATGTGGAACTCCCGATCCAGCCGGTCCGCGACCTCGCGAGGGTGCACGCCCCCGATGTTGAACAGCACGACCGCCGTCCGACCCTCCACGCCGGGCAGCCCGTAGACCGTGACCCCGCGCGCCGAGGCCAGCCCGTCGAGCAGCCGCGCCGTCAACGCACGCTCCGTCCGGTGCTCCTGCTCGCACTTCGCGTCCACCGCCGCGAGAAGGCCCGCGAACCCGACCGCGTTCGCCGTCCCCGCCTCCAGTGCGTCGGGCAATTCTGTCGGCATGTCGAGGCCCACGCCCTTCATCCCCGTCCCCCCGCGCCGCTCGCAGAACAGCCGGGGCGAATCCGGGTCGTCGGGGTACGCCCGCTCGCCGACATACAGCCCGCCCGTCCCCGTCGGACCACGCAGGCCCTTGTGCCCCGCGATCGCCATCAGGTCCGCGTAGCCCGCTTCCGCGTCGATCGGCAGATGCCCCAGCGTCTGCGCGACATCGACCAGGTACAGCGCGTGCGGCGAACGCTCCCGCAGCCCCTTGCCGATCCGCCCCGTTTCCTGGATGGTCCCGACCACATTCGATGCGTGCGTCAGGCACGCCAGGATCGTCCGCTCGTCGCAGTGCCGCAGATACTCGTCGGGATCGATCAGCCCGTCGCGCCCGCAGGTGATCACATCCAGATCGATCAGGCCGCCCGTCGCGTAGCAGTGCAGCGTCCGCAGCACCGCGTTGTGCTCCAGGCAGCTGCACACCACCCGGGGCTTCGACGATCCGCACGACGCGATCATCGCGCTGCGCATGATGCCGTGGATCGCCATGTTCAGCGCGTCCGTGCAGCCGTGCGTCAGCACGATCCGCTTTTCCGCCTTCGCGTTCACCAGCCGCGCCAGCACCGCCCGCGATTCGTCCACCACCGCGCTCGCCGCCCGGGCCAGCTCGTGCCCCCCGCGCCCCGGATTGCCCGCCGAGTCGCGCAGGAACGCCGCCATCGCCTCACCCACCTGCGGGGGCTTGGGCCAACTCGTCGCCGCGTTGTCCAGATACACGAGATGTCGCTGTGCTCGGTGGTCCTGCATCCCGCCGCGAGTATACCGAACAGCGGGAAGAAAACCGACCCCGGCGGCCCGTTACGCCGGCGGATCGCCCGCCAGCCCGTACGAAGCCCACGATGATCGGACCCGCTCCCGCACGCCCAGATCCATCGACACCACCGGGGGCCACCCACGAACGGGCTCCCCGTTCCGAGCGTCACCGGGCGTCTTGGGCGTCGCATCGAACGCCAGGCAATCCCCCGCGCCGTCCGAGTGCCGCACCACATCCCGCCCCGGATCCATGTTCGCCAGCCAGTGGAAGAACCCATCCACGGGCGAGCACACATCCACCCCGCGCCCGACCGCCACCACGAAGGGCACCCGAGGCGAGAACCCTGGCTCGATCGCCAGCACCGAGTCCAGCACCCGCATCCCCAGCCCCTCCCGATCGGGCTCATCGAGTCCCCGGTCCACCTCGAGCAGCAACCAGCCCGGCGCGTGGTCCGGGATCGCCGCGTCCAGCACGCCCTCGACCGCGCGCACCGCGTCGAGATAAGCGACGATCTCGCTCGCCGAAGGCAGCCGCCGGGGCCCCGCCGGCAGCTCGCCCCCCGCCTGCTCCCCGTCCCACCGCGCCGTGCAGTCGAACCCGATCTTGCTCCCCGCCCCCAGCCGCGGCGCCGCGTGGTCCAGGATGTCCAGGGGCCCGCGCACGATCTCGACATCCCGCAGAGGACGGCAGTGCTTCGCGCACGCCTCCATCACCGCCCGCTGGTCGTGAACATCCACCGAGTCGTCGACCACGAAGATCGACTTCGTCCACGCCATCTGCCCCGCGCCCCAGATCGACGACATCACCCGCCGACCCTGCAGCGCGTACGCCTTCTCGATCTGCACGAACGCGCAATTGTGGAACGCGCCGAACATCGGCAGGTCGTAGTCCGCGATATCCGGCACCAGCACCTGCAACAACGGAAGGAACAGCCGCTCCGTCGCCTTCCCCAGGAAGTAATCCTCCTGCGGCGGCAACCCGACCACCGTCGCCGGCAGCACCGCGTCCCGCCGATGCGTCACCGCCGAGACCTCCACGATCGGATACCGGTCAGGCAACGAATAAAACCCCGTGTGATCCCCGAAGGGCCCCTCGAACACCGCGCCGGGCCCCAGCGCCTCGTCCCCCTCCGGGTCCCAATCGGGCCCGCCCGCGTCCGTCCGCACATACCCCTCGATCACGAACTCCGCGTTCCCCGGCACCCACAGCGGCACCGTCTTCCCGCGCACCAACTCGATCCCGCGCCCGTTCAGGAACCCCGCCATCAGCAGCTCGCTGATCCCCGGAGGCAGCGGCGCGGTCGCGCTGTACGGCAGCACGCTCTCCCCCCCGAAGACGATCGCGACCGGCATGGGCTCCCCGCGTTTCTTCCACGACCGCCAGTGCCGCGCCCCGTCGTGGTGCAGGTGCCAGTGCATCGCGAGCCGGTCCTTGCCCAGCAGCTGCAGCCGGTACATCCCGATGTTGTGCGAGCTCGGCTTCCCCTCGCCGACATCATCCGCGTGGATCGTGTGGATCCCCGCGAAGGTCACATACCGACCCCGGAACTTCGCGTCCCACTCCGCGTCGCTCATCGCCGGATGTCCCAGCCCGGGCACGCCGTCGTTGATCCCCGCCCGATACCCCAACCCCGCGAAATCCCCGTCGAAGGGCCAGCACCGCAGCAGCGGGATCCGCGTCAGGTCGATCGCCTCGCCGGTCTGCACCACCGCCTGGCTCGCCCCGCTCCCGCGTTTCCGCTTCGGGCCGATCTTCAGCAAAGGCGCAAACTGCTTCGCCTTCGCGATCGCCTCACCCAGCGAACGCGGAGGCTGCGGCTGCACCAGCCCCCCGATCACACCGCCGATCGCGTCGAACCCCCCCTCGCCGTCACCGAAACGGCCGCACCCCAACGCCATCTCCATCCGCCGGTATGAACCGAACGCGTTGATCAGCACGGGGAAATCCGAGTCTTCAACCCGCTCGAACAGCAACGCGGGCCCACCCAGACCGCAGAACATCGGGTCGTTCGCCCGCGACGCCGCCGACCCCGCGTGCGGCGCCGCCGTCTTGCTCACCCGGTCCGCGAGATCGGGAATCTCCAGCACCGCGCTGACCCGCTCGCGAACGCGAACAAGTTCACCCGCGCGATCCAGTGCGTCAACGAAGGCGTGCAGATCTCGGTACATTCCAAAGCCTATGGCTGATGATCACCACCCGAACCAGACCACCCAGCAGGACGCCGCGCCCGCCTTCCGATTCGGCTTCACGCGAGACTGGCCCGCCTATTTCGCCGTCATGCAGGGCAAGGGACCCCGCGATACGACGCTCAGGGCCCTTGACGCGTTCGCCGCCGAGGGCGTCCCCGATGCCGCGAAGATCGCCCAGGCCGAGATTCCCATCCCCCTCGCCGTCGATCTGGGCTGCGGCGAGGGCCGCGACACCCAGGAGATCCTCTCCCGGGGCTGGCGCTGCGTCGCCATCGACGGCCACGAGGCCGCGTTCGAGAACATGCGCAAACGCGGCATCCTCGATCACCCCGCCCTCGACGCCCGCC
>DLBY01000166.1:8167-8750 GCA_002480345.1 Phycisphaerales bacterium UBA7812 | reverse complement strand
AAACGCGGCATCCTCGATCCCCCCGCCCTCGACGCCCGCCTCGAGCCCATGGAGGAGTGCTCCATCCCGGGCTGCCACTTCCTCAACGCCAGCTTCAGCCTGCCCTTCTGCCATCCCGACCGCTTCCCCGCCCTCTGGACCATCATCACCCACGCCATCGAGCCCGGGGGCCGCCTCGCCTGCCAGCTCTTCGGAGACCGGGACACCTGGGCGTCCATCCCGGACCGGACCCACTTCACCCGTGACGAGGCCGAGCGTCTGCTCAACCGGTTCGAGATCGAATTCTTCGAAGAAGATGAAAAAGACGCGACCGATGCCGAAGGACACGACAAGCACTGGCATGTCTTCCATATCGTCGCCCGCAAGCCCGACGACGCCTGACGACACATGCCCTCCGAAAGAGCCGCGACCGTCAGGGAGCGGTCGCCGAGAACGCACATGGCTAACCCCGCTTCCAACCTCGCCATCGACATCACCAACGCCTCCAAAACCTACAAGGGCAAGATCCGCGCACTCCGGGGCGTCGACCTCCGCGTCGGACGGGGCGAAGTGTTCGGCCTCCTGGGCCCCAACGGCGCCGGGA
>DLBY01000166.1:3239-7861 GCA_002480345.1 Phycisphaerales bacterium UBA7812 | reverse complement strand
GGCCCCAACGGCGCCGGGAAATCCACCCTCGTCAAGATCCTCATGACCGTCATCCGACCCTCTTCCTGCGAGGGCACCGTGCTCGGAAGCCCCGTCGCCGACAAGGCGACCCTCGCCCGTGTCGGCTACCTCCCCGAGCACCACCGATTCCCCGATTACCTCAAGGGCTGGCAGGTCCTCGATTTCTACGGCGCGATGGCAGGCATCCCCCGCAAGGCACGCAAGCAGCGCATCGACAAACTCCTCGATCTCGTCGGCATGACCGATTGGTCGAGAAAGCGAATCAAGCAATACTCGAAGGGCATGCGCCAGCGCGTCGGTCTCGCCCAGGCGCTCATGAACGACCCCGAACTCGTCCTCCTCGATGAGCCCACCGACGGCGTCGACCCGCAGGGAAGGCGCGACATCCGCGGCATCTGCCAGCAGATGCGCGACGAGGGACGCACCGTCTTCATCAACTCCCACCTGCTCAGCGAACTCGAAATGGTCTGCGACCGCGTCGCGATCATGGTCAAAGGCGAGGTCGCCCAACAGGGCACGATCGACGAACTCACCAGGGGCCAGGAGCAGTACCGCGTCGAACTCGCACCCAGCGAAGACACCGCCGCGAACACCGGCGCGTTCCACGCCGCCCTCCCCGCCCTCGGCATCCAGGGCGATCCCCCGCAAGCCGGACGCGGCACGCTCACCTCAGGCGAGTGGTTCGAACTCGAGCCGGGCGCGCTCCGCGTCGGCACGAGCGACCCCCAGCTGATCAAACCGCTCGTCCGCGTCCTCGTCGAGGAAGGCCACACCATCCAGTCCATCACCCGCCAGCGCCCATCACTCGAAGACCTGTTCATGGCCGCTATTCAGGACGCCGACACCGGGAAGGCCATGAAGCCCGGCGCCGTCCGAAACGAGAAGCAGAACAAGACGAGCGCGGAAGGGGGCCGGGCATGATCATCACCCAGACCCGCGCCATGCTCGTCGACGCCTACCGCGAGCTCAACGCGCGCAAGCTCTTCTGGATCACGATGGGCCTCAATGTGCTGGTCGTGGGCGTCTTCGCCTCGCTCGGCATCAACGAGAACGGCCCGACCTTCCTCCACTGGGAGTTCGACAACCGAATCCTCAACGCCGACACGATCTCGCCGGGGCTCTTCTACCGCCTCCAGTTCGTCACCTGGGGCACCCCCTTCTGGCTCTCCTGGGTCGCCACCATCCTCGCCCTGGTGTCCACCGCGGGGATCGTCCCCGACCTCGTCGCGGGGGGATCGATCGAGACCCTCGTCTCCAAGCCGATCTCGCGCCTCCGCCTCTTCATCACCAAGTATGTGTTCGGGCTCCTCTTCGCGACGCTCCAGGTCGCGGTCTTCTGCATCGGCTGCTTCCTGGTCATGTGGATCCGCGGGGGTGTCACCGAGTGGGGCCTCTTCATGGCGATCCCGATCGTCGTGCTCTTCTTCAGCTATCTCTTCTCGGTCTGCGCCCTGCTGGGCATGCTCACCCGTTCGACCATCGCCGCGCTGCTCATCACCATCGTGCTCTGGTTCCTCGTCTTCGCCGTCAACGCGACCGACCGCACCCTCGTCGGATTCCGCGAGGACGCCCGCCTCCGCGTCGAGGACGCCCGCGAGCAACTCGAGAACCAGACCACCCTCGCCGACCGACGCCTCGAGCAGATCGACGCCTCGGGCGAGGCGATCGAGGACAACGAGGGCAACGCGATCACCGATCCCGACGACCGCCGCCAGGCCGCGTTCCCGATGATCTCGCGCACCCGGACGAGGCTCGAAGAAGCCGAGCAGCAGCTCGAGAACTGGGAGACCTGGACGGGCCGCGTCTACCTCGTCAAGACCGTCTTCCCCAAGACGCAGGAGACGATCAAGCTCCTCGATCGCTTCCTGATCACCCAGGCGGAACTCGGCAAGCTCATGGCCCAGGAGAACGGCTTCGATCCGCCCCCCGACGACGAGCAGCCCGATGTCCCCTTCCAGGACGAGCGACTCCCGGGCCGCGTCGAGGAAGCGATGCGTTCCCGCGACGCGACCTGGATCATCGGCACCTCGCTCGCCTTCGAGTTCGTCGTCCTCGCGCTCGCGTCCGTGATCTTCGTCCGCCGAGATTTCTGACCCCGCCGAGCGGAGGGGACGCGCCGCGATTCAGTTCTCCGACCGGCTCTGCACGATCCGCTGCCACTCGTCGCTGCTGAACGCGACGATCCCGCGTTCCACCGCGAACCTGGTGACCTGCGCCCGCGAGGTCATCCCGAGCTTCTTGTAGATCTGGTTCGCGTGCTGCTCGATCGTGCGCACGGAGCGGAACAGCAGGCTCGCGATCTCGGCGCTGGTCAGCCCGCACGCGATGTGGTAGAAGACCTCGAGCTCGCGGGGAGAGAGGGCGTCGAGCTCGTCGAAGTGCCCGGTGGTCAGCACCGCCGCGTCGTGCTCCGGATCGTGATGGTGCACGGTCTGGTCCTGCGCGATCGACTGGATGATCACGAAGACGCCGCGCTTCCCGAACGAGCGGGGGTCGAGGGGCCAGGCCCGCGTGTACCAGCGCGAGCCGTGCCAGAGCTGGTAGTACGCGACCATGCGCCCCTCTTCGAGCGCCGGGCGCATCTGCTCCTCGCGCTCGTGGGCGAGCGGCTCGGGGAGGAAATCCGCCATCGTCGTGCCCAGCATCGCGTCGGCGGAGCGTTCGCAGAGCGTGGCGTAGAACTCGTTGCACCAGAGGAGCCGCCAGTTCTCATCGCGGGCGAGGGCCGCGACGCCCGGCAGGCCGTCCATCGGAGAAAACGCCTCTGGGGACATGGTGGAGACTGCGCCGACAGGCCCGGCGGACCCGTGGTCGATCTCGCGAAACTCACCACCCCCCCAGGGGCGGGCACCCGTCGTCATACCCACAGTCTATCCAACGCGGAGGGCTGGTCTGCACGCCGAATGTGGGTAAAAAACAGGGCTTTTCTTGTTCTAGAAGTACGCGGTGATTTCTACTCGGGTTGCCGCCCAAGGCACGCGGGGGCGAGTTCCGGTAGGGTGATCGGCACCGCGCGGGCGGGGTGCCCGGAGCGGGGGACAAGAAGGGAGCCAACATGGCCGAGGCCGACACCAACACGCTGCTACTCGTGATCATCGCGATCCTGATCCCGCCGCTCGCGGTTGGGCTGAAGAAGGGGATCGGCGGGGCGCTGATCCTCAACATCATCCTGACGATCCTGTTCTATCTGCCCGGTCTGCTGCACGCGCTGTATTGCATCTTCAAGTGATGCAACGGAGGCTGCCCGGATAAGGCCCGGTGCGGGCTCGTTTGAGCGGGTCAGTTGTCGGTGTGGAGTGTCGGCCAGCCCTCGTGATCGAAGGCGAGGGGAATGAGCGCGAAGCGTGGGCGTCCCTCGTGCCGGGCGTCGTAGAAGTGCAGGCCCAGCAGGCGGGCGTCGGCGGTGTCGAGGACGCTGGGGTGTCCCGGCCCGATGAAGGGTGGTTCGCTCGCGAGGAGGGGGGTGCCGCCGTTCTCGGTCAGGGGTTTTCCCGCGCGGTCGAGATAGGGGCCCGTGATGTGTCGGCTGCGGCCGACACGGATCTCGTAGGTGCTCTCGGCCCCCTTGCAGCAGAGCCCCCAGTTGACGAACAGGTAGTACCAGCGCCCGTCCTCGGCTGACCGTTCGTAGATGTCGGCGGCTTCGATCGCGTTGTTCCACGCGGGCTCGCCCTGGTTGCTCGCGAGGCGGATCGGCTCGGCGTCGGGGGCGAGGCGCATGCCGGTCTCGGGGTCGAGCTGGACGAGTTGGATGCCGGTCCACCACGATCCGAACACCATCCACGACTCGGTGCCCTCGGGCCCTTCGGTCTCGACGATCGCGGGGTCGATCGCGTTGAAGTCGCTGGCTTCTGTTGAGCGGATGACGATGCCGTCGTCGCGCCATTCGGCGGCGGAGGGGTCGAGCGTGGGGCTCGAGGCGAGGGCGATGGCGGAGGTGTTTTTCCCGAAACTGGAGACGGAGTAGTAGACGCGCCAGCGGCCGTCGGGGGCCTTGGTGATGTCGGGCGCCCAGAAGTGGCCTGTCTGGTCTTCGGCGACTTCGGTGATCCATCGCGGGAGGGTGTCGCGGCTGAAGACGCGGCCGATCCGTTCGAAGGTGGCGGGGTCGGGCGCGGAGTCATGGGGCGCGGCGTGGTAGATCCCGATGCCTCGTCCCGTGGCGAAGAAATAGAAGCTGTCCCCCTCGCGGACGATCGTGGAGGGATCGTGGACGCGGAGTTCGGCGGGGGCGAGTTGGGCGTGCTGCCAGGGCGATCCTGCGGCGGGTGCGTTTCCCGCGTCGCCGATCGGCGGGGTTGCGGGTTGGGCGACCGCAACGAGGGCGGCGATGAGTGCGTGCATGTCGCGATGGTAGTGGAGTGGCTGAGGAGCGTGGTCGCGGCCTTGCGGCGGGTCTCGGGGGGCGCGGATTCATTCAGGGCGAGGTGGCGGAGAGCGTCGGCGGCGTCGGTGCGGGCTTGGAGCGTGATGAGTGCTTCGCGGGCGCGGGCGATCGTGTGCGCGGCTTGCAGCAGGGGGCTCAGGGAATGGGGCGTGGGGAATGGGTCATGGGGAGGAGAGGGGGAGGAGGATGGGGAGGGTGGGGAGCCCCTCACCCC
>DLBY01000166.1:2499-2926 GCA_002480345.1 Phycisphaerales bacterium UBA7812 | reverse complement strand
CCCTCACCCCGGCCCTCTCCCCACAGGGGAGAGGGAGGATGGCATCGGCGAGTTGCTGTGGGGAGAGGGCGAGGTGATCGCAGAGTTGGGGGATGGTGAGGCCGGGATCGGCGAGGAGGTCCAGGAGGGCGGACTCGCGTTGCTCTGGGTTTGTGTCGCCGACCTCCGTCGGCGAGAGGTGGCGCGCGTTTGGTTGCTCGGGCGAGAAGAGGCTGTATGAGTCGCTGGCCTCCACCAGCGAGGTGGAAGGCAGGGGGGTGCGTGCGGCCGCGGGTTGGGTGTGTGGTTTGGGTTGGGGGTGCGGTTGGGGCTGCCTTTGGGGTTGGCTTTGGGATGGGGTGTCCCAGGCGGTGTTGCTGAGTTCGAGGGCGAGTTGTTCCCAGTCGTAGGCGGGGGCGGGGACGGTCTGGACGGAATGGGTCTGGAC
>DLBY01000166.1:459-2195 GCA_002480345.1 Phycisphaerales bacterium UBA7812 | reverse complement strand
TCTGGACGGAATGGGTCTGGACGGAATGGGTCTGGACGGCATTGGCGTGGACGGTTTGTGCGGCTTGGTTGTGTGTGCTTCCCATGGGGGTAGTGTGCCGCGGCTGGTGGGGCGGCTCAATGGGAATGTTGGGGAGGGACGGGAGTTTGCGCACAGAGGTGTTCGTTCACGGAGAAATCGCGTTGCGATTTCTTCGCGGCACCTCGGGGTGAGGGGCGTGAAGTGGGGAGTGAGCCCCTTGCGCGAGCAAGGGGATGGAGGGGGTGGGAGAGGAGGATTGGAGAGGGGGGAGATCCCCTCGCTCGCGCGAGGGGCTCTTTGTTGATTTAGGTCATTTTCGGTAGGCTTGGGGGATGGGGGTGTTGGCGTACTTCCTAACTTGGACGACCTACGGAACCTGGCTTCATGGGGATGCGCGTGGGTCAGTTGATGATGAGCACAACCTGGTTGGTCGCGATCGATTGGGACCCGACGAAGAACGCCTTGTGGCGTCGCGTCGGGCGATGCGTGAGGATGCGTTTTTGCTCGACGCGCGTGGGCGCGGTGTGGTCGAGGCCGCGATCATGGATCATGCGGATCGGCGGGGGTGGCGCGTCGATGCGCTCGCGGTCCGGTCGAACCATGTGCACATCGTGGTCGGGGCGTCGCCGCATTCGCCGGAGGTTGTTGCGGGGCAGTTCAAGGCGTGGGGGACGCGTCGGCTTCGGAAGGCCGGGCTGATTGGGGATCGGACGCGCCTGTGGACAAAGATGGCGAGCACGCGGTCGATACATACCGAGGCGTCGCGGGTTGCGGCGGTGGATTATCTGCTGAACTTTCAGGACGAGGGGCGTCGGCGGTTCTCTGAGTGAGCCCCTTGCGCGAGCAAGGGGTGGGCTTGGGGCGCGGTGTCGGGATTGGGAGGTGTCCCCTCGCTTGCGCGAGGGGCTCGATGGTGGTCACTCGCTCGTATCGAGCACGGCCATGAAGGCCTGCTGGGGGATGTTCACCGACCCCACGGACTTCATGCGCTCCTTGCCCTTCTTCTGCTTCTCGAGGAGTTTGCGCTTTCGGGTCACATCGCCGCCGTAGCACTTGGCGGTGACATCCTTGCGGAAGCCCTTGATGGTTTCGCGGGCGATGATCTTGCCGCCGATGGCGGCCTGGAGGGGGATCTCGAACTGGTGGCGGTCGATCTGCTTCTTCAGTTTGACGAGGAGTTGGCGGCCGCGCTGTTCGGCCTTTTCCTTGTGGGTGATGAGTGAGAGGGCCTCGACGGGTTCGCCGTTGATGAGGACATCGACCTTGACGAGGTTCTCTCGGCGGAACTCGATGACCTCGTAGTCCATGGTGCCGTAGCCCGAGGTCATGCCCTTGAGTTTGTCGTAGAAGTCGTAGATGAGTTCGGCGAGGGGGATCTCGAAGGTGATGAGGTCGCGGGTCTCGGAGACATACATCTGGGACTTGAAGATGCCGCGTCGTTCGAGACAGAGCTTCATGATGTCGCCGATGCTCGCCTTGGGGAGCATGATCTCGAGTTTGCAGAAGGGCTCGCGGATCTCGAGGATGGTGCCCATGTCGGGGAGGTCGGCGGGGTTGTGGACCTCGATCTCTTCGGCGTCGCCTCCCTTGCCTCGGATGAGGGCCTTGTAGGAGACGGTGGGGGCGGTCTGGACGATCTCGAGGTCGAACTCGCGTTCGAGGCGTTCCTGGACGATGTCCATGTGGAGGAGGCCCAGGAAGCCGCAGCGGAAGCC
>DLBY01000166.1:0-155 GCA_002480345.1 Phycisphaerales bacterium UBA7812 | reverse complement strand
GAAGCCGCAGCGGAAGCCGAACCCGAGGGCCTCGGAGTGGACGGCCTGGTAGGTGAAGGCGGAGTCGTTGAGGCTGAGCTTGTCGATGGCCTCGCGCATGTCCTCGAAGCCCGAGCCCTTTTTGTCGGTGGTGGTGGCGGGGTAGAAGTCGCAGA
>DLBY01000087.1 GCA_002480345.1 Phycisphaerales bacterium UBA7812 | reverse complement strand
TCTGTTGTCGCGGGCTCGAAGTCCGAGCCGTCCGAGGCGAGCCCGGTCCGCAGGATATCGAGGGGCCCGCGTGTGCCGACGAGGTTCAGGTCCCCGCCGATGATCGCGGCGTCGATTTCCCGGCCGAGCGTCCCGCGGACATTGTCCATCGCGGAGGCGAAGGCGTTGTTGATCGCGCCCGCCTCGGCGTACCGGATCAGGTCCTCGTTCGACCCCGCGGACCCGCAGCACTTCATGTGCGTCGAGCACGCGAGGATCTCCCCTTCGGGCGTCGAGACCAGCGCCGAGATCGCCCGCACCGTGCGGGTCCGCCCCGTCGCGGGATCAGCGACCGCGATCGGATCCGTGTAGGACGCGCTGACCACATGCGGCGTCGCGATCGCGACCCCGAGGTCGGGCAGGCTCACCGCGTCCCACGCGCCCACGCCCCCCGCGAGGCCCTGCACGCCCGCGGCCCACGCGTGCTTGCTGGGCAGCGGGCCCACGAAGCCGCTGAGCCACGCCTCGAGGGCCTGCGCTTCGAAGTCGTCCGCCTCCTGGAAGAGGATGACATCGGGCTCGATCGCCGCGATGAGGCGTGCGAACGGCGCGGGCTCGATCTGCGGCTTGCCCCGCAGGACATTCATGCTCAGCACGCGGATCGTCCCGGAGGGCTGGGCGGGCACGCCCTTGTTGGTCAGTTGCTTCGATTCCGCCGCGTCGGGCAGGACGAACACGATCGGCTCGCTGTAGCGGTTCACCTCGCCCCCGCCGCCCGTCATCAGGACGATCGCGCGCGCCGAACCGGCGCTGTCGATCCCGGTCCCGTCGAGGGCGTCCGCGGTCCGGTCGAGACGCGCCTCGAAGAACTCCGACGCGTAGGTGGGGGTGACGAACAGGCCCACATCCGCGTGGGACAGGCGCGTCACCGAGCCGTCCGGGTTGTTGCGGATGACCGCGACGCCCGACGCGAAGGGCGAATCGGGCTGTCCCCGCTCGCGGCGGCGGGTCCGCAGGTTCGCCGCCGCGGAGGGGGCGAGGTCGTCCACCAGCGGGCTGAGCAGGACCTCAAGATCGACCCCCAGCGTGCCCACATCGGGCGGTCCGACGAGCATCTCGCCCGTCGAGGGATCGTTGTCCAGGTCGAACAGCAGCCGGGTCGTCTCGTCGTTGGACTGGAGCGTCGCCTCTTCACCCGGGCTGAACCGGAACGAGACGGTTTCCGCGTCCGCCCGCGTCGTGATGCCGCCCGACCATTCGCGGGTGTTGCCATCGAGGACAAAGCCGCGGGAGGAGCCCGTCGAGGCGGCGCAGCCGCCCAGGCCCGAGCAGGCGACGAGCGACGCGAGGGCGAGGCTCGGGACGAGGACCAGCGAACGGGCGAACGGAAGGGTGGTGGGTGTGCGCATGATCGGGAGTATGGCGACCCTGCGCCGCTCCGGCAACCCGCGTCGCCTCCCAATTCCCGCGTCCGGCGTTCGCACGCCGCCTCAGACGACGCCGTTGATCACGAGCCCGAGCACGACGACCGCCATCAGCGCACAGAACACGACCGCCGCGACCAGCCATTTCTGGCTGCTCGACACCAGCCTCGCGAGCTCCGCCTCGCGTTCGGCGTCCGTCTCCCGGAGCTGGCTGATCGTGTCCCCGAGCTCTCGGGTCGAGGTGCTCATGTCCCCCAGGGTCTCGCCGAAACCCTCGATCGAGCGGGCCATCTCCTGCCCGGTCTCGTTGGAGCGGTGGATCGTCGCCTGCATGCTCTGGAGCGCCGCGGTCTGCCGCTGCCCCGCCTCGAGCTGCTGGATCGCGGTCTTGTTGAGCCGCTCCACCGCGGCGTCGTTCCGCGTGCGCGCATCCCGGGTCAGCTCGATGAGGTCGTTCAGCGCGTCCGCGACGCGCCGGTTCTGCTCGACGAGTTCGGGGATCGCGTCCATGTTGCGGGCGGACCGTTCCGCGAGTTCCAGCAGCCGCTCGGAGCGGTGCGTCTGCGTGTCGAGATGGTCATCGACCTTGCGGACGAGGCCCAGCACCTCCGCGTAGTTCTTCTGGAGTTCCTTGACCAGTTCCTGGCGGTTCCGCGGCGCGAGAATCGGCGAACGCTCGCGGTCGTCCTCCCCGGAATCGTCGGTTCCGAGGGGTTCGACCCCCGCCGGGGCGCCCGCGGCGTCGCTCGAACTCGTGGGCGATTCGGTCATCGCGCCCGCGATCAACGAATCGTCGCTGGGGTCCTGCTCGTTCTCGTCGAGGTAGACATCGATGTTCACCGGCTCCCGTGCCGGCGCGCTCGCCGCGCTGCGCGACCCCGCCGAACGCGGCGTCGCCCCCTTCCCGAACAGGCGTGCGATCGACTGCTTCAGCCCCATCCGCGTCTCCTTCCGCGACCCGTCTCCGCGCCCCGCAGCGGCCCGCTCGCGCGGGGGCGCCGGAGGGCTCTCTGCTCCGACCCGAGCGTACGGCGAGCGCCGCGGGGTCGGCAACGCGTCGGGCGCGAAACCTGCGCACAAGAGCGATGTTCGCGACGGCTAACGCCCCGGGACGCTCAGCCTCGCAGGGCGGAGGCGACCCGGGCGACGAGGTCGTCCGAGGGCAGGCGATAGGGGCGGAACTTCTCGAGCGTGCCGAGTTCCTCGTTGAACAGGAGACCCCGGTTCATGCCCAGCTTGCCCGCGACGGGGGTGTCGATGAGGTTCGCCGAGTCGCTGGCGCTCATCTGCAGGACCGCCCGCTGCTCGAAATAGCCCAGGCCCCGCCGGTCGAGAGACCGGTTGAGGCTCGAGGCGGTGTCGCACCACGCGATGACATGCAAGCCCAGCGCGGGCCCGTCGCGGAGCAGGTTGGTCAGGTGCTGCGCCGCGTTCGGGCCCTCGTCGTCGCCCCCGTCGTCGGAGAAGCTGAACGAGAAGTCGTCCTCCTTCTGACGCAGGTCGCGGAAGCGTTGCAGGCCCAGCAGGAAGAGGTACCAGGGCTGGTGGGCGACCGATTCGTCCGCCTCGCGTCGCTCGCGTTCCGCGTCGAAGGCGGCGAGGGTCTCCGCGAGCGCGCGCACGCGACCGAACGAAACATCCAGAGCGCCCGCATCCGTGAGCGACCCGGCGATCCGCTCGACGGATTCCGCCTGCGGGTCGTCGGGCGGGGTCGAGTCGAGGAAGGCGATCCGGACCCCGTCGGGCGCGGGGGCGTGCTGGGCGGCGAGGCCGACCATCGCGGAGGCGAGCATCGCCCGGCTCGTCTCGTCCTGCTGGCCCACGACCAGCAGGTTGGCGCCCGCCTGGCGACGCAGGTGGGCCCCGGTTGGGGGCTTGATCGCGACGGGGTCGCCCACCCACGCCCGCGCGGCGCGTGGTGCTTCGGCGCCGGGCTCGAGCGCGCGGAGCAGGTCCTGGTTGTCCGCGAGGTCCGCGGGGATGTTGCCCTCGAACACGATGGTGTGCGTGTCAATGACCGGCGGCGTCTCGTCCATCTTCGTGCGCACGCTCGCGAGCACCTCGTCGCGCTCCGCGTCGGGGAGCCAGCAGACCTGGAAGGGGTTGTTGCCCTCGACCATGCCGTTCGCGTCGTTGTAGATCGCCTCGCCCGGGCGGCTGAGCAAACGCGCGGCGGCGTTGTCCTCGCTGAGGATCAGGTACGAATCCGTCTCTGAGCACTGCAGCGCGATGCGCACCGCCATCTGCCCCATCGTCGAGCGGGCGAGCGAGTAGGCCCCGCTCAGGGTTTGGCTGCCCAGCATCACATGCATCCCGAACGCGCGGCCCTGTCGCACGAGGCGGTCGAGCAGCAGGCTCGCGTCCTGGGCGATCTTGTCGTCTTCGGTGAAGAACTCCTGGAACTCGTCGATCACCAGCAGCGTGCGCGGCATCGCCTCGTTCCGACCCGCTTGGGCGAGCGCGTCCCGGCACGCGCCGATCGATTGCACGCCCAGGTCGCGGAACAGATCGCCCCGGCGCTTCAGTTCGTCGTCGAGACGCTGGAGGACGGACAGCCCGAACTCCCGGTCCGACTCGATCGCGACGGCGCGGGCGTGGGGGAGTCGTCCTCCGGTGTAGGCCTTGAATTCGACGCCCTTCTTGAAGTCGACCAGGTAGAACTCGAGCTGGTCGGGGCTGTACCACAGCGCGCCCGCGGTGATCATGACATGCAGGAGGGTGGACTTGCCCGAGCCCGTCTTGCCCGCGATGAGCGCGTGCTGGCTGGTGCCCTTGCCCAGCGCGAGGCGTTGCAGGCGGGTGGCGCCGGCGCGACCCAGCGGGATGGACAACTCCCCGGCGCAGTCCTCGGTCCACATCTCGGAAGCCGAGGCGGGCGCGAGCGTGCGGAAGGGCACCTCGACCTTGCCCGATTCGAGCGCGGCCCGTCCTGCCTCGTCGAGGATCTCCGCCGTGCGTGTATCGGAGGGCGGGGCCTCGAGGGTGAGCGGGAGGGACTCGTACGCGGGGTCGCGCCACACGAACGGCGCGGCATCCGTGTGCTCGTGCTGGTCGTCGTAATCGAGGACGCTGACGCCGCGCGTGAGGTCCTCCTGCGAGATCGTCTCGGGGAGCTTGCTCCGCGTGTCCTGGTGGATGAGGACGAAGACGCCGCACCGCGGGCCCGATTCGATGATGCTCGTGAGCCGGCGGGCGGCTTCCTCGGTGAACCCGGTGGGGAAGTCGGCGACGACGAGGAAGCGGTAGGGCTCGGCGATCTCTCCCGCTTTCTCGTTGTACGCGTCGATGGATTCGAACTCGTTGCGCAGGTACTTCTGGATGACCGTTTCCATGTGCTCGGTCAGGCCCGCGAGGCGCTGCTCGATGTGGCGGGCCTCGGTCCAGATCTTCGAGTCCACCAGCCGCTCGTCGTGGTCCGCGAGGCGCATGAACCCCGCGAAGGACTGACCCAGCCCGACGGGGTCGAGCATGGTGAGGCGCACCTTGCCCGCGGGGAGCGCGGTGAGCGCGCGCAGCGTCGCGTTGCGGAGCGTCGCGTGCGCCTGCTCGCGTCCGTCCGTTCCCGTGCGCACGAGCAGGGACGCCGCCCCGGGCGTGTCCAGCATCGCGGGCGGGCGCAGGATCGCGGGGCCTCCCGACGACTCCGGGAGCCGCAGGGCGAACGCGCCGACGCGCAGGCCGGGCGCGGCCTCGGTGGGGCGGGGGCCCGCGGGCCAGACCCCGTCGTCCCACGGTGGGCAGACGCGGTCCATCTCCCGGTCCGATTCGTCGGTTCGTGCGGCGGCGTCCGTCGCGGTGCGTCGGTACTCGGTCTCGAGGGCCTCGACCGCGTCCGTGTGCGCGCGCCGGGCGGCGTCGGTCGCCTCGGACTTCTGGGCCTCCGCCTCGCGCAGCGCCGCGTCGCGGGTCTTGTCGATCTCTTCGAGCCTCGCGTCGGCCTTCTCGTTGATCGATGCGACCGCGGCGGTGCGCTTCTTCTTGATCTCCGCTGCGATCACGACATGCTTGCGATCGAGGCGGGTCAGGGTCTGCTCGCGGCGCTGCTTGACGACCGCGAGTCGGGTCTCGTAGCGCTGCTTGCCCGCGGCGACCTCCGCCTCCTTGCGCTCGCTGATGGACTTTTCGATCTCGCGTTTGCGGGCCTCCGCCTTGCGCACCGCGGCGACGCCCGCGGCGCGCCCCATGCGCAGGTACTCCGCGAGCGGCTTGACCTTTCGGCGCGTGCCCGCGAGGGCGAGCGCGCGGATCGGGAGCGCGAGCACGAGCATCGCGGCGCCGCCCCCCGCGGCGTAGGCGCCGGTCATGGGCAGCGCGGACAGGCCCGCCTGCGAGAAGTGGTAGCCCGCGCCGGCGCCGATGCCCGCGAGGATCATCACGACGGGGCCGCCGGCGCGCACGAACCCGTGCAGGGTGACGCCCCGCATCTTCTTGAGCGCGCTGTTCGCGGCCTCCCGGGCGGTCGCGAGATCGGCGAGCGCCGTCTCGGGGTCCGCGGTCTCGTCCGCGTCCGCCTGGGTCTGCTCGTCGGGGGTCGAGGGCGGGAAGGCGATGCGAGGCCCGGCGAGGCGTCGCGCGTGGTTTTCGATGGTGTCGAGTTTTCCGAACTCGTCTCGGACAATGTTGCGCACGCGTTCGAGTTCGAGCTTGGGTTGTTCGCTGCCCCCCTCGAAGGAGGCCTCGGCGAGCCAGGCGGCGTCGCGGAGTTTCTCCTCTGCGGTGCGGAGTTCGGAGTCGAGCCTCTCGACAGCATCGGACCGGGCGGCGTTGTGCGCGCGCAGCGCCTCGGCGGACTGCTCGTCGTACTTCTTCTTGGTGTTGCGGAGGGCCTTGTCCCGCTCGTGCTCGGTCTGCTCGCGCGACGCGGCGTGGGTGTCCTCCGCGCTCCGGACCGCGGCGGCGCAGGCGGACTCCGCTTCCGCGAGCGCGGTCTCGAGGGCCCGGTCGATCTCCTGGCGTCGCTCGTCGTGCTCGCGGATCATCGCGACGAGCGCGCCGATCGCGGTGCGCTGCCGCTGGGCGAGCGAGGCGTGCGGGTCGGACGCGTGGGACGCGGGCTGGTGGGACGGTGCGGTCGTCATCTGTGCGGTGTGGTCTCCCGGGAGCAGGGTACCGGTTCTTGACGCCCCGTTGGGCCTTTTTCTCCGACGCGTGGTGGGGAAGGCTCGGATCGGGTCAATCGTCGGCGCAGTCGCGTTCGGCCTGAGCGGCGAGGG
>DLBY01000032.1:5838-7948 GCA_002480345.1 Phycisphaerales bacterium UBA7812 | reverse complement strand
CTGCATCAGCCAGTGGGGGCACGACTTTCGTCCCGAGTACCGGATGCTGCGGAGGCTGCGGGAGATCGCGCCGGGGGTGTCGATGCAGGCGTTCACGGCAACAGCGACGCCCCGCGTGCGCGCGGACATCGCCGACCAGCTCGGGCTCGTCGATCCCGAGGTCTTGGTCGGCACTTTTGACCGGCCCAACCTGACCTACCGGGTTCGTGCGCGCAACAAGAGCGCTGATCAGATCTCGGAGGCGATCAAGCGGATGCACGACCGGGGCGGGGGCGGGGCGATCGTGTACTGCCTGAGCCGAGCGGGGACGGAGGGCCTCGCTGAAAAACTGCGCGCCAAGGGCCACGACGCGGAGGCGTACCACGCGGGGCTCGACCCGCGCGAGCGGCACGACATCGAGGAGCGGTTCACGAACGAGGAGCTGGACACCGTCGTCGCGACGGTCGCGTTTGGGATGGGGATCGACCGGTCGAATGTCCGGCTCGTCGCGCACGCGAACATGCCCAAGTCGATCGAGGCGTACCAGCAGGAGACGGGGCGGGCGGGGCGCGACGGGATGCCCGCGGAGTGCCTGCTGCTCTACTCGCCCTCGGACGCGGGGAAGTGGGAGCAGTTGGTCAGGCGATCGGCGGAGGAGACCGGGGGCGGTGACGACGCGTCGCTGAAGGCCCAGATCACGCTCATCCGCGACATGCGCCGCCTGCTGACGGGGATGACCTGCCGTCACCGGGCGCTCTCGGAGCACTTCGGGCAGGAGTATCCGTCCGACGATTGCAAGGCGTGCGATATCTGCCTGGGCGAGACCGAGGCGGAGGCGGACAGCACGCGGGTGACGCAGATCCTGATGAGCGCGGTTGCGCGCACGGACCAGCGCTTCGGGGCGGGGCACATCGTCGATGTCGTGCTGGGCAAGGACACCGACAAGGTGTCGCGGCACGGGCATCAGAACCTGAAGGTCTTCGGCATCCTGCAGGGGAAGCGGAAGGCGGAGCTGACGGGGTATCTCGATCAGCTCGTCGCGGCGCGGGCGCTCGAGCAGGATCCCGAGTATGGCACGCTTCGGTTCGGCGAGCGGGGCAACGCCGCGATGAAGGCGGAGATCGAGATCAAGCTCGCGCGCCCGATCGGGACGGGGACGAAGAAGAGCGAACGGCGGCGGAGCGACGCGGACTGGAAGCCGCCGCTGGGCCCCGAGGAGCGGGCGCTGTTCGAGACGCTGCGGGCGCTGCGGAAGTCGATCGCGGAGGAGCGGGGCGTGCCGCCCTATGTCGTGTTCAGCGACGCGACGCTGCGGGACATGGCGCGGGAACGGCCGGGTAACGACCACGAATTGATCCGCATCAAGGGCGTGGGGACCGCGAAGCTGGAAGCGTTCGGGTCGCAGTTTCTGGGGGCGATCGCGGAGGCGGGGTAGGGTTCGTTCGCTCCTGAATTCGCGCCAGCATTGTGCCACTGACCTGCGTGCAGGTCAGTGTTCCGGTTTGTGCGAGCACGAAGCACTGACCCGTGGGAACGGGTCCGTGGCACGCCGAGGGATCGATCTCTGTTCCCTTCTCAGCCCTCGCCGTCGCCCGCGGAGCCGCGCTGGTCGTGCAGATCCGCGCCGGTGAAGACGACGGGGGGCGGGGCTTCGCCGCGCCAGGGTTGCTCGCTTGTGAGCGTGCGGGCGGCCTCGATGCCGGCGCGGCGGGATGCCATCTCGGTGTCTCGCTTCGGCGTGGGCAAGGCCTCGGGCTCGGGCGCGAGGTCGGTGTTCTTGAACTCGATCGTCTGCGTCGGGAAGGCGAACGAGACGCCCATCTTCTCGGCGAGGCGCATGACATCGAGCATGAACCGCTGGCGCTCGCGGAGCTCGGTGCCCCAGTCGGGGCACTCGTGGAAGATGTAGATCATGATGTCGAGGCTGCTGGGGCCCCACTTGTTGAGCCAGACATGGAAGGTGTCCTTGCGGGTGTAGGGGTGGAGTCGGACGATCTCGCGGATCCCCTCGCAGAAGGCCTCGATCGTGTCGGGCGGGGTGTCGTAGGTGATGCCGATGTGTGTCGAGAATCGGCGGTATCGGCGGCGCCCGAAGTTGTCGACGGTTGCCCTCACGAGCATCGCGTTGGGG
>DLBY01000032.1:3394-5650 GCA_002480345.1 Phycisphaerales bacterium UBA7812 | reverse complement strand
TCTCGCGGATGCCCTCGCAGAAGGCGTCGATCTTCTCCGGCGGGGTGTCGTAGGCGATGCCCAGGTCGGCCTTGTAGCGCCGGTATTTCCTTCGTCCGTAGTTGTCGACCGTCGCGCGCACCAGCTCGGCGTTGGGCATGGTGACGAGCGAGTTGTAGAAGGTGCGGATGCGCGTGGAACGCAGGCCCAGGTGCTCGACGGTGCCCTCGGTGTCCCCGACCTTGATCCAGTCGCCCACCTCGAAGGGCTGATCGACGATGACGGAGATCGACCCGAAGAAGTTCTCGATCGTGTCCTTCGCGGCGAACGCGACCGCGAGGCCCCCGATGCCCAGCCCGGTGAGCAGGGGCAGCACCTCGATGTCGAACGAGTCGGCGATGTAGATCAGCCCGAACGCGGCGATGAAGACCTTGACCGTCTTCCGCAGCAGCGGGATCAACAGGTCGTCGAGCTTGGTGTCGGTCTTGCCCGCCTGCGTCGCGAGGAACGAGGCGACGAGATCGGTGAGGCGGAACGCGGCCCAGACCGCGGCGATCATCACGATGATGCGCACCGCGACGAGCAGCACCAGCAGCGCCCCGGCGGGGAGGCCCAGCAGCTGGAGCGACCAGTACCACAGCGTGCCCCCCGCGAGCAGCCCGAACGGGCGCACGGCTTTCTTGAGCAGGTCGCGGTCCTCCGCGACGCCGCGCTTCCGGTTGATGCGCGCCCAGACGCCGCGGAGCACGGCGCGGACGATGTAGTCGACCGCGATGCCCACGAAGACGACGGCGAGGATCCCGATCCACTGCCAGATCTCGATGTCGAGGACGGGCGCCTCGCGGAGCGACGCGGGGACCTGGCTGCGCAGCACCATCGCGGTCGTGAGGGGCGCGTCGGTCTCGCCGAAGTCCGCGGGGAGGCTCTCGATATCGCGGTAGAGCGTGTTGAGGCCCGCGACGGTCTCGTCGCTGAAATGCCATTCCCCGTCTGCGTTCTTCTCGAAGACGATCGTCCCGTCGGTCAGGCGCGCGACGCGCTCGTGCTCGGGGAGGCGGTCCTGGGGGAAGTAGGTCCAGCGCTGGTCCGCGGGATCGATGAAGAAGCCCACGAAGTCGCCGCGCTCGACCAGCTTGATCCGGTTGAGCACCTGGAGCATCTTGACCGCGAACTCGCGCTTGAGCGGACGCTCGGTCACCCCCACGAAGTTGAAGCACGCGAGCGCCTCGTCGAGGGCCGCGTCGTCGCCCTCTTCCCCGAAACGCTTCATCGCGTCGAGGTAGGTGAACATCGTCTCTTCGGGTGTCTCGAAGCGCTCGTCGGTCTCCGCGGCCGGCGGGGGTGGCGCGGCCTCCTGCGCGATCACAGCGGACGACGCGAGAACCAGGAACGGGACGAGGCAGCACAGGACAAGGCGCAGGCGATCGATCATGCGCCCATCCTAGTGAAGACGCGCGCGCGGTGAACGCACGCGAGACGGTGCAACCGCCGAGCGGGCCCGCTTCATCCCGTCACCGCGACGCAATCGCCTCGCTCGGCTCGCTCCGGGCTTCCGGCGTGTGCGCTCAGCGCTGCCAGAGGCCGTGCTCGATGCCGCCCAGCAGGTAGAGCGCGCAGGTGCCCTGACCCGGGAGCTCCATCGGGGGGACCATGACCTTGGCGCCGTCCGCTGTCGCGGCCTTGATCGCGGCCTCGATGTCCTCGACGAGGACATAGGGGCGCACGACCGGCTTCTCCGCGTCGTGCATGGGGGCGCGCACGCCGATGCGTCCGCCTTCTTCCAGGTCCGCCGTGCGGGCGTTGCCCAGCGCGGGGACGGGTTCGCCGAATTCGACGCCGTGCGCCCGGCCCAGCGCTTCGCAGGTTTCCTGCACGGACGGCGTGACGATCTCGAGGTATTCGACTTTCAAAGCATTCTCCTGGGCCTGTCGTGCGTCGGGCTCGTTCATCGCGGCGGCGCCGACCAGGAGCATCGCCGCGAGGCACAGCAGGACCGATCGGGTTGCCCTCGTGTTCATCATTGCATGCTCCCCTCGGCGATCTGGATGAGGTTCCCGCAGGTGTCATCGAAGACGGCGGCGGTGACCGTCCCGTAGTTCACCGGGGGCTGCGTGAACCGCACGCCCAGCGATTCCAGACGCTTGTGCTCCGCGGCGATGTCCTTCACCTCGAACGAGGTGAAGGGGATGCCGTCCTCGACCAGCGCGGCCTTGAACACCTTGACCGCGGGGTGCTCGTCGGGCTCGAGGCAGAGTTCCGTGCCCTCGGGATCCTCGG
>DLBY01000032.1:1082-3097 GCA_002480345.1 Phycisphaerales bacterium UBA7812 | reverse complement strand
TTCCGTGCCCTCGGGATCCTCGGGCGAAACGAGCGTGATCCAGCGGTGCTCGCCCATCGGGATATCGTGCTTCTTCTGGAACCCGAGCACCTCGGTGTAGAACCGGAACGCCTTCTCCTGGTCGTCCACGGCCACGCTGGACAGGTTGATTCTCATCGCGCCTTCCCTTCACTTTTCTTTGCGTTGACCCTTCGCGGGCCAGCGTTTGGCGATCGCCTCGAGTGGCTCGCCGTTGAACCAGTGGAACTTGTACCGCCCTTCGCGCACGACTTTCACCAGCCCCGCGGCTTCCAGCACCTCCAGGTGCTGCGAGATCGCCTGCCGCGACGAGCTGATCCCGTGCTTCATGACGAGCCGCCCGCAGAGCTCGAAGAGCGATTGCCCGTCTCGGTCCACCAGTTCATCCAGAATCGCCCGTCTGGTCGGATCGGCGATGGCACGGCAGAGATCATCCATCAACGGCTCGGCGCAGCATATGCAAGTCTTCGCTTGCATGTCAAGCGGAAAGTCAACCCGCCGGCATCCGACCCGCTTCCTCAGTTTGCACGCATGCGACACGCGAGGCACGCGACGGGGCCCGCGCGAGCGCCGCGGGGCGAGGTCGTTACAGCGTCGTCCACCCGGTGCTGTCCGTCCCGCACGCGATCGCGGCGCGGATGAAGCGCACGCCGCGCACGCCGTCGTCGAGGGTGGGATAGTCGATCGCGGGCTCGTCCCCCGCGTCGGCGCCGAGGATCGCCTGGCGCGCGCCGCGATAGATGTTCGCGAACGCTTCGTAGAAGCCCTCGGGGTGTCCCGGCGGGATCCTCGTCGCGGCCTGCGCTTCCTCGCACAGCCCGGCGTCGCCCCGATGGAAGACACGGGTCGGGCCGTCGAGCCCGTACACCGTCAGCGTGTTCGGGCGCTCCTGATGCCACTCCAGCCCGCCCGCGCTGCCGAACACGCGGATCTTGAGGTCGTTGAGTTGCCCCGTCTCGATCTGGCTGGCGATCAGCACGCCCCGGGCCCGGGTGCCCGCGACCTCGTTGAACCGGAGCAGGATGTTCGCGTCATCGTCGATGGTCCGTCCCGGGACGAGGCTGGAGAGGTCCGCGAACATCTGGGCGGGCTCGAGCCCGGTGATGTAGCGGGTCAATTGCTCGGCGTGGCTGCCGATGTCCCCGATCGCCCCGCCCGCGTTGGGCTTGCTCGGGTCGGTCCGCCAGCTCGCCTGCTTCTGACCCGTCTCCTCGAGCCGGGTCGCGAGCCAGCCCTGGTTGTATTCCACGATGATCTTGCGGACGGTGCCCAGCTCGCCGTCCGCGACCATCCGGCGCGCCTGCTTGACCATCGGGTAACCCGAGTAGTTGTAGGTGACCGCGAACACCAGCCCCGTCTCCGCCTGCGCCCGCTCCAGTGCTTCCGCCTCCTCGATGGAAGTGCACAGGGGCTTGTCGCAGACAACATGGAACCCCGCCTGCAGCGCCGCCTCCGCCGCGGGGGCGTGCACATCGTTGGGCGTGACGATCACCACCGCTTCCATGCGGTCCGCCGGATCGCGCGCGGCTTCCTTCTCGATCATCTCCTGCCACGACCCGTACCCGCGGTCGTCGGGGAGGCCCGCGGCGGCCGCGGAGGCCCTGGATTTCTCGGGTGTGGACGAGAGCGCCCCGCAGACGAAGTCCCACCCGTCGTCGAGGCGCATCGCGGCGCGGTGCACCGCGCCGATGAACGAGCCCTGCCCCCCGCCGATCATGCCATAGCGGATCCGTCGCATGCCTGTGCTCTCCTTCGCGTCCCGGGGGCCTTGTTACTGCTTGTCCTTGTCGAAGCTCGAATCGAACGCCCGCTCGTTGGCGGGGAAGTCGATCTTCCGCGTGAACTCGCACGACTCGCGGGCGCCGTGCTCGCGGTCCATCGCGCTGTCCTCCCATTCGATGCTGAGCGGGCCGTCGTAGCCGACGCGGTTGAGTGCCCGGATGATCTCCTCGAAATCCACCTCGCCCCGCCCGACGCTGCGGAAGTCCCAGCCTCGG
>DLBY01000032.1:0-786 GCA_002480345.1 Phycisphaerales bacterium UBA7812 | reverse complement strand
GCTGCGGAAGTCCCAGCCTCGGCGCGGGTCGCCGAACCCGAGGTGGCTCGCGAGGATCGAGGCATCCCCGTCGAGGGTGCGGATCGCGTCCTTCATGTGGACATGGAAGATCCGCTCCCCGAACCGGTCGATGAACCGCGCCGGGTCGATGCCCTGCCAGATCAGGTGGCTGGGATCGAAGTTAAATCCGAACGCGTCGTGCCGGTCGATCGCGTTGAGCGCCTCCTCGGCGGTGTAGATGTCGTAGGCGATCTCCGTCGGGTGCACCTCGAGGGCGAACTTCACGCCCTCCTTCTCGAACGCGTCGCAAATCGGGCCCCAACGGTTGACGAAATCGTCGAAGCCCTTCTCGATCTCCTTGTCGCTCGTGGGCGGGAAGAAATAGAGCTTGTGCCAGACGCTGCTGCCGGTGAACCCGTTGACGACGGTGACGCCCAGTCGCGCCGCGGCCTTCGCGGTGTCGATCATCTCCTGGGCGGCGCGCTTGCGGACGCCCTCGGGCTCGCCGTCGCCCCACACATGCGCCGGCAGGATCGCCTTGTGCCGCTGGTCGATCGGGTCGCACACCGCCTGGCCCACGAGGTGGTTGCTGATCGCCCAGCAGTGCATGCCCTCGTCGGCGAGCATGTCCAGCCTCGACTTGCAATACGCGTCGCCGTCCTTGCCCAGGGCCTTGGGCACCTCGAAGTGGTCGCCCCAGCAGGCGAGTTCGAGGCCGTCGTAGCCGAACTGGCTGGCCTTGTCGACCATCTTCGCGATCGGGAGATCGGCCCACTGGCCGGTGAA
>DLBY01000163.1:36761-36980 GCA_002480345.1 Phycisphaerales bacterium UBA7812 | reverse complement strand
CCGCGCAACCGCTGCTTCGCCCGGCAGCGCCCGAGCACCACCGCGCCCACCGCCTCGAGGTGGCTCGGGTTGCTCGCCATCGCGAGGTGGAGCATCCGCCCGTTCGCGTAGCGCCGCGTGCCGGAGTAGCCCTTGTGGTACTTGACATCCCCGCCGCTGTCGTCGAAGTCCTCGAGCCACGCCTCCTCGAACTCTGTGAAGATCTGCTCGTAGGTCTTG
>DLBY01000163.1:36291-36463 GCA_002480345.1 Phycisphaerales bacterium UBA7812 | reverse complement strand
GAAGATCTGCTCGTAGGTCTTGCCCAGGATGTTGTTGAGCACATTCAGGCGCCCGCGGTGCGCCATGCCCAGCACGATCTCCTCGACATCCAGCTCCGCCGCGGTTTCCAGGAGCTTGTCGAGCAGCGGGATCAACGATTCCGACCCCTCGAGGCTGAACCGCTTCTCGCCC
>DLBY01000163.1:0-36087 GCA_002480345.1 Phycisphaerales bacterium UBA7812 | reverse complement strand
CCGCGGTGGGCCATGCCCAGCACGACTTCTTCGGCGCCGTGCTCGGATAGACGCTCGAGGATCTGATCGAGCAGCGGGATGAGCGACTCGGAGCCTTCGAGGCTGAACCGCTTCTCGCCCGGGTACCGCTTGCCCAGGAACCGCTCGAAGGTCTCCGCACGGGTCAGCTGCTCGAGCAGCTGCGTCTTCGCCTGCTGGCTCAGCTCGATCCGCCCGCCGGACCGCTCGACGCGTTCGACCAGCCAGGCACGCACATCGTGATCGTTGATGTGCATCAGCTCGACGCCGATGTGCCCGCAGTAGGTCCCCTCCAGCCGCTCGATCAGCCAGCGGAGCGTCCGCGTGCCGCTCTCGCCCAGCTCGCTCGCATCGAAGCTCTGCTCGAGGTCCTTCTCGGTCAGCCCGTGATACTCGAGCGTCAACTCCTCGGGGCGCTCGCGTTCGCGATCGAACGGATCGATCCGCGCCGCGAGGTGCCCGAACTGCCGATACGCCGTGATCAGGTCGTCGACGATCGCCTGCGCCAGGCCCGCCTTGCCCGCGGGCTGCCCCTTGAACGGGGTGTGTCGGACAGGCCCTTCGATCGCCGCGAGCCGCCCCCCCATGGGCGATTCGCTCGCGCGCGCCATCGCCAGGCCGTTGCTTTTCGTCCCGTTGGAAGACCCGGCGCCCGGGAGTTTCAACCCCTCGGCCATCGCGAGGTCGAAGCCCGCGAAGAACATGCGCTCGACCTCGTCGAGGGCGCCGGGATCGCTTTTATACAACGCGTACCGGGATTCCAGGTACTCAGGGCTCCACCCGTTGACGGAAGGAGGGATCGCTCGCGGTGCGCTCGTCATCGGTCCCGCCGAATCTCACTGCCCGCGCACCACACCGGCCCGGCCGGCGCAGCGACGCGGCGGATGCTGTAACCGTGGATAGTACCCGGGTCTATCGGTCGTTCGGAGGACAGGATCAGGATTGATCCCCAATTCTCGCCCGTTTCCCGAGAACCCCGTCATCGACCAACCCCGAGCAGACAGTCCGCCGCCCGCAACGCCGAACAGGGCCGGCCCGCGCAGCAGCATCATCCGAAGCGCCCGGTCACATACTGCTCGGTCTCCCGCAGGGCCGGCGTCTGGAAAATCGTCTGCGTGGGTCCGTATTCGACGAGGTTCCCGAGATACATGAAGGCGGTGTACTGGCTCACCCGCGCCGCCTGCTGCATGTTGTGCGTGACGATCAGCACCGAGTACCGCTCGCTGATCTCCGCGATGAGTTCCTCGACCCGCTGCGTCGCGATGGGGTCCAGCGCCGAGCAGGGCTCGTCCAGCAGCAGCACCTCGGGGTCCGAGACGATCGCCCGCGCGATGCAGAGCCGCTGCTGCTGCCCGCCCGAGAGCCCCAGCGCGGGCTGCGAGAGCCGGTCCTTGACCTCGTCCCAGAGCGCCGCGCCGCGAAGCGCCTGCTCGCAGGCCTCGCGGAGCACGCTCTTCTTGCGCACGCCGTCGATGCGCAGGGGGTACACGACATTCTCGAAGATCGACATCGGGAAGGGGTTGGGCTTCTGGAAGACCATGCCGAGCCGCTTGCGCAGGTCGATGACATCCACCCGCTTGCCGTAGACCGACGACCCGTTCAGGCGAAGGTCGCCCGTCGCGCGCACGCCGTCGATCAGGTCGTTGAGCCGGTTCACGCTCCGCAGCAGCGTGCTCTTGCCGCACCCCGAGGGACCGAGCAGCGCCGTGACCTTCCCCCGCGGGATCGGCATCGAGATGCTGTGGAGCGCCTGGGTTGAGCCGTACCACAACGAGAAGTCGTCCACCTCGAGGACATGATCCTCCTGGTGCACCGCGTCGTGGATCGCCGCGTCGACCCGCTCCCCCCGCTTGATGGCGTCGAGCACCGACGCGCCCGATTCCGCCCGCGTCGGCCCGCCTCCCCAGTTGCCGCTCACCCGTGCCGCCGTCATCGACTGCCCCCGCGCCCCGACCGAACCGCCGCCGGGCGTGTGCTCGATCATCTGCCCGACCCGCGTGTCCGCGACCGAGCGATCACTCTCGGATCCGGTGAGTTCCGCCGCCATCAGACGCCTCCGCCCCGGGAGGGTAGCCGCGCCCGGATCAGCATCGCGAACAGGTTCAGCCCCAGCACGATCGCAACGAGCAGAAGCGTGGTGGTCCAGACCAGGGGCCTCGCGGCCTCCGCGTCGGGGCTCTGGAACCCCAGGTTGTAGATATGGAAGCCCAGGTGCATGAAGGTCCGATCCCCGTGCAGGAAGGGGGCCTCCGAAGACACCGGGAGCGCCGGCGCGAGATTCACCGCGCCGACGAGCATCAGCGGCGCAACCTCGCCCGCCCCCCGCGCCATCGCGAGGATCGCCCCCGTCAGCACGCCGGGCATCGAGGCCGGCAGCACGATCCGGCGCACCGTCTGCCAGCGACTCGCCCCGCAGCCCAGGCTCCCCTCACGCATCGATCCGGGGACGGCGCTGATCGCCTCCTCCGTCGCGACGATCACGACCGGGAGCGTGAGCAGCGCCAGCGTCAACGCCGCCCAGAGAATCCCCCGGGTCCCGAAGGTGGGCTGCTCGGGCAGCTTCTCGGCAAAGAACCCGCCGAAGTAAGGCGTCGTCCACACGAGGTAACCCGCGAGACACACGCACGCGAGCCACGCCCACCACGCGATACTCCTCGCGAGCGTGCGCTTCCACCCCGCGCCATCGCGGACGGGGCCCCGGTCCGACCCCACCGCCGAGAGCGCCCCCGCGAGCACCAGCACCAGCACGAGCGTCCCGATCAGACCCCACCAGGGCGTCGTGGGCAGCGCCGCACCCCGGGGCCCCGCGTCGATGTACGCGCCCAGCGTGTAGCAGAAGAACCCGAGCCCGAACATCCCATACACGATGCTCGGCACGCCCGCGAGGTTGTTGATCGCGATCCGGATCACGCTCGTCACGATCCCCTGCGACGCGTACTCGCGGAGATAGATCGCCGCGACCACGCCCAGCGGCACCACAGTGACCGTCAGCAGCAGCGTGAGGACCACCGTCCCGACGATCACCGGGAACACGCCGCCCTCGCCCGGGCTCTCACCGGGCGCCTTGGAGAGGAAATCGCCCCAGCGCGCAAGGTAGACGCCCACGCGTCCCGCGAAGCCCAGGCGGTTGTTCTCCACAATCCGCGTCGCCTGCGACAGACGCATGGGCTCATCGGGCTGGCTCTGCGATTCGGGGGCAAACCGCCCGAGGCCCGGATCGGTGACCTCGAGCCGAACCGTCGCGTCCATCCGCTCGAGCAGACGGACCTCGGCGAGCAACGCGTCCCGCTCCGCGGTCAGTTCAACCCGCCGCTCGCTCGCCTCGCGCTCGATCGCCTGAACCTGCGTCGCGTCCAGGTGCCCCTGCGCGAAGGGGCGCTCGAGGACCGCGAACAGAAGGCACGCCGCCGCGCCCCCGAGGCAGAGCAGCCGAAGCCCGCTGATCGGCACCGACGCGTGCTCGATGCGCAGCAGCCTCGCCCCCGCGACCCCGAGCACGACAACACCCGCAATCGAGGCGCCCCATGCCCACCACGGCGCGTCCCGGACCGTCTCGTTCGCTCGCATCCGCGCGCGCGCCACCCGCCAGTCCAGGCCGCTCAATTCGTCCTGGACCGCCGGGATCTCGACCCGCTGGAGCGTGTCGATCCGCTCCCGACGAGAAGCGACCTCGTCCCGAATCCGCTCGTACGCCGCCAGCGTCTCCTCCGCGCCCGACGCGACCCGGACCGATTGCTGCACGATGCGGACCCGGCCGTCATCAGACAGCACGGTACGCTCCGCGGGCCCGGAGCCGTACTGCGTGCGCACGATCTCCTCGTCCGGGGGGGGGAGTTCGGAGGCCTCGTCGAGCTCCGTGCGCACGATGACGCCCGAGGGCTCACCGATGAACACGCCCCACTCCTCGCGCTCCACCAGCACCGCATCCGCGGGCCGCCCGCGTGAGACGATCTCATAGCCCGGGACCCAGACGAACGGCTCGCGACCGATGTCACGATTGCCCAGGCGGAACCGATAACGCACCGGTCGCTCGCCGTCCCCGAGAGGCGTGATCTCGCCCGCATCAACGAGTTCGTCGATCCGCGCCGCGTCATCCTCGCCCGGGTCGAACGCCTCCGATCCCATGGGGAGCCCGAGGAAGACCTCTCCCGAGCGGAGCGTGACACGCTCGATCGGGCGCGGCCAGAGCGTCGCGAATCCCTCGCTCGCGATGATCATCACCGTCACCGCGACGAGCGCGAGGCAGGTGACCAGCGCGGACCCCGTGAGCCAGACCGCGGGCTCCCCGTGCGCGCTGGGGGGCGTCGCGCGACGGGTCGCGGCCCGGCCGGGGGGGGTCATGTTGGGAAGAGGCTCGCTCACGCTTCAATCGTCTCCGTGCGCACGAGGGGTGTCAGAGGGCGGCGTTCTTCTTGCGGAAATGCTGCCGAACCAGTTCGGCGCTCGTGTTGATCACCAGGGTCATCGCGAACAGGACGAGCCCGCAGAGGAAGAGCACGCGGTAGTGCGTGCTGGCGCGCGGAGCTTCGGGAAGCTCGACCGCGATGTTCGCCGCGAGGGTGCGGAACCCGCTGAAAATGTTCCAGCTCATCTCCGGGGTGTTGCCGGTCGCCATCAGCACGATCATCGTCTCGCCCACGGCCCTGCCAAGCCCGACCATGCACGCGCTGAAGATGCCCGAGCCCGCCACGGGGAGCACCACCCGCACCGCCGTCTGCCAGGGCGTCGCGCCGACACCCAGCGATGCGGACCGCAGGCTCGCGGGAACGCTCCGGATCGCGTCCTCGCTGATCGTATAGATGATCGGGATCACCGCGATCCCCATGATCAGCCCGACCACGAGCGTGTTCCGCTGACTGAAAGGCCCGAAGATCGAGTCCCGCGGGTCGAACCCCATCTCCGAGAGCACCCCCGCGAGGGTCTGGGCGACCACGAGCGACACGAGCAGGTTGACCAGGAACCGGAGAAACTCGATCGCGTTCGCGCCGAGCCCCGCGAGCGCCGCCTGCCAGCGATCCGAAAGCGTGCGCCACACCGGGTTCACGAGCGTCGCGTCGAAGATGAGCACCAGACCCGTCACCACAGGCAGGAGGGCGACGAACCACCCGGGCGTCGCCGTGCCGAAGTCGCGCTCCAGCCAACCCCGGATGGACCCCTCGCCCCCGCCCGGGGGGCTGAACAGCAGGTCTTCGAGAAGCGGGCCCGCCGGGATCGCGACGAGCACCGAAACGATCGTGGCAAGCACGACCATCAGAGTCTGTCCCAGCGTGCCCCAGCGGGCGCGGGTATTGCGAGGGATCATCCGCCACGCGTGCGCAGACACCACGACCACGATCGGGCCCGTCGCCGCGAGCACGAGGACCCGGGGCAGTTGATCCCGCACGAACGGCGCGACGACCATCGCCGCCATGAACCCGAGGACGACGGACGGCAGCGATGCCATCAGCTCGATCGTCGGTTTCACTACACGACGGACATCGTTGTGCAGGAACTCGCCCGAGTAGATCGCCGCGAGCACCGCGAGCGGCACCGCGAACAGCATCGCGACGATCGTCGCCTTGAGCGTGCCCCAGATCAGCGGGACGAGGCTGTACTTGGGTTCCGCGCTCGCGGCGCCGGTCGACTGGTACACAAACGAAGGCTCGTCGTAGCCCTCGTAGGGCAGCTTCCCGAACAACGCCTCCATCGACGACTCGACATGCCCGGGATCGATGCCCCACACCGAGGAGAGGCCCGTCGCGTCCGCCGCGACGAGCACATCCGAACCAGGAGACGCCGCGACCCGCGCGACCGACCCGATCCCATCGGGACGGATCGTCGCGATCCGTTTCCGGCTCACCTGGTTGAACAGCACCGCCGACCCGTCCGCGAACCCGACCGCGATGGTTCGATCGCGGTCGCCCGGGCGGATGGTGGTCACGCTCGTCTCGCCCAGATCCCGACGCAGCCGCCGCTGGAGCGCGACGGGTTCGCCGTACATCGACCAGCCCGAGACAACGCCGTTCTCGTCGCCGACGAGCAGAGTCTGGGCCCCCAGTGACATCACCGCGGCCGTGATGCCCGCCTCCTCCGACACCTCGTAGCGTTCGGTTGCGCCGTCGTCCGACTCGCGATCCAGCGCCATGATCCGGCCGCTGCGCCACACGAGGTAGACCCACCGCTCATCAGCTGTCGCGAAGACCCAGTCGGGCGTGCCACCGATCGCCTCGACCGGCACGATCTCGTCGTCCATCCGGAGGCGGAAGCGGACCGCGCCCCCGAGCGCCCGCCTGCCGGACAGTCGCCCGGTGACCACGCCGCGCTCGCTCACCGCGGCGACCGCGCGGGACCGCTCGGTGCGCCCCCGTGTGTCCGCGTCCGTCGCGCCCTCCGGGAGCGCAAACGGTCCGAGCCGCTCGATGGTCATCGTCCAACGCCGCAGCGAGCCGTCCTCGAACGCCTGCACGAATGAGCCCGCCGGCACGGGATCATCGAGCCCCCCCGAGTGCGGCTCCCACGCGAACACAGGGCGCACGATCTCGAATGAGCCATCGCGGCCGCTCAGGGTCAGCCAGCCCTCGCCCGCCTCGATACCGACCGAGTCCGGGACCGAGCCGTCCATGACGGGGAAGGCGGTGAGTTCCTCGCCCGTTTCGAGCGAACGCACGCGGAGCACCCCGTCCGCATCGAGGGAGACGAGCCGACCGAAAGCGGGGTCGACCGACATCCAGCGGGGCGCCCCCGCCTTCCCTGTTCCGGGATCGATCGAGGCGACTGAGTATCGCGCCCGCTCGCCCTCGACTGTGCCCGACGCGAAGAGGGGCGCCGCGCTCGCGACGAGGAACACGCAGATCCCCAGCATCGCGAGCAGAACGATCAGACCGCCCGCGGAGATCGCGATCTCCGCGACCCGGTCCTGCACACGCACCCACCGCGCCGTCCGCCGGACGCCGCTCTCGAGCGGACGGGACGCGCCCCCCCGACGATGCTCTCCCGACTGCCCGGGGCCCGGCTCCATCAGACACATCTCCGCATCCGCGACTCGGATTCAGAACCCGGGCTCGAGTCCCAGCGTGAGCAGTTCCTTCCGGGCGATCTCGGCGCTGACCGGGTACGCCCCGTCCTTGATGACCGCTTCCTGCCCTCGCTTGGAAAAGATCATGCGGACGAACTCCTCGCGGAGCGGGTCGAGCCGCTGCCGCTTGTCGTAGTTCAGGTAGACATACAGGAACCGCGCGAGCGGGTAATCCCCCGAGTACGCGTAATCGGGATCGGGCGGGAACGCCTCTTCCCCCGATTCGAAGGCGATCGGCACGAGCCGCACATCGGGGGTGCGGTACCCGATCCCAGAATACCCGATCGCCGACGGATCCCGCGAGATCGCGTTGACGACACCGGATGACCCCGGGTTCTCCTGCACCGTGGGCTTGAAGTCGTTCCCGCCGCACGCGTGCTTCTTGAAGAACTTGTAGGTGCCCGACGCGCTGTTGCGCCCCGTGAGCGTGATCGGGCGGTCCGCCCAGCCCGCGTCCTGCACGCCCACATCACCCCAGGTCATCTGCTCCGGACCCGCGACCGAGAAGATCCGCTCGAGCTGCTCGAGCGTCAGCGACCGGACCGGGTTGTCCTTGTTGACGAAGATCGCGATGCAGTCGATCGCGACGCGCAGCTCGGTCGGGGCATACCCGAACTTCTCGATGAAACGGTCCTTCTCCTCGTCGCTCATGGCGCGGCTCATGGGCCCGAACTGCGCCTGCGTCTCGAGCAGCGCCGGCGGCGCCGTGGACGAACCCTTGCCCTCGTTCTGGATCCGGACCGCCGGGTGTTTCTCGCGGAACGAACCCATCCACAGGTTCATCATGTTCAGCATCGTGTCCGAGCCCACGCTCCGGAGGTTGCCCCCCACCGCACGCTCGGGCGCGTAAGTCGGGAGCGCCGGGTCAAGCGTCACATCGCCGCCGGCCGCCCACAGCGTCGAAAGGGCGAGGGCGACGCCCGCGCAGACCCATCGTCCGATCGTTCCCATGTCCGTGTCCTCGTGTCGGGTACGGTGGTTGCGGGGAGGCTCGCGCATCCCGTCGCGCCATGGTAGACCGGAGCGACCCGCGATTGAACCGTTCAACCGCCCGCGCCGAGACGAACACTCGCCGCGCCCGTGCTCGCAACACGCTGACCCGTTTTCGTGTTTGTGAAGATTGCGCGAAGACCCACAGGCATCGAGGGCAAACGGTCCCGACCCGGCGCCAACCGCAGCGCGAACCGATAGCAGACACCCGTCGGAGAGTCACGCAGCGACTGCGCCGTTTCGTCCTCCGGGAAGACCCACCGCGCCACCAACTGCCCATCCTGCGTCCGCAACTCGAAATCGAAACGCCCCTCGGCGCTCAGCGGCAGCTCATACTTGCGGAGATCGCCGAACAGGAAGATCGTCACCGGGATCGTGTCCGGGAACCCGTTCCCGTCCGCATCGCTCGCGACACCCGCCGTCAGCACCATCTGCTGGGGCTCCACCCCCGTGGGCCGGGGCGGCCGCGAGACACCGGACCGGTTCCGGCTCGGCGCCGCCGAGCGTGTCTCGGAGACACACCCCCCCAGCGCCGGGAGCAACAGCGCAGCCATACACAGTGAGACACACAATCTCATCGGTTCGAGTCCTCTGAAGCGTCGGAAGTCCCGCGTTCGATCCGCTCGGGCGAGAGAGCCGGGGGCGCCGCATCTCGCCACGCATCCGCCCCGTCGCCGGGCTCATCCAGCGGCTCGGGATACTTGGGCGCCACCGGCAACTCGGGCAGCGGCATCGCGTCCAGGAATCGGCTGCTGTCGTCCAGCGTCCGCTCGACCGATGCCGGGTCCGCGAGCTGCTCGAACGCGTTGTTGAAGATCTGCTCCTGCGACTCGATCGCGGCGGGGCCGTCCCCGGGGATCACGATCGGACGCAGCACCACCAGCAGCTCGGTCTTCACATTCGACCGCTGCCGGCTCTTGAAGATCTCGCCAACGAGCGGGATGTCGCCGAAAAGGGGCAGCTTCCAGACGCGCTCCTCGCCGACGGTCTGGATCAGCCCGCCGATGACGACCGTCTGCCCGTCCTGCACCGTCACGACCGTCTCGACCCGGCGCTCCGTGATGATGGGCGCCTCGAAGTTCTCGTCGATCTGCGTCGTCCGGTTGCTCACGCTCGAGATCGAGGGCTCGATCTGCAGGCGCACGAACCCGTCGGGCGAGATCGAGGGCGTCACATTCATCAGGATGCCGACCGACTCTCGCTCGGTCACGATCGACACCCGGTCCTGGAACTGGTTCGCCCCGGTGGGCACGCTCACGCTCTCGCCCACCTGGATGAACGCGGGCTCGTTGTTGTTCACCGTCACCTGGGGGCGGCTCAGCACCTCAAGCCTCCCCTGCACCTCGAGCGCCCGCACCAGCAACTCGAAGTCCGTGCTCGCGACGCTGAAGTTGGGCACGCCCAGCGCCGTCGCGGCCCCGGCCCCCGCCGCGAGCTTGTTGAACACATACCCGTCACCCCCGATGTTGCTGCTCGCGACATCGATGCCGACATTGAAATCGAGCCCCCACTCCTCGCTATCGTCGAGCGTGACCTCCGCGAGCAGGACCTGGATCATGACCTGGGGGGGCGACGCGTCGAGCTCCTCGATGATCTTCCGGACCGTGTCGATGTACCGGGGAGACGCGCTGACCAGCACCTTGTTGGACTTCTGGTCCCCGACGACGGTGACCTCCTGCTCGAGCTGGCGAGCGAGCGAACCGGTGAGCCCGGGGCCCAGCACGCTGCGTCGCAGCTCCGCCTCGCCCGCAAAGTAGTCGTTGAGCACCGTCTCGATCTCGTTCGCCTGCGCGTTGCGCAGCGAGTAGACCAGCTGCTCACGCTCGTTCGCCTCGATCGAGTCGAGCTCGGTCACGACCGAGCGCACCTGGTCGAGATACTCCTTCGTCCCCGAGACGAGCAGCGTGTTGGTCCGCCGATCGATCGTGATCGCCAGCGCCTGCCGCTGGTCGGGCACCGGGGTGAACGCCGCCTCGCCGTCGCCCGCAAAGTCGACCGCGTCGTCGTCGGTCTCCACCGCCTGCCTGGGAACGAGCACGAGCCGGTCCCCCTGCTGGCTCAGGTTGAACAGGTCCCGCAGGAGCAGCGCCATCTGCTGCGCATCCGCGTTCTCCAGGCGGAACTGCGCGATCTCCCGATCGCCGCTCGTCTCCGCGTCGAGGTCCGTGATGATCCGCTCGACCAGCGCCATCACCGGCGCGGGGGCGCTGATCATCACCGAGTTGGTCCGGAGATCGGGCGTCAAGCGCACCAGTTCCCGCACCGCGGGGTCGATCGTCGCCTCGACCGCTTCCCCGAACTCGTCCTGGTAAAAGCGGAGCCGCGTCGCCTGCTCACCGCCGCGTCCGCCCGCGATCGGACGGCCCGCGAGCAGTTCCTCCACGAGGCGGACGATCTCCAGCGAGTTCGCCGCGCGGAGCGGGATCCGCTTGATCTGCTGCTCCGCCTGCGCCTCGGGTCGATCCAGCGTCTCGACGAGGTCACGGATCGCCCGGATGTCCTCCTCGGTCCCGCTCACGAGCAGCGCGTTCTGCCGCTCGCTGGGCACGACGCTGACGGACTGACGCCCGCGCTTCTCGTTCTCGCGACGGACATACAACTCGTTGATCGCCTCCGCGAGCTCCGCCGCGCCGCCCGCCGATTCGATCGAGATCAGCTCGACCCGCTCCGCGTCCGCGAACCCGTCCCCGTCGGCGGTCAGCGCGTCGATCAGTTCCTTCACCAGTTCCAGGTTCTCATCGCTCGCCGCGACGATCAGCAGGTCGTCCGCCGGGACGGGCTCGATGCTGAACACATCCAGCGGGCTCTCTACCCCGCCTCGGCTCTGCTGGGCCCGCAGCCGCTCCGTCATCAGCCTGCGGATCTTCGGCGCGAGGTCCTGCACATCGGCGCCGGGCACCGGCACAACATGCAGCCCAACCGCGAACCGCGCCTCGTCCCGGTCGAGCGTCTCGATCAGCTTCTCCACGATCGAGAAACTGCGCGGGCTCGTCGAGATGATCAACGCGTTCGTGCGCGCATCAACGCTCACGATCAGCCTGTCCTCGGGGCGGGCCGTCGCGAGGTCTTCCCGCTCCTCGAAGATCTGCGCGAGCACACCCGCGACGCGATCCGCAGCCGCGTTCTCGAGCGGGATCACGCGCACCGCGTTGTTCGCGCTCGCGAGCTCCACATCGAGCTGGCCGACCAGCGCGCGCACCAGCTCGATATTCGTGGGGGTCCCCACGACGATCAGCGAATTCAGCGATTCCTCGGGGGTGATCACCAGCCCCGACATCGGCGCGAACAGGTCCCCCTCGATCGGGTCCGCGTCCCCGCCCTCGAGCACCAGCCGGAGGCGCCCGATCTGCTGCTGCAACCCGATCGCGTCGGGCGTGCGCCCGAGCCCGCGCACCAGCACCTCGTCGAGCTTGCGCGCCAGCGTCACCGCGTCGGCATGGTCGAGCGGCACGATCGCGGTCTCGATCCAGCCCCGATCCGCGTCGTCGCTGTCCAGGTCCTCGACGAGCACCTCGATCAGCGCGACCGCTTCCTCCCGCCCCGCGACAATCAGCGCGTTCGTGCGCTCATCCACGGTCGCCGCGATCTCGCCCCGCAGCGCTTGCCCCGTCGTCGTCGTCGGCGCCGCGCGGCGCTGCGTGCCGGGGAGCCGGCTCAGCGCCTCCCCTCGCCTAAAAAGATCCTCGATGATCTGGCGCACCCGCGCCGCGGCCGCGTTCTCGAGCGGGAAGATCCGCACGACCACCGCGTCTCCCACCGGCAGGCGATCGAAGAGCCCGATCACCTCCTCCATGGCGCGCACATTGCCGGGCGTGGAGGCGACCAGCACCGCGTTGCTCGACGCGTCGGCGATCAGCTTGATCGGGACGCTCAGGTCGATGTCGACCCCGCTCTTCTCGAACACGCCGTCCGCCATCCGCAGACGCCGCACCTGCTCCGCGAGCGCCGCCGCGGGCTCGGTCTTCCCGTCCCCTGCCGCGGGACGCAGCAGGCTCTCCAGCAGGCGGACGACCGACCCCGCCTCCGCGAGTTCGAGCCGCACGATCGCGAGCTGCTGCGCATCCGCGAGGTCGACGGTGTCCAGCGAGGCGATCAACGCCTCGACGGTCTCGAGGTCGATCGGGCTCGCGAGGACCGCGACCGCCCGCTTCGTGGTCATCGGGATGACCCGGATGGGCTCGCCCACCACGCCGGGCCGGTCCGCGGGCTGGGCGCCCGTCAGCCCGAGTTGGCCGAGCATCCGCGCCATGGTCTCGGGGCTCGTGTGCTCGAGCTCGAACACGCGAACGCCCTGTCCCACGCCCGGCGTCGGGAGCTCGTCATCCCCCGCGTTGTTGCCGTCCCCCGCGTCGTCGAGGGGCCCGTCGAGCTCACGCGTCAGCGCCTCGATCCGCTCGTGCATCTCCTCGCTCGCCGCGACCACCAGCGCGTTCGAGTCGCGATCGACCTCGATCGTCAGCGTCTCTCCGCGGCGCTGCGCCATGGGCTGGAAGATGTTCCGGATCATCCCCTGCAGCCGCGCCGCGGGGAGACGGGTGAGCCGGATCACGCGGGGCGTCGCGACCGCTTCCTCGCCCGCGAGCATGAGGGCTTCCGCGAGCGCCTCGATCTCCCCGAACGCGTCCTCGTCCGCCCGCACGATCAGCACGCCCGCGTCGTCGTCCCCGACGACCACGACGCGCGACGAGCGTTCGCGACCGGTCACCTGCAGAAAGACCTGGCGCACCCGCTCCGCGAGGCGGCTCGGGCGCGTCGTCGCGCCCACCGGGATCAGCCTCGCCTCGGGCAATCTCGTGAACTCGGGCACATCCAGCTGCTCGACGATCAGGCGGATCCGCTCGATCTCGCGTCGGCTCGCGAACACGATCAGCGAGTTGGACGCGGGCTCCGCGCTCACGCTGGGCGTCTCCTCACCGCTGACGATCACCGTGGGCGAATCCATCTCGTTCGACCCGTTGCGCCGGTTGCCCCGGTTCGCCCGCTCCTGGCGCAGGCGCTCGCGCTGCGCCTCCTGCTCGAGCGGCGCCCGGAAGCCCTCGTTGAGCGCCCGCGCGACGCTCTCCGCGTCCGCGTGCTCCAGCGGGATCAGCACCAGCTGCCGCGAGGTGTCGTACTCCGGGGTGTCGAGCTTCGCGAGCAGCGCGAGGATGTTCTCAAACAGGCTCTCGTCGCCCGTGATCACCAGCGAGTTGGTCGTCTCGTCCGCGATGATCGTGACATTCCGCTCCGCGGGGCTCCGAGCCTCGGGCGCGAACCGCCCGTAGAACACGCTCATCGCGGTGCGCACCGAGTCCGCCTCCGCGTACTCGAGGTTCACGAATTCCGTCTTCCGCGTGCTGGGCTCGGGCTGGTCGAGCTGATCGATGATCGACTCGATGAACCGCATGTCATCCGGCGCCGCGGTGATACTCAGGTAGTTGCCCGACAGGCTCGGGTCGATATTGGGCGCCGGGGTGCTCCCGCTCCTGGGGCGGTTCCGCACCATCGCGCGGATCGTGAACGCCGCGTCCGCGGCCTCCGCATGATCGAGCTCGAACCGCTTGAACTCGGTGGGCGACTGCACCGTCGCGGTGTCCATCCGCTCGATCTGCCCCCGCACCTGCTCGATCGCCTCCGCGGACCCCGTCAGCAGAAGGCTGTTGCTCCGCGCCTCGGGGGTGATCTTGACATTGATCCCCGTCGGCAGCGCGTCCCGCAGGCTCTGGGCGATGTCGGTCGCCCGCGCCGATTCCAGCGGCACCGTCACGATCGTCCCCGCCGCGTCCGCCGCGACCGAATCGAGCTCGTTCAACAACGCCTCGATGTTCGCGAACTCATCGTCCGGCGCGCTCACGATCAGCGCCCCCCGGCTGGGCTGGGGCGTCACGATCACCTGGTCCTCCGCGGGCCCCCGCCTCGGGAACATCGTCCGGAGCGTGCCCGCGACCTCGCGCACATCGCTGTTCGCCAGCGTGTAGACCTCGATCCGCCGGTCGTCGCCCAGCTCGGGCTGGTCGATCTGCCCCACCAGTTCCCGCACCAGCGGAAGCTCGGTCGGCGGCGCCGCGACGATCAGCAGGTTGCCCTCCCGCGAGCCAATCACCGTGACCCGGCTGCGCCGCCTGTCCTGCGACCGGGCCCGGTCCTGGAAGAACCGCGACAGGCTGCTCGCCGCCCGGTCCGCCTGGGCATACTTCAGGGCGATCGACTCGACGACCTGGGCGTCCCCGTCGCCCGCCGCGTCGATCTGCGCGATGTACTCGCTGACCTCATCGACCTTGGGCTTCTGCCCGATCAGCAGCAGCAGGCGCCGGTCCTCGTCCACCTCCGCGATCACCTGGTCGGGATCGGGGCCCCTCCACCACTGCCAGCCGGGGCTCTGCGTCACGGTCTCCACGAGATCCGCGAGCGCGTCGAGGTCGCCCTTCTCGACGAAGATCGCCTTGACGACCCTTTTGCCCAGGTCCGCGACGGGCTGGTCGAGCTCGCCGATCACGCGCTCGATCGTCTCGATGATCTCGCCCTCCCCGAACACCAGCACCGAGTTGGTCCGCTCGTTGCCCTCGACGAGCACGCGCGCGTCGATCGCGTTCTGCTGGTTGCGCCCGTACATGCGCTCCCACTGCAGCTCGAACACCACGCTCTGCACCGTGCCCACGATGTCGTTCACCCGCGCGTTCGCCAGCGGGATGACCTTGAAGGACAGCGCCCGGTCCGCCGCCGGCGCGTCGAACTGGTCCACCAGGCTCTCGATCTGCTCGTAGTCGTCGTCGCTGGCGGCGATCACGATCGTCCCGCTCCCGCGATCCCCGAAGATCGCCGCGTCGCCCGAACGGCTCGCGCCCCGGCGCCCGCTCAGCCGCGCCCGCTGGGCGAAGAACTGCTGGAGCCCCCGCGCGACCTCCGCCGCGTCCGCCCGCTCGAGCTTGATCGATCGGACCGGGTAGGAGCCCGATTCCGCGACATCGATCCGCGTCACCAGCTCGCGCACTTCCGCGATCGTTCCCCCGTCCGCCTTCACGACCAGCATGTTGGTCGAGTCCTCGGCCGAGATCTGCACCGCGTCCTGCTTCGCGGGGTCGCGCCCCACGATCACCTGCTCGACGATCCGCTGCACCGCGCGCGGCGTCGCGTGCTCCAACGGGATGATCGCGGTCTCCAGGTCCGCGATCTCCAGCGAGACATCGCTCCCGCTGATCAGCTCTGCGATCTGGTCGTGCTGATCACCTGAAGCGGTCACCAGCAGGCTGTTCGTGCGCTCATCCGCGACCAGCGACGCACGCGGGATGTCCCGCGCCCCGCGACCCTGACGCGTCGCGTCCATCGTCCGCTGGATCGTCCGCGCCAGATCCTGCGCGTCCGCGTTCTCCAGCGCGTAGCGACGCACCTCCATGCGGTCCGTCACCGGGCTCTGGTCCAGCAGGCCCACGAACCGGTCGATAACACGGATCGCCGAACGCGGCGCGCTCACGATCAGGGAGGTCCCCGACGGATCGCTCGTCACGCTCACACGCTCGGGGTCGAAGGTGCCCTCCAGCGCCGAGCCGTCCGGGCCCTCGACCGTCAGCATCAGTTCCCGCACCCGCTGCGCCTGCCGCCCGCGGGGCGAGGGGCTGAACAGGTCCTGCACGGAGCGCACCGCGCCGCGACCGTCTGTATTCACCAGCGGGTAGACCTTGATCGTCAGCTCGGCGGACCGATCCAGCCGCGCCACGCCCCCGATCAGCGAGGAGACCGTCTCAAAATCCGTATCGTTCGCCCACACGATCACCGCGCCCGCGTCGGGATCGGGGCTCACCGCGACGCGCCCCGTGAAGCCCGAGGGGTTCGCGTCGCTCGCGCGACCGACCTGCCGCACCGTCTGGTTGATCAGGTTCGCGACGGTCCGCGCGTCCGCGGAATCCGGGAGCTTGACCACCCGCACCGCGGTCGGCTCCGCGGGCGCCTGCCGCTCGAGCTCCCTCGCCAGCTCCGTCAGCCGCTCCGTCAACCGATCCGATCCGATGAAGACCAGCGAGTTCGTCGCGGGGTCCACCGCGATCGTGATCGTCGCTTCTTCGCCGTCATCCGGGGCAGCGTCATCCTCTCCGTCGGCCCCGCCCGCTCCGTCCTGCATCGCTGCGAACGCACTCGAGACGACCGCTTCCTCGATCAGCCTCCACGCGCCCCCGCGCCCGCTCGGGCGCGCATCCTGCCGCGAGCCTTGCTCCTCGTCATCGGGCACCGTCAGCAGGTCCGCCGCGTCGATCACCTCGACCTTGACCCCGCCCTGCTCTTCCAGGATCCGACGCAGCGTGCGCGCGATCCGCTGCGCATCGGTTCTGGAACGATCCAGGCGCAGCGTGCGCATCTGTCGGCTGGTGGTCAGCGTCGCGGAGTCCAGCTGCTTCGCGAGCCCCTCGATCAGCGCCATTTGCTCGGGGCTCGCTCCGACGATCAGCGAGTTGCTCGATGCGTCGACGCGCAGCGTGGGAGGCGTGCCCCCCGTCCCGTCGTCCGCGAGCACCGCCCCCAGGCTCGTCGCGAGTTCCCCCGCGTCGGCGCTGTTCAGCGTGATGACCTTGACGATCCGACCGCCGCCCGGCCCGTCGCCCGGGTCGACATCCAGCCCCGCGATGACCTCCTCCGCCAGTTCGAGAACAGGCGCCGGCGCGCTGACGACGATCGCGTTCAGGCGACGCTCCGCCGCGACGCGCACCGCCGGGCCGTCGTCGACATCGCCCCCGGACCGCGCCCGCAGCATGCGCAGGTTGTAGCGCATCCAGAAGTCCATCTGCGCGTCGTCGTCGCCCCCGGTCAGCACGCGCTCCACGATCGGCGCGATCGCTTCCGCGCTCGCGTGCTTCAGGAACACCGTGCGGACACCGACCTCGCTGGGCTCCGCCGCGACCTCGTCCATCGCCTCGATGAGCTCGCCCGCCTTCACCAGCCGCTCGCCCGTCGCCGCGACCACGACCGAGTTGCTGTTCATCTCCGCGCTGATGCGAGGCTCGGGCTCACCCGCGGGCAACCCCGCGCTCAGCGTCTCGCGCAGCGCCGCCGCGGCGCTCTCCGCATCACCCTTCGTCAGGCGGAAGACGTGCACCTCGACCGCCGACTCCCCCCGGGGCTGATCGAGCGTCTCGATCAAGCTCGACGCCATCTCCATCAAGGTGCCCGGCACGCTGACGAGCAGCCGGTTCGTCCCCTGGTCCGCCTGGATGGTCGGACGCGGGATGTTCAGCCCCGCACGCTCGGCTCTCCGCAGGTCCTCGGGCCATCGGCTCCGATCGCCCAGCATCTGCGTCACCGTCTGCGAGACCGCACGCGCCTCAGCGTGCTCGAGCGCGAACGAACGCAGCTCAACCAGAGGCATCGACGCCGACCGATCGTCGAACTCCGCGAGAAGCTTCACCGCTTCGTTCGCCTGCGATTCGGGACCGATCACCAGCACCGCGCCCGAGGTGGGCTCGGCCGTGATCTCCAGAGGGCGACGCTCGACATCGAAGGTCTCCCGCACGATCTTCGAGACCGTCTGCGCGAGCACCGACGGGTCCGCCTTCGCAGGCGTAAAGGTCAGCACCGTCCGCCCGCTCGTCTCCGCGGGCTGGTCCAGCCGCGTGATGACCTCCCGCGCCAGCTCGATCGTCTCCGCCGGCCCGCTCACGATCAGCGCGTTCGTCCGACGCTCCGCCTCCACCCGAATCTTCGGGGGCTCGACATACTGCCCCCGGCTGTACCGCAGGCGATAGGTCAGCAGGCGAGGATCCGTCTGCTGCTGATCGATCAGCAGGCTCTCCACCGTCCGCGCGATCTCGCTCGCGTCCGCGTGCTCGAGCGCGAAGGTCTCCACCGCGGGCTTCTCGGGGTCGAAAGGCTGCTTGTCCAGGGGCTCGACGAGTTCCTCGACCTTCGCGAGGTCCGCCCGCGCGCCCGTCAGCAAGAGCGCGTTGCTCCCCACCGCCGCGAGCACCGTCACGGGCCCGCCCGCCGGAAGCTCCATCCCCGGGATCGCCCCCGTCAGCGTCCGCGCCACGCTGTTCGCGTCCGCGAAGGTCAGCGGGATGATGCGGACCGTTGACCGCCCCACCGTCGCCGCCTCGGTGTCGAGCGCCTCGATCAGCTGCTCCGCGACCTGCTGAACCGCCTCGGGGCCCGAGATGATCAGCGTGTTGCTCGCCGCGTCGCTCGCGACCTCGAGCAGCTCATCGACCAGTCGCTCGGGCGTCTCCCCGCTCTCGCGCAGGCGCGCCGTCAGCAACTGCGTCAGCAGGGGCTGAAGCTTCTCCGCCTTCGCAAACGCCAGCGGGTACATCCGCAGGCTCGTCGCGGGGCGGTCCACATCCCCGTCGATCTCCGCGATGACCTTCTCGACCTGCTCGAAGATCGTCTGCGGGCCCGAAACGATCACCGTCCGGCTCGCCGGCTCGGTCGTCACCGTCACAGGGGTGTTCCCCGTCGCGCCCAGCGCTCCCCCGCTGCCCAGCTGGCGCAGCATAGTCGCCACCGCGTTCAGATCCGCCCGGTCCACCTTGTAGGTCCGCAGCTCGACGCCCTCGTCCACCTTCAGCTTGTCGAGGCTCTGCACGATCTGCTCGAAGCCGCTCAGCCGCTGCGCCGGCGCATCCACAATCAGCGAGTTCGTCACCGGGTCCGCCCGGACGCTCACTTCCTTCTTGCCCTGCAGGTGCGGCAGCGGCCGCCCCCGGTTGTCGTAGGGCATCGGCGGCTCGGGGTACATCGCGTCGATCGTCTTCGCGAGCTCCTCCGCCCGCGCCACCTTGAGCGGGAAGATCCGGATCTCCCGCCCCTCGCTGTCGTACGCCTGCGCGTCGTTGAGCTCCCCGATGATCTGCTCGATCTCCGGAAGCACCTCGGGGTGCGCGCTCACGATCAGCGAGTTGGTCGCCGCGTCCGCCTGGATGTCCACGGGCTTGAGCTGCCGGTCCTCGGGAGGACGGCTCTGGTAGTTCCGCTGCAGGATCTGCGCGATGTTCCCCGCGTCGGTCGAGCGCAGGCGGATGATCCGCAGGGGCGGCCGCTCGGCCGATTGCTGGTTGTCCAGCGAGCGGATCAGCTGATCGATGATCCGGAACTGCGCGGGCTGCGCCGCGACCATGATCGAGTTGTTCGACTCGATCGCCTCGAACACCGGGGCCGGCCCGCCATCGATGCGGAGTGTCTCGCTCGCGCTGGTCATCTCCTCCAGGAACGCGATCACATCCGCCGCCTTCGCGAGGCGCAACTCGATCAGCCGGACCTCCCTTGCCGGTCCGATCTGCCGCTGCAGCTCGTCGATGATGTCCATGTACCGGTCCATCGCGTCGGTGTCCGCGACGACCTCGAGCGAGTTGGTCGACTCGTCGACCGTGATGTCGACGGGCCCCGCACCGGGGATCTGCTCCACCTGCGCGTTGTAGATCGCCAGCGACCGCTCGCGGATCGCCGACGCGTCCGCGTTCGCGATCGGGATGATCCGCAGCCCCCGCTCCACCGGCACCGCCGTCAGGTCCGCGAGGATCTGCTCGACCTTCTCGAAGGTCACCTCGTCGCCCGCCACGATCAGCGTGTTGCTCTCGGGCTCGACCTCGACGACCACCTCCACCTTCTGCTTGCCCGGCTGCGCGGGCCCGCTCAGCGTCCCCCGCCGCGCCAACCCCGTCAGCATCGTCGCGACGGTCCTCAGGTCCGCCCGCTCCACGCGGTAGGTCTGCAGCTTCGCGACAGGCGGCACCTCGACCCGGTCCAGCGTCTCCGCAAGCGTCTCCAGGCTCTCCCGGCGCTCCGCCGGCGCGTCGATGATCAGGCTGTTGCTCGACGCGTCCGCGCTGACCGTCACTTCCTTCTGCTTCTGCAACCAGGGCATGGGGTTGCCCCGCCGGTCCCGCGGCATCGGCGGTTCGGGGTACAGCTTGTTCATCGCGCTCGCGACATCCGTCGCCCGCGCGACCTTCAACGGGAACAGGAAGGTCTCCCGCGCCGGACCGTCCGTCCGGTCCTCGTTCAGCTCGTCCACGAAGGTCTTGATCTCGCCGAACAGGTCCTCGTGGGCGCTGACGATCAGCGTCCCCGTCGCGCCGTCAGCACGCACCTGCACGGGCTTCGCGGTCCGCTCCGCGGGCGGGCGGCTGTTGTACTGCTGGGTCAGCATCGACGCGACCGCGTTCACATCCGCCGTCCGCACCTGCAGCAGCTTCAGCGGGGGCAGCTCCCCCTGCTCGACGGTGTCGAGCCGACGCACGAAGTCCTGGATCAGCCTGTGCTGGGCGTCCTCCGCGGTCACCAGCAGCGAGTTGGTCCGATCGATCGCCCGGATCGTCGGGTCGGGCACCGCCCGCGAGGGGTCGACGGGATCCGCCGACTCGAGCAACTCCGTGAGCGCCGGAAGGATGTTCTTCGCCTCGACATTGCGCACATCGATGATCCGCGTCGAACGCGCAGGGGGCGTGAGCTGCTGCGCCAGCCGCAGGCTCTCGTCCAGCAAGCGCAGCGCCTCGGGCGTGCCCCGCGCGATCAGGTTCCCGCTCAGCTCGTCGAACTCGATCGACATCGGTGCCGCCGCCGGGTCCTTGTCGTCCAGCATCCCGACCCGCTGCGCCACCAGGTCCTCCGCCCGCGCGATCAGCGCGTCGGGGCTGTCCCCCCGCACCGGGATCACCCGCAGCTGCTGCCCGGTCGCGTCCTTCGTGTCCAGCTGATCGAGCAGCTCGTCGAGCACCGCGAACTGCTCGGGCTCCGCCCGGATCACCAGCGTGTCCAGCTCGTCGATCGCCTCGAACGACGGCGCCACGAACACCGACCCGTCATCGGGCTCGAGCATCGGGCGCGCCAAGCGGGGCAACCGCTGCGCCAACTCGCTCGGGCGCACATGCTCGGGCGTATAGGTCCGCTTGGTCGTCCGCACCGGGATCGCGCCCGCCGCGTCTCGCAGCCGTCCCTCGAACCGCTGGATCGCCGCCCGCGAGCCCACCAGCGTCGCGGTCCGCGTCTCCTCGTCGAGGATCACCCGCACCGGGTCGTCGGCGCTGTCCGCGTCCAGCGCGTCCAGTTCCTCCGCCTTCGCGATGATCGCCGAGGCCCCCGCCGAACCGGGCACCGTCACCTGGCGCACCTCCTGCTTAGTCTCGGGTTTCAGATCGATCCCCGCGACCAACTCCGCGAACGCCTCCACATCCGCGGGCGGCCCGCTCACCAGCAGCCCCTGCCCGCTCGGGGTGGGTGTGAACCGCAGCATCTGGTTCTGCCGGGGCGTCAGCATGCGCCGCGCGATCGCTTCCACCGCCTGCGCCGTCGCGTACTCGAGCGGGATGACCCGCGCCGTCGTCGCCGCCTCGAAGGGCTCGCCCCCCGCGGGCGCCGGGTCCAACTCGCCCAGCAGCGCCGTCGCCTGAAGCAACAGCGCGCGGTCCGCGACCACCACCAGCTTGCCCACCGCGTCCAGCGGGATCATCGTGGGCTTCCGCGCCTCGGGCAGACCCCGGAACAGCGCCTCCAATTGCGTCTTCGCCTGCGCAGGCGTCACCGTCTCGAGCCGGAAGGTCGACAGCTCGCTCGTCCCGCCCTCGAGCCCGCCCTCGGGCGCATCGATCAGCGCGATCAGCTCCTCGACCGTCTCCAGCCGCGTCTGCGAACCCACCGCGATGATCGCGTTCAGCCGCTCGTCCGCCTGCAGGCTCAGGCCCGCGACATCGATCTCCTCGACCTGGCGGATCTTCCCGTCCTTCTCGATGATCTGCTTGAGGATCCGCTGCCCCACCAGCCCCTTGAGCGCCTCCACAGCCTGAGCCGCCTTCGCGTGCTCGAGCATGAAGATCTTGTACTCCGAGTCAACGGGCTTGATCGCGTCGATGTTCTTGACCACATCGCGGATCCGCGCGCACTGCGCCGCGGTCTCCACGATCATCACCATGTTCTGGGGCTGCACCGCCTGCGCGAGCCCGGGCGCCTTGATCAACGGCTTGACCTGCTCGACCACCTGGTCCGCGTTGCTGTTGCTCAGCGGGATCGTGATCGTCAGATACTGCGACGGATCCACATCGTCGAGGTCCTCAGCGTTGAACACCTTGCCCGGCTTCCGCGCCGCGTCCGCCAGCGTCCGGAAGTACAGGAAGTTCTCCTGCCGCACCAGGATCCGCCCGTGCATCGCCAGATTCAGGTTCAGGATCTCGAGCGCCTCGTTGAGCGTGTAGTCCGCGGCGCTGATGAAAGTCAGCGACCCGCCGGGCACCTCCGCCTCGCGGATCACCGGGAGACCCGTCTCCCGCGCGAAGAAATCGAGCACCTGCGAGAATGGCGCCCCGTTAAAGGTAAACCGCAGCCTGGGGTTGGGCGCCGAAGCCCGCGCCCCGGTCTCCCCCTCAGCGGCGGACGCGCCATCAGCGGGCGCCGCCTCCTGCGAGAACGCGGAAACCGGAAGACCAGCCACCGAAACCAACGCGGCGGCGAAAAAAGCGTGAGAAGATCGGCGATCCATCGCGAACTCCCTGTCTGACATCCACCCCAGCGAGAACGGGCCGCTCCCGGCCCCCACGAGCCCCGCCGCGGGTGGTCAATGTGTGTGTGCGGTCAGCCTGTGCCGGCCGCGTCTGAGTGTACCGATTCAGCGGGCCTCGCCCGGTCGAGCGTCTCCCCCGCACGCAACACGACGAGCATCCCGTCCTTCTCGAACCAGGCCCGCTCCCCGTCCGCTTTCCGAAGTGTCGCACCGAGCACGCTTTGCCCGACGCGCAAGTTCAGCGTCTCCCCGGTATCGGTGCGATACAGCATCACCTCGACCCCCCCCTCGCCCTCGAGCGATTCCAGCACCCCCGTCACCCGCCAGCGGTCGTACGGAGGCGGAGGCGGCGCAGGCGGGTCCGACTTCACCACCACCGGGGGCGGAGGCGGGGGCGGCGCTTCCACGGGAGCCTCCGCGAAGCGGAACGGCGCGCGGGAAACCACAGCCGCCAGAGCCTCGACATCCGCCCGGGCCGGGCTCGCCAGCGCCGGCGCGTCCCGGTCCCCCTCGACGAGCTCGGGCGCGAAAATCGTCGCGTAATCTGCCTTCAGCTCGAAGATCTCCCCCTCCCGACCCTTGGGCGTGATCGTGAACCCCTCCACACGGTGCACCCAGGGCTGCGCCCGCAGGTCCGCCAGCGTCCGAACGGCATCCTCGAGCGAGCCGAGGCCCTGCACACGACCGCGCACCACCGCGAAATCAGAGCGATCGCCCAGCAACCGACGGAAGCCCCGGCTGATCCCCGACCCGCGCTCGTCCGCCGGGCTCGACACCGCCCGCGGCCGCCCGTGCGTCACCACCACCTCTTGCAGCCCGTTCCGCTCCCCGATCTCGCTGAGCATCCCGCGCAGCCGATGCTCGACCACCGCCTGCTGCGAGCCCAGCATCGTTTCGCCCGCGTCGCGGAGGCCGACCTTGATCGCCCGCGATCCCTTCATCCCGCTCTCGAACGCCTCCGCGCGTCGCTCGAGATCCGCGGTCTCCGAAACGACCGCCGAGTAGTCCTTCCAGAACACCGAGCGGAACGCCCACGCGCCCCCCCCGCCCAGCACCGCGAGCCCCGCGACGCCCCCGATCAAGATGGTGGTCACACGCCGATTCATCCGGCCTGCCCCCCCTCCGCGTCCGCGCTCTCCGCGGTCCCGGTCTCGTCCTCTTCCGGGACGGGGCTCGCGGCCGCCGTCGCGATCCGCAGCGTGAACCGATCCTCGACCTCAGGCCCCTGGCTCGACACCGTGTACACCCCCGACTCGAGCAGCCGCTCCCGGAAACGAGCGATGTAATCGCGATCGCGCGATGCACCGGTGATCGTCAGCGAGAGCGTCTCGCTCCCGCGCCACGCATTCATGTCCCCCAGGGTCCCGCCCTCCTCGAACAACGCCGCGTGCTCAATGCTCGCCGAGATCTGTCCCAGCGCCACCGACTCCGCGTCGGGGAGCAGATCCATGATGTGCGCCAGGTGCGCCGGCCAGTCGATCTCCTCGCTCGTGAACGCCTTGATGTGCCCGAGCCGCGCGCCGTCCAGCTGCGAACCGACCCATCGCCGCTGCGCCTGCTCGTAGGCCTCGCGTGCCGAATCCCGCGCCCGCTCCGCCTCCCCCAGCGTCCGCTGCCCGAAGACATAGCCCAGGCCCGCGATCACGATCACCAGGAACACGCCCGCGAGCGCGATCTGCCGTGCGCCCGCCGTCGTGTCAGGCGGCGCCGTCGGATTCGCGAAGTCGTGCGCCTTGATCCCCCGCGCTTTGCAGAGCAGCAGGCCCGCCAGCGGTGCGATCGCCGCGTGCTGGTCCCCGTCGATGCTCTCGTCGAACTCGATCAGAGAAGCGGGATCGAGCGTCTGCGACGGGAGTTCGAGCCGATCACCGATCTCCCGAGCGAGCGCCGCGCCCAGTTCCCCTCCAGAAAGCACGACCGCGCGCTCGATGTCCCGCCCCTCGTCCGAGACCCGGAAACTCACCATCGTCCGCGTCGCCTCGACCGCGACCTTCTCCGCGAACGCGTGCGTGTCCTCGCCCCGATCGGGCAGGCCCGCCGAGATCGAACGCGAGAACACCACCTCGCCCCCGATCAGCATCAGCAACTCGACCGACCCCACACCGGGGTTCACCACGAGCGTCGGACAACCCGGGTCCAACTCCTGCGCCAGCAGCGCCCGCACTCCCGCGGTCCGCAGCCGGATCCCCGCGAGTTTCAGCCCCGCCGCGTCCGCCGCCGCTTCCCGCGAGCGAACCCGATCCGTCGGCATCGCGCTGGCGACCACGAACCCGGGCAGCGCCCCCTCACCCTCGCCCGTCGCCTCGTACTCGACATAGTCGATCACGCTCGACGCGCTCGTCAGGCTCGCCTGCCTCGACATCTGCAGGCGGATCATCTCGTGCCGCTCGCTCTTGCTCAGGTCATCCGTGGGCGCAGGCAAACGCTTGACCAAGACCTCGCCACGGCCCGCCGCGATGATCGCCCGCTTCGCCCTGATCCCGTGCTCCTCCAGTCGCTCCCGCACCCACGCGCCCGTCGCCTCGGGGTCACCCGCCTCCCGCACCGAGCGCGGCGCATCCGCCGTGAACGCACGACGCACCTTCACCCGCTCCCCCGAGAGCGTCGCCTCCACCGCCAGCACGCGGTCCGCTTCGAGATCGAGAACAACCGTGCTCATCCGCTCCCTCCGCGAGACCCCGAACGCGCCGGGGCCCAGCGCCCCAGCCGATTGTCGCCCGACGACGAGCCGCCGCCGCCCGCTGCACCTGCCGACGCCCCGCCCGAGCGGACGCCCCGCCCAGGCTCCGACGATACCCGCCCGTCGCCCGGCTCGTCATCCTCGAACAGGCCCCGATCGCTCAGATCCAGCAGAGATTCGTCCATCAGCGAATCCCCCATCCCGTCGAACGACGCCCCCGGAGCGCTCGATTCGTCCTCTCGATCTGCTCCTCCGACATCAGCCCAGTCCCCGGGGTCATCCTCCAGCGCGAGATCCCCTCGCTCATCCTCTCCCCACTCGTCCTCAGGATCCTCGTCCCCGAAGTCCCCGACAAACCCCGGGAGCGACGCGACCGCGACCGCGAAGCCGTGCGCCGTCCGCTCGCGCAGGTACGCGATCCGCGGCGTCGCGTCCGCCAGATCGAGCACCACCTCGAACTCAACGAACGCGCCTGTCCGCGCCTCGTCTTCTTCTTCGATCGCGACCCCGAACTCGTCCGCCTCGGGCAGCAGCGCCGGCGCGGCATCATCAGGATCAAAGCCCACGAACGACTCGCCCTCGCGCTCAAACGAAGCGCGAACCGTAAAACGCCACTGCAGGCATCGCACCGCGATCCGATCCACGCACGCGCGGAAGGCCGCGTCGTCGAGAACACCCTCCTCCAGCAGCCAGACCACCGAGCGCCGCTCCGACGCGTCAACCCGCTCCCGCGCATCGACGATCGCTTCCGCGAGATCACGATCCAGACCGGGAAGCGTCGCGAGCACCTCGACGGGCGCCGTATTCACATCCACGAGACCCAGGCGGAACGGGTCCGCCGTCGTCGTCAGCGCATCGAGCAGCCCGCGCAGTGTCTCCAGATCCACCCCACGCTGGTTCAGCAGATCGACGAGCGCCCCGGTCGATCCGAGCCGCGGCGCGTCGATGAACAGCGTCCGGATCGGATCACCCGACCCGCCGACGCCCCCCACCGCCTCCGCGACCCGCTGCTCGAGCTGATCCGACCACGGCGCGTTCACATTCACGAGCGGTGCCCCGATCCGATCGGGCTCGCTCGCCCCGCAGGCGACCTGCGGATCCGCCGCGAACACCGTCACCAGGTCCGCCCACGAACCACGCCCGTCCTCGCCGAACGCACCGACCTCATCACCCTCTCCGGCGCTCCCCGCACCGCCCACAGATGCCGAATCTCCCGAGGGATCACCGAAATCTGCGTCGAACGCCGAGGGCAGGTCCGCCGTGGTTAGGCCCCCCGCCCCGCCGGCGCCATCCGGGCTTGTTCCCGTCTCGTCCGCGTTCTCATTCAAAAGGCCGTCGTTCCCACCGGCGCCCGCCCCGGCCTCGTCCGCCGCCGCGAGCCCCATCTCGACCGCGAGCGCTTCCGCGACCGACCGGAACGGGGACGACTCCCGCACGCGCACGATCCGCGCCGCGAGCGCCTCGGTCATCCCGGGAAGCGCCCCGAGCGACTCCGGCGGCGCCGAATTCAGGTCCAGCCGCCCCGCTTCGGGCGCCAGCACGCGCCCCGCCGAATCCGGGACAAACTCCACAACGATCCCCGGCGCGTTCTCGCCGCGATCAATCCGGACCGAGCCCGGCGCGTCCGGAACTTCTCCCGACAGCATCGCTTCTCGCTGGCTCGCGAGGTCCGCCGTCGCGACCGCGAGCGCCGAGCGCACTGCCATCCGCAGTTCCAACTCCTCGAGCGAACGGACCACGGAGGTCCGCTCCGCCGCCGTCGCCGTCAACATGGATGCCGCCGACAGCGTCGCGACGACCACCAGGAACAACACCGCGAAGAGCGCCGTGCCCCGCCGCCTCGTCTCTCGCCGGGTTCGCACCCTGTTCAAGGCACACCCCCCGCCGAGAAAGAGGGCCCGCTCGCCCGCCGGACCATCCGCGGAACCCGCGCATCGGGGATCGTGATCAGGCGGACCCGATCAGGCTGCCCAAGATCCTCGAGCTCGAGCTCCGGATCCGGGGCGTCGCCATCCCCGCCGAACCCGCCCGTCATCCGCGCGAGCTCCTCGAGACTCATCGCGCTCGGATCGAACGGCTCGTCAGGCTCGAAACCTCGCACGCGGCCATCGCCGTCCAAGCCCCGCTCATCCTCCAGAGGCAACGCGTCATCCTCGACCGCAACCTCCCCAAACCACAGCGCGAGCTCGACCGCGACGGGAAGCCCGCGCGCCGAGTTGAACGACTCCCGCCAACCCGATCCGTCGTAGTAACGGAACCGAGCCGCACGCACCGGGACCGGGTACGGCGTCGGCTCGCCCGGAGACTCTGCCTCGCCGTCGCGCCGCTCGATCGAGATCCGCCCGCGCCGCCGATCGAACCGGATTGTCGTCCACTGCGCATCCGACCACGGCGCCGACGCCGAGCCGGGCAAGACCGAACGGTGCGCCACTGTTAGCTGCTCCCGCGTGCCCGACAGCCCCGTGCGCCCCGAGGGCCCCGTCGCGATTGCCCCCATCAGGTCACTCTCCAGGCGATCGAACACCATCAGCGCCGTCTGCGATCGCGCCGCCTCGTCCAGGGCGCGTGTCTCACGCGCAAACAGCGTCGTGATGAACGCGTACACCGCGCCGATCAGCACCGCGAGCAGCCCGATCGCGACGAGCAACTCCAGCAGCGAAAACCCGCGCCGAGACGCGGGCGATGTCCACACCCGCGCGCTCACGGGGCGCCCCCCGTCTCCGTATCCCCGAACGAGTCGTCCGATCCGCCCGAGAGCGACATGATCTGCCGAAGCGTGTACGACGCGCCGTTCTCCGCCTCGCCACCCGCCGCGTCGGTCTCGTACGCGCGCACGACCACGAGCGTCAGACCCGCGACCTCCGCGGGTTCCGTCTCGATCTCGAGCGCCCAGCCCAGGTCGTCACCGCCCGGGGCGCCGCCCATCAACCCGCCCCCGATCGGCTCACCGCCCATCCCGCTGTCCGCGGCCTCAAAGCCGTCCGCGCTCCCCGGGAACCCAGCCTCCATCGGACCGCCGAACCCCATGCCCCCGTCGGCGTCCAAGCCCAGATCGTCCCCGCTCCCGGACCAGGGCATCACGGGCCCGTTCAGCGTCTCGGGACGCGCGATCCCCGCCTCGATCATCGCCAGCGCGTTGCGCGCATGATCCGCCGCGAGCAGTTCCGATCGTGAACGCCGAAGACTCTCCACCGCGCCGCTCACGACGATGAACAGCGTCATCGAGGTCGCGAGGAACAGCCCCAGCGACAGCACGATCTCGAGCAGGATCGCGCCGCGATCCGTGCGCACTCGAGGCACCCCGCTCACGGTCGCCCCCCTTCCGGGCGTTCCATCCCGCGATCGGGCGTCATCCCGGCACCGGGCACTTCCATCGCTTCGTCGATCAGGCCCCGGTCCAGATTGTCCACCCGCACCCGCTCGAACCAGATCTGTCCAGATGCCGAATCGATCCGGAGCCGCGCCGTGCGCTCATCCGGATCGACGATCCAGGTCGGCCGCGCCGCGAGCACCGTCCCATCGGGCACGCACACCGCGAGCAGCGTCGACCGCGGCTCCTCATCGAGCCCCCCGATCCCCTCAAAGCTCTCGCCGCCCGGGCCCATCATGCCCTCAGGCTCCGCGATCCCCCCGATCTCCTCGAGCGCCGCATCGTCCAACGCGACCCCGAACCCCTCGTCTTCGACCAGGAACGCGGGGCGGGTATGGGTCAGCGAATAGTCATCGGGGAGCGTGAAGAGCAGCCGGGGACGCTCGTCGTCCATCAGGCCGCCCGTCGCGCCGCCGAACGGATCCGCGGCTGATGAACCGATCGTCTCGGTGCTGAGCGAACCAGCCCCGCTCGCGGGATCAGGAAAGCCGCCCTCGAAGCCACCAAAGGGCCCATCACCGGTTGAGGCCGCGTCGTCTTCCACAGGCGTCCGGCGTGATTCGATACGGATCGAGCCCGCCGGGTCCCCCCCGGCGCGCACGGACCGCGTCGCATAGATCAGGCGGATCTCCCCGGTCCGCCGCGCATCCTCCCGCGCCAGCCGCAGCTCGCCCGCGAAGCGTTCGATCGTCTCGTCGAAGGTCCGCGGCGCGATCCGCGAATACAGCGCCGGGCCCGCGATCGAGAGCACCGCGACGAGCAGACCGATCGCCAGCAGGATCTCGATCAGCGTGAACCCGGGAACGCGGGACACGCCCCGAAAGACCGGAGATGTGCGCACGAGGCGAGGCATGAGACTCCGCTCACCAACCCACGAGACCCCGATGACCGCGACGAACCCGCGGTGCCGAAAAGGGCGACACCCGCCCCCGCATCGGCCCGCGACACGAATCAGCGACGACGCCTCAGGGCGCCGGCGCGTCGGGCATATCGCCCCCGAAGTCGCCGAACTCGTCTTCCTCGGAAGTGCTCCACGCGACGATGTCGTCCTCGGTGCCCTCCTCACCATCGGGCCCGTTCGACCAGAGGTCGTACTTCTCCCCGTACTCGGGGTCCTCGCCCCGGTAGCCCCACTCGTTGCCCCACGGGTCGTTGGGCAGGGCCTCGGAGAGATACTTCTTCCACTTGGTCTCGTCCGAGTCGGGGTCGAGCATCTCCTTGTCCCACAGGACCGCGAGCCCCTCTTCCTCGTTCGGGACGCGCCGGTAGTCGAGCTCGAAGAACTCGAGCGCCTGCTCGATGTTGTCGAGCTGCGTCTGAGCAATGCCCACATTCGCCTCGTCGCGTGCGCCCAGCAGCGGCACGCCCACGATCGCGCCCAGCGCGATCACGATCGCGATCGTGATCAGCAGTTCGATCAGCGTGAAGCCCCCACGGGTCGTAGCGGGGCGGCGGGTCGCGGTCACCAGCATCTTCGTTTCCATCGCGTTCGCTCCTTCGTCCCCGGAACGGGCCCCGCGGAGAGCCACGCCCGAGGCGCGTCGTGTTCGTATCGGGATCCATCCCCCGCGGCCCGGGCCCGGCATGGCTCGGCTCGATCGCCGGCCAGCGCACGCCCCCCTGGTGGGCCGCAGATTAGTCCACACTAGCATCGTCCCCGTTCATCCGCAAGAGGCATACGCGCGAACGCCCACAAAGGTGCGGATCGCCGCGCGCCTATTACAGACTCGAGGTCATCTGGGTCATCGGCAGAATCAGCGCGACGGCAACAAGACCGATGCTCACCGCCAGAACCACCAGAAGAAGGGGCTCGATCAGCTTCACCGCGCCCGCGAGCAGACGATCCACCCGGCCCTCGAGCGTGTCCGCGACATTCAGGATCACCTGGTCCACATTCCCCGCGGCCTCGCCCACGGAGATCATCTCGATCACATCGTCCGCGAACAGGCCCGATTCGCCCAAGGGGCCCGCGAGGGGCTCGCCCGCTCGGACGGCCTCGATCGCGCGCCCGATCGCGTCCTCCATCAGCGCGTTCCCCGCCGCGTCCTTCGCGATCCCCATCGCTGTCAGCAGGGGCACGCCGTTGGATTCCATCGTCCCGAGGAGGCGGCAGAACCGGGCCGCGGCGAGCGCGCGTGTCAGCGGGCCCAGCACGGGTGCCTTCGTGCGCGCGATCGAGACCGCCCGGCGAACATCGGGACGCGTGCGGATCGACCAGAGCCCGAACCCCGCCGCGACGATCAGGGCCAGCAGGACCAGCCCGTACTTCGACACGATGTCGCTCAGGCCCAGCACGAACGAGGTCACCGCGGGGACCGTGTCGAGCCTGGAGAGCATCTTGTCGCGGAACATCGGGACGAAGAAGGTGAACAGGATGCTCATCACGATCGCGCCGACGGTGACCAGCACCGCGGGGTAGACCAGGCTCCCCACCACCTTCCCGCGGAGGTCCGCCTCCGCGTTCACGAACCGCCCCAGCTGCTCGAAGACCTGCTCGAGGAAACCGCCCTTCTCCCCGGCGCGGACCATCGCGACATGCACGCGCGGGAACACGCCCGGCTGCTCGGCCATCGCCTCGGCGAGCTCGCCGCCGTCGCTGACGCGCTCGCTGAGCCTGCGGAACACCGTCGCGAGGCGAGGCTTGCTCTTCTGTTTGCTCAACAGCGTGAGGGCGCGGAGCAGCGGCACGCCCGCGCGTTGCAGGTCCGCGAGCTGGGTGTAGACCGTCGCGAGCTGCCTGGTCCCGATGCCACGCCGTCCCGAGCGTTCCGATTTCTCGGACAGACGCACGGGCGTCATCGAGCGGGCCTCGAGCTCGGCGTACACCGCCTGCTCGGAGTTGCCCGCGATCACGCCCGTCGTGCGCTCGCCGGCCGGGTCAATCGCGATGTACTCGAAGGTGGGCATCGGCGCGTTGAGGATACCCCGCGGCGCCGCCTCCGGTCACTCCTCGCCCAGCAGCGCCTCGATCTGCGCAATGATCTTCTCGCTCGTGGGCTTCATCCGGGGGTCGAACCGCATCACCGCGTTGCCCTCACGATCGACGAGGTACTTGGTGAAGTTCCACGAGGGCTCCCCCCCCGCGGGGTCGGGCTGCGCCGCGAGCTGCTTGTACAGCGGGTGGGCGTCCTCCCCCTTCACGCTGATCTTCTCGAACATCGGGAAGGTCACATCGAACCGCTCGGTGCAGAAGGCCTGGATCTCCTTGTTCGAGCCGGGCTCCTGGTTCATGAAGTTGTTCGCGGGGAACCCCAGCACCACCAGGCCCTTGTCCTTGTAGTCCCGGTAGAGCTTCTCGAGCGCCTCATACTGCGGGGTGAGCCCGCACCGGCTCGCGGTGTTCACCATCAGCACGACCTTGCCCTTGTACTTCTCGAGGCTCTCCGCGGTCCCGTCGATCCGCTTCATCTCGTGCTTGAGCACATAGGGCGTCACCGGCATCGCGGACTTGGGCTCGGGCTGGACGGGCCTCGGGGACGACGCGATGGCACCAGCGGTCAGGGTCAGGGCGAAGGACGCGGCGAGGGCGATGATCGTGCGCATCTCAGAATCTCCTGTGTTCGGGCTGCGTCGCGGCGCCGAATCTGTCCGGCAATCGGTCATGGGCCGCCGCGGGTGCATCCCGCGTTGGGGTGTGCATCGAAGGATACAGTCCGCCCGATGCACCGCCTGACCCGAACAGTCCGGTTCAACCTGCCCGCCGGGGGCCGCGCCCCCGGGAACCGACCGGGCGAGGGCGCGAACGGCGAATCGGGCAAACCCCCGATGGAGGGGCTCGGGGTCCATTATTCGATCGAGGTGCGTTGCGAGGGCGAGCCCGACCCCGAGACGGGGTACCTGATCAACATCAAGGAGATCGACACCGCGGTGCACGGCGAACTCGTCCCGCTCGTCGCGAAGGCCGTCGCGGGCGGGGACGCGCCATCGACGCTGGTGACCGATCTGCTCGGCGCCGCGACGCGTCTGCTGCCCGTGCGGGTCGCCTCCGTCGCGCTGCACCCGTCCCCCCACCTCGTCTACGAAGCCCGTTCCCCCCACGAAAGGCATCCGATGGACACGAGCGCTGCTGAGGTCCTCGTCCGACAGATGTTCGAGTTCTCCGCGGCCCACCGCCTGCATGTCCCGTCGCTGAGCGACGCGGAGAACGAGCGCCTCTTCGGCAAGTGCAACAACCCCGCGGGGCACGGGCACAACTACCGCGTCGAGCCCGCGGTCGCGGTCGACCCGGCATCGCCCCTGCCGATCGGCACGCTCGAGCGCATCGTCGACGAGACGGTCATCGAACGGTTCGACCACAAACATCTCAACGACCAGACGACGGAATTCGCGAGCGACGGGGGGCTGAACCCGAGCGTCGAAAATATCGCGAGGGTCTGTTTCGAGTTATTACAGGGTCCGCTGCGCGAGGCGGGCGGGACGCTCCGGGCGGTCAGCGTGTGGGAGACCGACCGCACGAAGTGCACCTATCCCGCCTGAGTGCCACAGAAAGCCCATCCGGGCGCGTTCGGGACGCGAAAACAGGACGGGCGGCCGCGGCCCGGTCGATCTTCTCCAAGGTCCGCACGCTGCGGATCGAAAAGACGAACGCCTGCATCGGAACCCCGGTTGCAGCGGTAGACTGAGAGCGCATGGGTATCGGCGTCATACTCGAAGAACGCGGGCTGATCACACGCGACCAGCTCGACGCGGCGATCGCGGAACAGCGTCGCAGCGGGGAGCGTCTGGACCGGGTGCTCGTGCGCCTGGGGTTCGTCAGCGCCGCGGATGTGCTCCACGCGCTGGGCGACCAGTTCCACATGCCGGTTGTCGACCTCTCGCAGACCCCGGTCGAACCCGAGGTGCTCGAGAGCCTCCCCGCCCAGCTGGTCTACAAGCAGCACTGCGTGCCGATCGAGCGGAACAACGGGACGCTCACCGTCGCGACCAGCGACCCCTTCGAGCTGACCGCCCTCGACGAGCTCCGCCTGCTCACGGGCTGCGCCATCGAGCTCGTCCTCGCGGACGAGGCGGAGCTCCACAAGTTCATCCGCAGCCATTACGGGGTGGGCGGCGACACCCTCGACGCGATGGCCGCCGAGCGCGGCGCCGAGGACATCGCGGGCGCCGACGCGGCGCAGGACGAGATCGAGCAGGCGCAAGAGGCGAGCGTCATCAAGCTCGTCAACGACCTGCTGATCGAAGCGATCAACGAACGCGCGACCGATGTCCACATCGAGCCCTACGAGGACGAGCTCGCGGTGCGCTACCGCATCGACGGCGTGCTGCAACGCGCGAATGTCCCCCCCAGCATCAACCGGTTCGCGTCCGCGATCATCAGCCGCCTGAAGATCATGGCGAACCTGAACATCGCGGAGAAGCGCAAGCCCCAGGACGGGCGGATCACCTTCTCGAGCCGGAACAAGGACGGGAAGATCGAGGAGTTCGACCTGCGCGTCAGCGTGATCCCGATGCTGTTCGGGGAGGGCGTGGTGCTCCGCGTGCTCAACAAGAGCGCCGTGCTGATGTCGCTGGACGACCTGGGCATGCCCCGGCATGTGAACGACCCGTGGATCGAGATGATCAGCCGCCCCCACGGGATCGTGCTGGTGACGGGCCCGACGGGCTCGGGCAAGTCGACGACGCTGTACGCCTCGCTCAACAAGATCGTCAGCGACGAGATCAAGTGCATCACCGTCGAAGACCCCGTCGAGTACCATGTCCCGGGCGTCAACCAGATCCAGGTGAACACCAAGGTCGGGCTCTCGTTCGCCGCGGGCCTGCGGTCCATCCTGCGTCACGACCCCGACGCGGTGATGGTGGGCGAGATCCGCGACAAGGAGACCGCCGAGACCGCGGTGCAGGCCTCGCTGACGGGGCACATCGTCTTCAGCACCCTGCACACCAACGACGCGTCGGGCGCCGTCACCCGCCTGATCGACATGGGCGTCGAGCCCTTCCTCATCGCGAGTTCCGTTGAGGGCGTGCTCGCCCAGCGCCTCGTGCGGCGCGTCTGCAAAGCCTGCGGCTGCGCCTACGAGCCCGATGTCGGCGACCTGCCCAAGGATTTCAACCTGCGCCAGGGACAGACCCTGACCAAGGGCGAGGGCTGCCGCGAATGCCGGCAGACGGGCTACCGGGGCCGCCTCGGGATCTACGAACTGCTCACCATGAGCCACGAGATCCGCGAGATGATCATGAACCGCATCAACGCCCCCACCATCGCGGCCCACGCGCTCGAAGAGGGTCACCTCTCTACCCTCAAGCAGGACGGGTACGCCAAGGCGCTCGACGGCAAGACGACCATCAGCGAAGTGCTGCGAGCCCTGACGGCGTAGGCCCTCACGATCACTCATCCGACGATCCACGATCAAGCGAGCCCCTCGCGCGAGCGAGGGGTTTCTTCTCGGATACCGCCTGTCAACGCGCCAATGAAAAACCCCCCGCTCGCGCGAGGGGCTCGTTGGTGTTGAGCAGAATGTCCGGGCTTACTTGATCCCGTGCATCCACTTCCTCAGGATCGGGCTGATCAGCGCGATCACGACGCCCGCGCCGATCGGGAAGACCACGAGCATCAGGTAGAACCCCGGCAGCCCTTCGATGAAGAAGGTGTACTGCGGCGCCTCGCCGTTCTCGCCGGGCAGGAACCGCGTGCTGAACGCCGCGACCCAGCCCGCGGCGAAGTTGGACCCCGCGAGCGAGAGGAACCAGATGCCCATCATGAGGGCCTGCAGCCGCTTGGGGCTGAGCTTGGTCACCATCGACAGCCCGACGGGGCTCAGGCAGAGCTCGCCCCAGGTGTAGACGATGTAGGTGATCAACAGCCAGTGCGGGCCCGCGAGCCCTTCCTTGGCATCAATCGCGCCGAGCACCATCGCGAGGAACGAGAGCCCGAGGAGCCAGAGCCCGAACGCGAACTTCATGGGCGTCGAGGGGTTGAGGTTCTTCCTCGCGAGCCACACCCAGAGCAGCGAGAAGATCGGTGCACACACCACGATCGTCAGCGCGTTGACCGATTGGTACCAAGTCGCCGGGAATGCTTCTTCGAGCATGCCCCACAGCGTCCGATCGGTATTCTGCTGCGCGAACACATTCATCGATGTCCCCGCCTGCTCGAAGGCGGTCCAGAAGAAGATGTTGCCCAGGAACGCGAGCACCAGGATCACCAGCAGACGCTGGAAGTCCACCGTCGTCAGCGGACGGGTCGCCTCATACTCGTCCTTCTCCGCCTGCGCGATGTCGGCCGCGGTCGGCTCCTTGCCCTCCTCGTGCTCCGGCGCGTGGTGCGGCGGCAGACCGATCCCGTGCAGGTACTTCGGACGGAAGATCTGGTAGAAGATCAGGCCCAGGATCATGCCGACCGCCGCGGCCCCGAAGCCCCAGTGCCAGCCGACTTTCTCGCCCAGCGTTCCCGCGACGAGCGGCGACAGGAACGCGCCGAGGTTGATGCCCATGTAGAAGATGCTGAAGCCCGAGTCGCGCCGGATATCGCCTTCTTTATAGAGCTGCCCGACCATGACGGAGACGCAGGGCTTGAAGAAGCCCGT
>DLBY01000174.1:3005-7299 GCA_002480345.1 Phycisphaerales bacterium UBA7812 | reverse complement strand
CGCGTCGTCACCTACGCCTACGACTCCAACGGCGCCGACATCGATGTCGAACGCCTCCCCCGCAAGAAGTCCAAGCCCCGCATCATCGAGTGGGACAAGACCGACCTCGCCAAGTCGATGACCGACGCGGGCGAGGACTGGGCGGTCGATCTCGAGCAGGAGGCCGAGGAGGCCAAGGAAGAACTCGCCGAGGAAGCCACCGCCCACGAGCAGGCCGAGGCGGAGAAGATCGCCGCCCTCGACCTGCCCAGCGACGAGGACGACGAGGAATCAAGCGGAAAGAAGAAGCGCAAGCGCCGCCGCCGCCGACGCCGCAAGTCGGGCGACGACGACAACACCCCCTCCGACGCGAACAAGGACAGCACCCCCGGAGACAAGGCGGACGCCAGCGCCGAGGACCAGCCCGGGAAGAAGGGCAAGACCGACAAGAAGCCGGACGCCGAACCGAGCGACAACACCGACGCGAGCGGCAAGGACGACGCCGACACCGAGAACCGGTCCGAAGACGGATCCGAGGGCAGCGGCAAGAAGAAGCGCCGCCGCCGCCGGCGCCGACGCCGCTCCGGAGACAACGACGACAACAAGTCCGAGCGCGACAGCAAGCCGGACGAGCAGTCGAATGAGGGCTCCAAGACCGCCAGCGAACCCAAGGCGGACCGCAAGCCCGAATCGAGCGACAACGACCAGAACGCCGACGCCGCCCCGAGCAAGCCCAAGCGCAAGCGTCGCGCCCTCTACGGCTCGGGTCGCCGCTCCCTGTCCGCAAGCGAAAAGAGCAGCATCGAGCGCGACTGACCACCCCCGATGAGCCCGCCCGCCGACCAACCCCGCCGCGTCGTCATCCTGGGCTCGACCGGGTCGATCGGCACGCAGACGCTCGATGTCATCGACCATCTCAACGCCCTGCACGAACGCGGCGCGTTCCCCCACCCCTTCGAGGTCGTCGCCCTCGCCGCCGGGTCGAACGGGGCGACGCTCGCCCAGCAGGCCCGCGCCCACCCCGGCGCGCGCCTCGCGCTCGCGGATGAGCACGCGCCGTGGGAAGGCCCCCGCGAACCCATGCGAGGCGCAGGCGCCGCGCTCGAGATCGTGCGCACGACCGAGGCCGATCTCGTCGTCGCCGCGATGGTCGGCGCCGCGGGCCTGCCCGCCACCCTCGCCGCAGCCGAAGCGGGAACCGACATCGCGCTGGCGAACAAGGAGACCCTGGTCGTCGCGGGGGCGCTGATCACGACCGCCGCCGCGCGCACCGGCGCCCGCCTCCTTCCCCTCGATTCCGAGCACGCGGGCGTCTGGCAGGCCCTCGCGGGTCAATTGCCCGCCGGCGCCGCGCCCCCCGTCGCGACCCCGTCCGCCGTGCGCCGCGTCGTGCTCACCGCGTCGGGCGGCGCCTTCCGCGACCGCGCGCCCGACGAGATCGAGCACGCGACCCCCGACGAGGCCCTCGCCCACCCCACCTGGAACATGGGTGCCAAGGTCACCATCGACAGCGCCACCATGATGAACAAAGGCCTCGAACTCATCGAGGCCCACCACCTCTTCGGGCTCGACAACGACCGCCTGGGCGTGCTCATCCACCGGCAATCCGCGGTCCACGCCCTCGCCCAGCTCGCCGACGGCGCGATCATCGCCCACCTCTCCGCGACCGACATGCGCCACCCCATCCTGTGCGCGCTCGCCTTCCCCCAAACGCCCGAGTGCCACCCCGGCGCGCGCATGGATCTCGACACCCTCACCACGCTCGACTTCCGCCCGCTCGATCCCGAACGCTTCCCCGCCGTCCCCCTCGCCCGCCGCGTCATCGACGAGCCCGACACGACGCTCGGCGCGATCCTCAACGCCGCCAACGAGGTCGCGGTCGGCGCGTTCCTCGACCGCCGCATCCCGTTCGGCGAAATCACCCGCCTCGTCGCCCGCGCGATGGACGACCTCCGAGCGGCGCCGCTGACGGGCCTCGACGCCGCGCTCCGCGCCGACGCCGAAGCCCGCGACGCGACGGCCCGCGCGATCGAGACCGCCGCCCACACCTGACCTGCACCGATGCCCCCGCGTCCCTCCAAGAGCAAGGCCGAACGCCACCTCGCCGCCCTCCGCGAGGCGATGCGGGTCTACGCGTCGGGCGACCACCGCGGCGCGCTCGCGCGCATCCGCGCGGTGCTCAAGGCCGACCCCGCCAACGCGGAGGCCCACCGCCTGTGCGCGCACGCGCTGCTCGCGACGGGCGACCGCGAGCGTGCGCTCGTCCACGCCGAGCGGGCCGTCGCCCTCGCCCCCGCCGCCCCCCAGCCCCACACGACGCTGGGCTCGGTGCTCGACGCGATGGACGAGCCCGAGCGTGCGCTCGCGGCGCTCCGGCGCGCCGTCGAGATCAACCCGCGCGACCCCGACGCGCTGACGACCCTCGCGATCCGCCTCGACGCGAGGCAGGCCTACGACGAGTCGCTCCCCCTCCACAAGCGCGCGATCGCCGCCGCCCCCGCCGGGTCGCCCAGCGCCCTCCACGCGTCGATGAACGCCGCCCTCGCGATGCTCAACGCGGGGCGCGCCCGCGACGCGGCGGACCTGATGACCGATCTTGCGCGCGCCCACCCCGCCCAGCCCCTCGTCGCCGCCCGCCTCGCCTACTGCCTCAACTACGACGACCGCGCGACCCGCGCCGACACCGACCGTGCCCACCGGCGCTGGGGCGCGCTCGTCGAGCAGACAACCCAGACGATCACGCCCACCGCACCGGACCCGGATCGCGACCGCCTGCGCGTCGCGCTGGTCAGCCCCGATCTGCGCGCCCACTCGGTGTCCAACTTCCTGGGCGCCCTGCTCGACCACCTCGATCGCGACCGCTTCGAACTGTGCGCCTGGTTCACCTCGCGCCACGCCGACGGGGTCACCGAGACGCTCCGCGCCCGGTTCGACCGCTGGCACGACGCCCCCGCGATGGGCGACCCTGACCTCGCGCGCGCGCTCGCGGACGAGCGGACCGACATCGCGATCGACCTCTCGGGACACTTCGCGGGCCACCGTCTCGGCGCGTTCGCGCGCGCCGCGGCCCCCGTCCAACTCACCTGGCTGGGCTACCCCGCGACCACCGGGCTCACCCGCATCCACGCGCGCCTCGTCGACAGCCTGACCGACCCGCCCGAGGCGGACGACGCGCCCGAGTCCGCGCGCCCAGGCGAGCAACTCGTCCGCCTCGACCCGTGCTTCCTCTGCTACGACCCGCCCGAAGGGGGGCCCGCCCCCGCCGAGCGCGCACCGAGCGCCGAAGACAGCCCGTTCACCTTCGCCTCGTTCAACGACACGAAGAAACTCAGCCCCGCGACGCTCGACCTCTGGGCGCGCATCCTCGAGCGCGCGCCGGATGCACGCCTGCTGCTCAAGGCCGCCCCGCTCGGCGCCGCCGCCGTGCGCACGATCGTCTCCCAAGCCTTCGCGAGCCGGGGCATCGACCCCGCGCGCCTCGAACTGCTGGGCCGCAGCGAGACCCGCGACGAGCACCTCGCGGCCTACCGGCGCGCCGATGTGGCGCTCGACCCCTTCCCCTACTGCGGCACCACCACCACCTGCGAGGCCCTCTGGATGGGCGTCCCCGTCCTCACCCGCGCGGGCGACCCGCGCACCGGCACCCACGCCTCCCGCGTGGGTCTGAGCCTGCTGACCAACACGGGGCTCCCCGATCTCTGCGCCGAGACCGACGACCAGTATGTCGAACGAGCCCTCTCGCTCGCGTCCGATCCCAAAGCCCTCGCCTCCCTGCGGACGGGCCTGCGCGAGCGCTTCGCCACCTCCCCCGTCTGCGACGCGCCCGCGTTCGCCGCCCGTTTCGGCGCGGCTCTCGCGGATCTCCATGCAACGCGCACCAGGCGCTGATCCCGCGCCGGGAGATCGCCAACAATCGCTCATGTCCATCACCTGGCTGGCGTCCTATCCAAAGAGCGGGAACACCTGGCTCCGCTTCCTGCTCGCGAACATCATCGAGGGCGGGATGCCCCCCACCAGTCTCGCGGTCTCGAAGCTGATCCACGACATCCACCAGCCCGCCGTCCCGTTCGAGCCCAAAGACCCGGACAACCCGTTCATCAAGACGCACTTTGCGCGCACGGATCGCCACCCGCGGATCGGCGAGACCGCCCGCGCGGTCCACATCGTGCGCCATCCCCGCGATGTCCTGCTCAGCGCGCTCAACTACCGTCGGATGGAGGGCGTGATCGAGAACCTCACCGACGCCCAGTACGCCGAGACCTTCATCAGCCACGCGGGCGACCCGCTCTGGACCAAGCTCGGGTACGGCTCGTGG
>DLBY01000174.1:0-2700 GCA_002480345.1 Phycisphaerales bacterium UBA7812 | reverse complement strand
GTACGGCTCGTGGATCGAGCACGCCGCGACCTGGTCCACCACCGCGGCCTTCCCGGTGCTGACGATCCGCTACGAGGACTTCAAGTCCGACGCGGACGCGACGCTGCGCACCGTCCTGGATTTCGTCGGCCTCGACGCGAGCGACGACGACATCGCGCGCGCCGTCAAGCAGTCCGCCTTCGACCAGCTCCGCGCGCTCGAGATCCGCGAGCGCGGCAAGAAGACCATCTTCCCGGGCACCGCGCGAGACACCCGCGCCAAGAGGTTCTTCTTCAACAAGGGCGCGAGCGGGCAATCGCTCGACGACCTCAAGCCCGGGCTGGACGCCGCACTTGAGCAGCGATTCGGACCCGCGCTCGCAAAATTGGGCTATTGAAACCGGCCCGGAAGACCTAAAATACGAAAGACGGGGGCGGAAAGGAGCGTGCCATGCACGGCTTCTCTGGTCCGCTGGTTCTCGGTGCCGCGATCGGGTTTACCCTCGCGGTCACGCTCACCCCCGCGCCGGTGCCGCCGCCCGCGGAGCCCGCGCCGGTCCCCACCGTGATCGAGCGCGACAGCCCGGTCCGCCTGGGTGTCTACGACAGCCGGGGGGTCGCGATCGCGTGGGTCCGCTCCGAGTTCAACGACCTGGGTGAGAAAATGGACGCGCACCGCGCCGCGAAGGCGGAGGGCGACGAGCAGAAGGCCCGGACGCTCGAACGCTGGGGCGAGATGAAGCAGCGCGAGTTGCACTTCCAGGGGTTCGGCGTGTACCCCGTCGACGCCTATCTCGAGCCGATCCGCGCATCGCTGCCCGCGCTGCTCAGCGAGCGCGAGCTTGACGCGATCGTGTGGAGACTCGAGGCGCGCACGACGCGGGTCGCGACCGTCGATGTCACCGTTGACCTCATGGTGCTGCTGGGGATGGACCGGGAAGAGGCGGCGCGGATGCGCGACGGGCTCCGCCGTGCCGAGCCCCTCGACTTCGCGGCGCTCTACGAACTCGACCCGCGCGAGTGACCGGACGCGGCCCGCCGGACCATCTCGGTGTACGCGTCCTCGAGCCTCGGAACGAACGACGAGAAATCGCACAGCCTCGTGCGCACACGCTCCCGGAGTTCCTTCCGCAGCGCCGCCCGGCGAGCGGCATCGCCCGCGAGACCGACAGCCGCGCGCACATACCCGTCCGTGTCCGCGCCGATGAGATCATCGAGCCCGAGGTTGGTCAGCAGGCTCACCCCAACCCGCGACACATGCGAATCACCCGCGATCGTGACGACCGGCACGCCCATCCACGCCGCCTCCAGCGTCGTCGTCGTCCCGTTGTAGGGGAAGGTGTCCAGCGCGATGTCGACCCGCCCGTACAGGCCCATGTGCTCCGCCGCGGTGGGCGTCTCGCCCATCGTCTCCAGACGATCCGGATCGCCGCCGAGTTTTTCGAAGCGGGCGCGGAAGCGGTCCGCCAGCCAGGGGTCCTTGAGCCCCGCGTTCTTGACGAGCAATTGAGCGCCCGGCACCGCGCGCACGATCTCGGCCCATGCTTTCAACGCGTCATCGGTGATCTTCGCGAAGGTGTTGAAACTCGCGAAGGTGATCGGGGCGTCGGGCGCGCGCGCGCTCACCTCCGGCGCGTGCGGCGGGGGCGTGTAGCACAGGAAGCACGGGTCGAGACGGACGAGTTCCTCCGTCGCCAGCGCGTCCGCGTCGGGCGCGGGGTCGGTGTACGCGTCGACGATCCGGTAGTCGATCGCGCCGAGGCCGGTCGTCGCGGCGTAACCCATGTAGGTCGCCTGCACCGGCGCGGGCCGGCGCGCGAGCACCCCGAGGCGGTTCAGCCCGGTGTGCCCCGTCAGGTCGACCGCGAGGTCGATCCGATCGGCACGGATCCGCTGGTCCACCGCCCGATCGGGCATGCCCTGGATCTCGGTGAAGCCCGACGCGTGCGCGCGGACGCGATCGGTCAGCCCGTCGCGCGTGAGCTGGTGCGAGTAGCAGTGGACCTCGACGCGCGCAGGATCGTGGTGCTCGACGATGCCCTCGATGAAGTGCCCCGCCGAGCGGTTGCGGAAATCCTGTGAGAGATACGCGACGCGGAGCGGGCGCTCGCCCCGCAGCGCGTCGTCGAGATGCGCGGGCGCGGGCGACGGCGGCGCCGCACGCGCCATCAGCGCGCCGTACCGAGCGTGCGCCCCGAAGATCTCCTCGCGCGAAAACTGCGGGCAGTACAGCATCAGCAGCAGCGGATCGCGCTGTAGATCGGGGTCCTCGGCGCGTTCGGATGCCGTGGCGCGCAGGATCGCCGACGCTCCCGCGTGATCGCCCGCGAAGATGCGGGCCGCGGCCGCGTACCCCGCGGTGCGCGCATCCGTGGGCGCCTGCCCGTGGGCCCAGTCGCCCAGTTCCAGCGCGCACGCGTGGCGCGCGTGGGTGAGCATCGCGGAGCTGACCTTGCCCGCGTGGGTCGCGGCGCCGGGGCCGAGCGTGGGCAACACGCGCGCGACGCGCTCCGCGTCGTCGCAGCGTCCGAGCCTCAGGAGCGAATCCGCGAGGCTCGCGCGCACGACCGGGTCCGAGGGGGCGATCCCCGCGAGCCGCTCGAGCAGCACCACCGCGCGCTGGTGGTCGCCCGACAGCGCGTACACCATCGCGCCCATGCCCAGCGTCTCGCGGTCGCGGGGCGAGCGCTTGAGCGCGCGCTCGAGGATCGCCCGCGCCTCC
>DLBY01000140.1:18264-20560 GCA_002480345.1 Phycisphaerales bacterium UBA7812 | reverse complement strand
GCAGCTCTGGGAAACCACCATGGACCACAGCGCCCGGACCATGCTCCGCGTCACCTGGGAGCAGGCGGGCGACGCGGACGCGCTGTTCAGCGTGCTGATGGGCGAGCAGGTCGAGCCCCGCCGCAAGTTCATCGAGGAGCACGCCCTCGAGGTCAAGAACCTCGATGTCTGATGGGCCGATCCCGACGGCCCGCGGCCCCGAACCCACCGCGACCCGACCGATAACCCGCTCCGCGCCGGCATGACGCGCGGTCGGTGCGACCGTCCTGCCCGCGAACCGCCTCGCGTTCCGCGGTTCGACCAAGTCACCGTCCGCTGACCGCCGATCTCCCCTCCGAACCGCCTTTCAGAGGGAGTGTGACGCGACATGGGTGATGATGGACGGCCCAACACGCTGGGGCTCCGCGAACAGGACTTGAACGCCCTGCTGAGCCAACTCGAAGCGGGCGCCGCGACCAAGGAAGCGGGCCGGGTCTTCTCGCGCTGGCGGTTCAGGGAGCAATCCGTCGTCGTCCGGATTCTCCAGCCAGGCGGGACGGACACCGTGACGCGGATGGCGTGCCGGAACCTCTCCCAGCGCGGGATCGGGTTGCTGCACCGTTCGTATGTGCACCTGGGGACGACCTGCTCGGTCCTGCTGCCCCATCCGCGGAAGGGCGAGCAGGAGTACCGGGGGACGGTCGTCCGCTGCCTTCATCTGTCGGGCATGGTGCACGAGATCGGCATCCGCTTCGAGGAAGATATCCCGCTGCGGGACATCACCCGTCCCGACCCGATGCAGGAGATCTTCGCGGTCGAGCATGTCGACCCGCAGTCGCTCGTGGGCACGATCCTGCTCGTCGAGGACAGCGAGATGGATGTCCGTCTCGTCAAGCACTTCCTGCGGGACACGCAGCTCCGCGTCAAGCATTGCGACAATCTCAAGGACGCGGAGCGAGAGGCAAAGTCGGGTGTCGGCCTGATCCTCTGCGACATCCACCTGGGCGACGAATACGGCGGAGACCTCGCCAAGAAGCTCCACGAGCACGGGGTGTGCGGGCCCCCGGTCGTCATGATCAGCGCGGATCGCTCGGAACGCACCTACTCGCTGATCACCCAGCCCTACATCGCGGGGTTCCTTTCCAAGCCCATCAACCAGGAAAGCCTGCTCCGCGCGATCGGCGAGTTCATGGTCGACCCGAGCGTGTTCGCGAACCAGAACAACGCGGGAGGGGTCAAGACCGACCCGCAGATCATCAAGAGCCTGATCCCCGAGCTGAACAAGGTGTGCGAACGCCTCCGGGAAGCAGTCGAGCAGGGCGACACCACGCTTGTGTTCTCGCTCGTGATGCAGATCTCGGGTGTCGCGCCGGTCATGGGGCTCGACGAACTCGCGGGTGTCGCCGAGACCGTGGGGCAGAAGCTCGCTTCGAGCATGGACCTCGAGTGGGCGAAATCGCGGATCGAGGAAATCGAGCGCCTGTGCGCGGAGGCCGCGGGAGGCTGAGGCGCTTGTACGGAGCCGTTGATGCCGAGACGAGCAGGCAAAGTAGACCACGCGGGACGCGAGAACTCGCTCGGGTTGACGAGCAAGAAGCTCGATGCTGTTCTCGACACGCTCGATTCGGTGACGAAGCTGGGAGCGGTGCAGCGCGAGAACGCCCGGTGGCCCTTCCGCCAGCCCTCGATCCGCGTGGTGCTGACCCATCCGGACCGGTCACGGGTCGAAGTCCCGATGGCCTGCCGGAACCTCTCGAAGACCGGCGCGGGGTTCCTGCACAGCGCGTTCCTGCACAAGGGCACGCCCTGCGTGTGCAACCTTCCGCACCCCAAGCGGGGATCCGTCGCCGTCGCGGGCGAGGTTGTGCGCTGCGAGCACCGGGGAGGTGTTGTTCACGAAATCGGTGTCCGTTTCAACGACGAGATCAACCTTCGCTCGTTTATCAATCCCGACCCGCTGAGCCAGCTGTTCGTCACCGAGCGCGTCGATAAGGAAGCGCTCGAGGGGCGTGTGCTTCATGTCGAGCCCGACGAACGCGACGCGGATCTGCTCAGCGACTGCCTGAGGGACACCCGCGTCCGCGTCGTGAACAAACCCACGCCTGATGCGGCGATCGCGGAGGCGCACGCCGGTGTGGATCTGATCATCAGTGAGTTCTCCCTGGACGGGGTGAGCGGCGTGGATTTCGCGACGAGGCTCCGATCCGAGAACATCGCCAAGCCCCTGGTGTTTCTGACCCATGAGTCCGGCCCGCCTGTTATCAACGCCGTGAAGGGTCGCTTCGCGCAGGCCCTGATCCGCAAGCCGGTCTCCGAG
>DLBY01000140.1:15829-17958 GCA_002480345.1 Phycisphaerales bacterium UBA7812 | reverse complement strand
CAAGCCGGTCTCCGAGGAGATCCTGCTCCCCGCGCTCGCGGAGTTCCTCGGGCCGGGTTCGAACAGCAACGCGGTGGGCACGCGGACGGACATCGATCCCGCGCTTGCCGAATCGCTCCGGCGCGAGCTCCCGCGGTGCGCGAGCCAGATCGAGCAGGCGATCCGCGACGGCAAGCCCATGGATGCTGTCGGGACCTGCTGCGTGCTCCAGCAAGTCGCGGGCGTGATCGGGATGGTCTCGCTGGGTGAGAGCGCCGCGAACGCCGTGCAGCGTCTGTCGGGCAACCTCGACCTCGCGGACTCCAGCGAAGTCCTCGCGATGATCGTCAAGGAGTGCCGCAGCGCCGCGTGAACGCGGGGCGCCGCGTGCTCAGCGTCCGATGCAGCCCAGACCCACGCGTCTGAGGGCGGCGCGCCACCAGCGTTCGGCGCGGAGCGGGCCCGTGGGAAGGCTCATCAGGCGGTCGAACCCTCCGGCGTCCACGCGCTTGGTGGGGATGCGTGGATAACGGGTCCGGGATCGCATTGCGTTCGTGAGCCAGACCGAGTGCTCGGCGCGGAACCGGGCACCCGGATCGACAAACTCATGGAGGCGTTTGGGGCCCCAGATCATGCTTCGATGGTAGTGGAGTCTCGCCGCCTGTCCAGCCCGAACGGAGGTGAGCGCGGACGGCCCGCGCCGGAATCTCCCGTGAACCGGTGGTCCGAGAACGCCCCGGAAAGCCCTCAAGGCCCGTGCACCCCGGTGAGCGCACCGAACCGAGTCCCGCGCGTGATGGCGGGGCGGCGAACCGCGTTGCAGAGTTGAGGCGTCGAAGCCCGCGCGTCGTTCCATACGGAGGGAGCGAGCGGGCGGACCCGCGTGTCGCGAAGACCGGAGGGCGAGGATGGATCGAGTCACCGTCGGAGGTGTGATCGCGTGTGCCATCGCGGCAGCAGCCGCGCCGCGAGCGGGTGCCGAGGACCTGCTGCGCCTGTGGGGCATCGACGCGTCCGACGCGCAGCTGTTCGCGATCGACGATGTCCGCAACCCGGGCTCGACGATGGTGGACTACGGCGCGATCCATGTGCGCAACGGCTTCGACCACGAGCCGGTCAGCAGCGGCATCCGCGCGTTCACCATCGTCAACACCTTCGACGCGTTCGCGGTCGTGGACGGGGATGTGGGCAGCGTGCAGGGCCCGGTGCTGGTTCACATCGACCTGCACGACATCGACACCGGGGGCCCGATCACCGCGGAGGTCATCGGGTCGATGTTTGACGCCGGGTGGGATCCCTCGTGGACGGTGACCGGGATCGCGGGCGACCCGCTGTTCTCGGAGATGTATGTGCTGGGCGCCGACGGCGACCCGGAGACCGACGACCGGATTGCGCGCGTCCACGCGCGCACCGATCGGACCCTGAAGATCACACCCATCGGAGACATCCGCTGGGATCGCGGGCGCGTCACCATGGGCGGAGACCTGGCGATGGGCCCCGCTGGGCTGCTGCTCGTCTCCGACGAAGCGGTCGGCCGCATCGTGATGGTCGAGCCCGATTCGGGAGAGGTCCGGGGTGTGCGCATCGAGGGCATCCGCGTGGACACCGATACCGCGCAGTACGGCGCGCTCGCGTGGGACGGGTACAACGACCGGACCGCGATGTTCGATCGCCGCACCGGGCAACTGGTCGTGGACAACCGGACCGACAACTCGATCACCGCGTTCAACCTGCGCAAGTCCGGGGTCACCGACGCGGAGGGACTCGAGTTCGTCTTCCGCCCCACACCCCCGGACCAGGAGGAAGCCGCGGGCTCGCGCGGCGGCGCGGGCGGAGGCGTCAGCAACTACACAAACCCCAACCGCTACGGCTCGAACCACGGCTTCACGGGCTCGGGCGGCGGCGGAGGAGGAGGCGGTCAGCCCAGCCTGAACCCGATCGATCCGAGCGTGCTCGAGGACCTGCTCGACCCGCCGGGCGATATTCCCGATGAGACCGACGGAGGGACACCCCCGCCCCCGCCGGGCGGCGACCTCCCGGACGACGAGTTCGACGACCCGCCGGGCGATGACCCCCCGGGCAACGACCCGCCCGGCCCCCCGCCCCCGCCGGACGGGCCGCCCGACGGCCCGCCCCTCCCGGTGCCGGGG
>DLBY01000140.1:0-15532 GCA_002480345.1 Phycisphaerales bacterium UBA7812 | reverse complement strand
GCCCGCCCCTCCCGGCGCCGGGCGGCGCCGCGGTCCTGATGCTCGGCGCGGGGCTCGCGAGCCGACGCCGTCGCTGATCGAACAGATTGCAACGCGCCCCCGTCCCGTGTCTCGTCACCGGGCGGGGGCGGTTTGTTTTCTGGGTTCGAGCCGGCGTGAGGCGTCGCTTCAGGGGCAGCCCGCGACGAACGCGTTGACGAACAGGTTGATGTCCGCCAGGTCGAAGATCCCGTTCGCGTCGAGGTCCCCGGCGTCATCCTGCGACACGAACGCGGTCGTGAACGCGTTGATATCCGAGAGGTCGAGGACGCCGAACGCCTCGGCGAGGTCCGCCTCGTTGCACCCGCCGGGAGTCGCGAGGGGGAGGCTCAGGTCGACGATCACCGGGAAGTGATCGGACGCGAAGACGGAGGCGAGCTCGCCCGAGGAGGGGAACCCGCGCACGGGCTCGGGGAGCTGGTCGACCGCGTCGACCGAGATCGAGTTGAACACGAACTGGAGCGGCACGCCCTCGACGATGCTGTCCTGCCAGGCGAGATAGTCGAGCTTGCTCGAGCTCCGCGTGTTCCGGCTGTTGGTGAACGGGTCGCGCGCGTCGTCGTAGGTCGAGTCGCCCCGATCGCGGTCCGTCCCGTCGGTCCCGCCCGTGAACTGGGCGCGGGTCATCCACTCCGCGGGGCCCTTGCGCCCGTTGGTCAGTTCGTCCTCGTTCCAGTCCCCGCCCCACACGACGGGCGTGTTGTCGGGGAGAACCGACGAGGGGTTGGGGAACAGGATCTTGTTGTTCGGGTCGCTGATCCCCGTCCCGGCGCCGTTGAACATGTAATCGATCGCGTACGCGATCGACTGGCTCGCGGCGAGGCGGTCCGCACGGTCGCTGCTGGTGCCGCCCGCCTTGAAGTGCGCATTCCCCACGACCAAGTCGCCCTCGTAGACGCTGTCGGGCAGGTCGATCTCCGCGAACGCCTGCCCGCGGATGGTCGACCCGGTCGGTGCGTACGCGTCCGCGAGCACGAACAGATCAGGGTTGGTCGCGATGCCGTCCCCGTTCAGATCCGCGAACGGGAAGCGGCTGAGGATCACATTGCGGTTGAACCCGTCGTTGACGGCGCTGACGAACACGAACGGGAGGTCGTAATCCGGCGCGAACCGCTTCACGAAGGTCGTCACCGTGCCGCCCACGAAGGGGTCCGCCCCGCCGTTGAAGAAAAGCCCGACTACGGTCTCGAGCTCGCTCACCGAATCCACGCACCCGCCGCACCCGTTGTCGCCCGTCTCCTGCAGGATCAGGACATCGGGCCGCAACCCCGCGACGATCCGGCTGCACGCGTTCCAGTTCGAGAGCTGGTCGCCCTTGAGCGGGTTCTCGGTGCGCAGCATGTCCTCGACATTCCAGGTCATCACCCGGATGTCGGTCGGGTTGACCTTGCCCCACGACCCGTTGCCCGGGTCCCACTGCGCGAGGGCGGTGCCGCTGACGGCCCCCGCCACGAGGGCCGTCGTGATCGCGATCGGAGCGCTGCGCTGCGTCATGCTGCGTGTCCTCGGTTCGGCATGGTTCCGAGAACCCATACCGGTTGGTGAAATGAAGCGCCCGGGCCGTTGGGCCCGGGCGCTCGCGGTTCAGCTTCGAGCGTGCCGCTTCTCATCCGACGGGCGACCCCGACCGGATGCACCGGGCACGCGATCGGTCACGGGCAGCCCGCCAGGAAGGCGCCGACGAACAGGTTGATGTCTGAAAGATCGAAGATCCCGTTGTCGTCGAGGTCCGCCGCGGGGTTCTGGCTCACGAACCCGCTCACGAACGCGTTGATGTCCGCCAGATCGAGCACGCCGAACGGCTCGGCGAGGTCCGCGGGACCGCACGGCTGCGGGCCCTCGGCGTAGTAGCCGATGTACAGCAGGGTCTGGTAGGACTGGTCGGGGCTCAGCGGGTCGTTGTTGCCGCCCGTCGGGTCCTCGTAGATCCCGTCCTCGTTGACATCGTAAGTGATGTCCGCAGCGAGCACGATACCGCCGTTCGTGATCGGGTCGGCGTTGCTGACACCGCTCAGGTCGGTGTCGTCCCAGCCCCACGAGCGGCCGTTGTTGCTGTTGATCGCCGCGGGCGCCGAGACGCCCAGGCCCTGGTCGCCGCTGGACGCGACGGTGTCGATGAACTGGATCTGGTAGCGGCGACCCGAGTTCTGCCCGAAGAAGGTCCGGCCCAGGTCGAGGACGAGCTCGAGCTCGTACCCGAAGGTGCCGTTGCCGGTGTCGGTCAGGACGCCGCGCAGGAGCACGGTGTCGTAATCGATGAAGGGATCGCCGGTGACCGGGTCTTCCTTCTGGAGGCCCGCGGAGGCGAGGAACCAGGCGTTGCCCGCGCCGTCGAAGGTCGGGGTGGACATGCTGGGCCCGAGGTCACCCGCGTTGGGGAACGCGAAGTTGAAGGGGACGATGTTGCCGATCGTGTTGCCGCCGGGCCCGTCGAGGATCGCCTTGCCGCTGTTGGTGATGCCGTCCACCCAGGCGACCATCGACCATTCGTTGTTGCCCCCGTTGTCGTCGAAACGGACGCTGACGATCTGCTGGAACAGGTCGAACGACTGACCGAACTCGCTCATGAGCGCAGCGGCGTAGTTGTTGCCCGACGCGTCCTGGCCCAGGGCGACCATGCCCGCGTCGCTGCGGAAGCCCGTGATGCCCACATACTGGCGGAACTCGCTCTGGCCCGCGATGTAGTTGACCGACTTGCCGTCCGTCGGGTCAACGATCGAGAGCGGGGTCTCGAACGAGTGCGCCTCGGTGACATTGCCCGACGCGTCGGTCGCCCAGACGCTCATGACGCGGGTGTCGCTCGCGGCGTCCTTCGACGCAACCGCTGTGTGCGCCACGCCCGACTGGAAGAGATCGCGGGTCGTGGTGCCCATCTGACCCCGGTGGTCCGGGGGAGTGAACCCGCCCACGGTGGGGCCGAAGTGGGTCGTATCGCTGATCAGGCCGCCGGGGGCCGCGCCGCGGACGAACTCGCTGTTGAAGTTCGCACCCGCGACGAGCCCGTTCCCGCCCGCGACGGACGCGGGGATGTTGGAGGGCTGGGGGTGGGGGGTCGAGTTGTTGACCAGCAGGTGATCGGTCGCCTCGGCGCCGCCCGTCGCGTCGATCAGGTTGACCGTCGCGGTGCGGCTCTGGGCGCGGGCGCGGTACCAGTTGTTGCCCGCCTGGGGGGCGACGGCGCCGCCCGAGTTGAACCCGCCTCCGCGGAAGTAGGTGTTGCCGCTGCCGTCGACCGAGCCGAGCGCGAGGTCGCCCGACGATCCGGTCGCGGTCGCGTTGATGCTGCTCGCGGCCTCGACGCGCGTGACATACAGGCGGTTGGGCTCAGCGGGGTTGTAGTTGACGATCGCGGTGGTGATCGAATCGCCCGAGAACCCGCCCGCGACGAGGCCGTTCGCGAGCGCGACCGCGAACTGGCTCGACTCACCCGAGGGGCTGACGAGCTGGTAGGCGTCGGAGTTGTTGACGGGGTTTACACCCACGCCCGGCGCCTGCTCCCAGAGGGCGTACTGGCTCGAGGCGAAGGGGACGCCCCTGACCAGGTCGTCGGAGATCGCGTTGGCGCCGACGAAGCCCGTGAAGAACTGGGGATCGGTCTGCACGCCCTTGACGAGCGGGACGATGCCGAAAGTCGTGCCCCACGAGGTGCCGAAGGGCGTCAGGTCGGCGACATACGAGAGGACCTGCTGGTCCGCCGCCAGCGGGTTGACCGCATCGCCGGGCAGACCCGGCGCCGTGCCGATGCTGTCCTGGGCGTGCACCGCCGCCGCGGTGCCGGCGAGCGCGAGAAGGATGAGGGCCTGCTTGCTGCGCATATCTCGAGTCTCCTTGCAGTTGGCTCGTTGACGAGTCACTGTTTCCGCTGTTCACACTCTGAATCCGGGACGCGGCCCCGGGGATTGACTGGTTCCGATCCGAGAGACGGGTGTGCCGCAAGGCGGAGCGGGACGCTCAGCAGCCGCGGCACGCGCCCGGTGGAATCCCCGGGCCCCGACGCACTTCACCCCGACGCACTTCACCAAGTTCTCGGACGATCGTTGGGATCTCTCATCGATGCCGCTGCGAAGAGGGGGACACCCCGCGCGCCCACCAACAGCGACTCTGCTCCACACCAGTTTAGGCCCGCGCGACGCGCGAGCAAGGGCAGAGGCAGAATCTGCGCCTATCTCGGTCAACCCAGTGGAACCCGAACGCCCGAAAACGGATGCCGATGGTCTATCCCTTTTCGTAGAAATACCTTGTGCAGATTGTGGAGCGGTCCGCAAGACGCGGTCGATGCCCCGGGTCAACCATGCATCGACGACCGTTGCCTGTTATTGTCTTCCCCCATCCGGGCACCCCTGATCGTGTGCGGGCGGGGTGTCGTCAGGCCACCAGGCCGAGTTCGGTAGTTGCGGGCCGGGTTCCCCAGGCCCGATGAGGAGAGAGCGCGTGCCCAGTCCCTTTCCGAGGGTTGGTTGTGTTGTTGCAGGCCTGCTGCTCGCGGTGTCGCCGCTCCCGACCGCGAACGCCCACAGCGATCCGTCCGTGCCGGGTCCTGATTCGCCCTTCGTCGTGGCGCGCTTCGAGGGGCAGCCGAGCCCCGCACCGGGGTGGCGGCCCATCGCGCCGCTCGGCGGCAGTCGCTGGCTCCTCGTGCCCAGTGACCCGGGCGCCGGGGCAGACCAGGCCCCGATCCCCGGGTCGCTCGGATCACGCGTTCTCCCGATCATCGACCTTGTCGACCCCGATCTGCGTCCGTTCCTCGAGCAGGCGGCCGCGGGCGAGCCGACCGGCACGATGCCGCTGCTCGTCATCCCATCCGAGCGATCGCGGGCCGCCCGGCGTCGCGTGGACAGCATCGTGCGCGCCACGGGGGGCACCGCGGGGCTCGTGGAATCCGACAGCCTGGTCATGCGCGCCGACCTGACCGCCTCGGGCCTCGCGACGCTGCTCCGCGCCGGCGCCATCGCCTGGGCCGAGCCTCGCCGCGCGCCGGAGACCGATGATTCGTTCATCCGCGAGTTCGGCGGCGCCAACGCGATCGAGACGATCGAGGGCTTCACCGGGTCGGGCGTCATCGTCGAGGTCGTCGACAAGGGACTGTTCACGGACCACGCGGACCTGCTCGCGTCCGACCCCTTCGTGCGCACGCTCAACGACGGGCCCACCGACCACGGGACCGCGACCTACGGCATCATCTTCGGGAACGGGCTCACGCAGACCGCTGCGCGCGGGATGATGCCGGGCCAGAACGGTCTGTTCAGCAGCTATCTCGCGATCGACGACCGCGACGCGCACCTCGCGGAGCTCGCGAGTGACTTCAACGGGGTGATCCAGTCCAACAGCTGGGGGTCGGGCATCACGCGACGCTACACCGCGGTCAGCGCCGATCTCGACGAGTCCATCCGCCGGCACGGCGTCCTCGTGTTCCAGAGCCAATCGAACCGGGGCGATCAGGATTCGCGACCCGAAGCGTGGGCGAAGAACGCGATCTCGGTGGGGGGGGTCAACGGGTTCGGCACGCTCGACCGGAGCGACGACACCTGGGGCGGGAGCGCGAGCACCGGTCCCGCGATCGACGGGCGCATCAAGCCCGACCTCGTCCTGTTCAACGACGGGATCCTGACCACCAGCGATCAGGGTGCGGCGGATCATGTCGCCTTCACCGGCACGAGCGCCGCGACCCCCGCCGTCGCCGGGCACGCGGGGGTGATGATCGAGATGTGGCGCGCGGGCCTGTTCCACGGGGGCGATCCCGCGGCGGTTCCGACGCGCAACCCCAGCACCGCGATGGCGCGCGCGCTGCTGATCAACGGCGCTGTGCCCTACCCGTTCGGTCACGCGGCCGACGATCTGGGCCGATTCCGGCAGGGCTGGGGGACCCCCGATCTGCTCTCGCTCTGGGCGAGCGCCCCGAGCAAGTGGCTCAGCGACGAGCAGGATCCGCTGCGCGGAGGCGAGGGCTGGGCCCGCGTGTTCGAGGTCGCGCCGGGACGCGACCGCCTCGCGATCACCCTCTCCTGGACCGAGCCCCCGGCGTTCCCGCTCGCGGCCCACACGCTGGTCAACGACCTCGACCTCCGCGTCATCTCCCCCAGCGGCGTCGTCTACCACGGCAACCACGGCCTGCACGACAGCGTCTGGTCCACACCCGGCGGCGCGCCCGATGACACCAACCCCGTCGAGAATGTCTTCATCGCAGCGCCCGAGCCCGGGCGTTGGCAGGTCGAGGTTTCGGCGCGATCCGTCGCGGTGGACGCGTGGGACGCGACACCGGAAATCGACGCGGCGTTCGCGCTCGTCGCGACGGGCGTTGACCCCGACTCCGCGACCTCGCTCGCGGTGCGCATCGACGGATCGATCCCCGAGCGGTTCGATCCGGTCCGGCGTCGCGAGTTCGAGGTCGTGGTCCCGGATGTGCCGCTCGCGGGCACGCCCGAGATCCGGTTCCTCTGGGGCACCAGTGTCGGCGGGGTCCCGCTCACGCCGGTCGGGCCCGGACGCTACCGCACCGCGGTGAGCGGGTTTGAGTGTCTCACCGAGTACGCGTTCCGCGTGCTGATCCCGACGGACGCGGGGGTGCTGACCCTCCCCGCGGATCCGGACGGCTGGTTCCGGGCGGTGTCCGTGCGCACCGAAACGGAGCGAGCCTCCGAGAGCGGCTGGGTAACCGCGACGACCCCCGGGCTCGAGTCCGGGTCGTGGGAGCGGGGGACACCCTCGGGAGGCGGGCTCCACCTCGACCCTCCCTTCGACGCGGACGGTGACGGGCTCTGCTGGCTCACCGACAACCGCGCGGGCGCGTCGGGTGTCGCGAACGGCGCGTCGGTGCTCGTCTCGCCCCCGCTCACGCTCGAGGGAATCGAGAACCCGAGGATCGCCTACGACCTCTGGCTCGCCTCCGATGCCGCGGGAAGCGGGGGCGAGGATGTCATGCGCGTGGACTATTCCCCGAGCGGCGGGCAGTCCTGGATCCCGCTCGCGGTCGAGCGCAGCGGCTTCCGCTGGCAGCGCCGGACGCACGCGATCGACACGGACGCGACGAGCGTGCTCGTCCGCTTCATCGTCGATCAGGGCAGCGACGGTTCGGTCGTCGAGGCCGCGATTGATGCGCTGACGCTGGTGGGGGACGCGTGCCCCCGCTGCGGCGCGGACTTCGACGGGAACGGCGCGATCGATCTCGCCGACATCGCGGGGTTCCTCGATGGGGTTATCAACTTCTCCACCGCGGCGGACCTGAACGGGGACGAGATCGTCGATCTCGCGGATGTTGTCGCCTTCGTGGACGATTTCCAGAACAACTGCGGGGGCTGAACCCGGGCTCGGTTCGTCGCCCGGTTGCTCTCAGGTGCGGCTGGGCAGGGCTCGCGCAAGCCGCGCGGCGAGGCGCGCGTTGGCGCGGACCAGCGCGAGATTCGCGCGCAGCGTCGCGCCGTCCGAGATCTCGTGCAGCGCCCCGAGGATCGCGGGGGTGATGTCGCGCCCCGCGGCGCCCGCGGCTCGCTCCTGCGCCCCGACGAGCCAACGGTCCCAATCCGACCGATCGATCTCGTCGGCCTCCGGGATGGGGTTGCAGACGAGCACGCCCCGACCTGTGCGCGTGAGTTCGGCGTCCAGAAACTCCGCGAGTTCGCGTTCGTCGTCGAAACGCGCGTCGAGCACCGAGTCCGCGTCCGGGTTTGTGCTCAGGTAGAACGCGGGGAAACGATCGGTCCCGAACCCCACGCAGGGGACGCCGAGTGTTTCGAGCGCCTCGCGCGTCGCGGTGACATCGAGCAGCGACTTGGTCCCGCTCGCGACGACGGCGACGGGGAATCGCGCGAGCGCCGCGAGGTCCGCGGAGATATCGAGGTGCTGCGCGTATCCCCTGTGCACGCCCCCGATGCCCCCCGTCGCGAAGAGACGCACGCCCGCGAGCGACGCGAGCTCCATCGTCGTGCTCACGGTCGTCGCGGCGTCAACCTCCCGGTGGACCAGCACGCCCAGGTTGGCGGTGTTCGCCTTCTCGACGCGTCGCCCGTCGAGCAGCGACGCGAGTTCGTCGCCCGTCATGCCGACGATCGGACGCCCGCCCAGCACGCCGATCGTGGTCGGCGTTCCGCCCTCCTCCGCGATGATGCCGTCGAGTTCGCGGCAGAAGGGCAGGCCCTCACCCGCCGGGAGACCCATCGCGGGGAGCGTTGTCTCGAGCGCGACCGAATCTGGGCGGGATCGGTTGATGAAGTCCATGGGCGGATACGGTAAGGTCGGCCGACGCCCGACGCGAGCCCCATCCGGAGGATTCCGATGCACCCAACGCTCACGAGCCTTGCCCTCGCCTCCCTCACTGGGCTCGCGGGCGCCCTGCCCGATACGGTGCGCGGTGCCCTGATCGAGGGGCCCGACCCCGAGACGCTCCGCCTCTATCACTCTGTGATGGCGAGCGCGCCCCATGACGCCGGCACGCCGGGCGATGCGGCGATGATCGATGCGCTCGCGGGCTGGTTCGACTCGTTCGGCTTGGAAGTCGAGAAGCACGAGTTGTTTCTCTATCTCTCCGCGCCCGTCTCGGCGCGCGTCGAGATCCTGCCGACCGAGCCGGGCGGGGCTTCGCTCGAACTGCCGGTCCGCGAAGCGCCCGTCGAGGGGGACGCGTTCAGCGCCGAGCCCGATCTGCGGCCGGGCTGGAACGCCTACGCGGGATCGGGCGTCGTCGAGGGCGAGGTCGTCTACGCGAACTACGGGCGGCTCGAGGACTTCCAGGCACTCAAGGAGATGGGCGTCGAGACCGAGGGGCGGATCATCCTCGCCCGATACGGCGGCAACTACCGGGGCTACAAGGCCAAATACGCCGAGCAGGCGGGTGCCGCGGGCCTGATCATCTTCACCGATCCCGCCGATTCGGGCTGGGGGCGAGGCCTGCCCTACCCCGAGGGGGGCTACGCGAACGAGACGCACATCCAGCGGGGCTCCATCAAGACGCTCGATTACTACGGCGACCCGCTGACGCCCTTCGTCGAGGCGACGGAGGACGCGGAGCGCCTCGACCCCGCGGAGGTGGGCCTGCCGACGATCCCCGTCCAGCCCGTCCCGTGGAAGGCGGCGCAGCAGATCCTCGAGCGGATGACCGGGGACGATGTCCCCGCGGGTTGGCAGGGCGGACTGCCCATGCGCTACCGCCTGACCGGAGGCGATGCCCTCCGCGTCCGCGTCAGCGTCGAGCAGACCCGCGACATCGTCGAGACCGCGAATGTGCTGGGCACCCTGCGGGGTTCGACCCACCCCGACGAGGTGATCATCATCGGCTGCCACCACGACGCCTGGGGGTTCGGGGCGGGAGACCCCACCGCGGGCCTGATGTGCGTCGTCGAGGCGGCCCGCGTCTTCGGCGAACTGGCACAGGAAGGCTGGCGTCCCGCACGCTCGATCGTCTTCGCGGGCTGGGCCGCGGAGGAGCACGGGATCGTGGGCTCGGTCGAGTATGTCGAGAGCCGGCCCGATTGGCTCCGCGAGCACGCGGTCGCGTACCTGAACCTCGATATGGCCGCGATGGGCACGAACTTCGGGTCCTCCGCGTCGCCCTCGCTCCGCCCCGTGATCGTCGAGGCCGCGGCCATGCTCGATCAACCCGGCGAGCCCGGGACGACGGTGCTCGAGCACTGGATCGATCGGTCGGGCGAGCCGACGATGCCCGGGATGCCCCGTTTCGGGCACCTGGGCGGGGGCTCCGATCATGTGGGGTTCCTGTGCCATGTCTGCGTGCCCAGCGCCTCGCTGGGCGGGGGCGGCGCGCGCGGAGTGTCGTACCACTCGATGTACGACAACCTCAACTGGTACCGCGCCGTGGTGGGGGACGACTACGCGAGCGCGCGCATGGTCACGCAGATGACCCTGCTCACCGCTGCGCTGCTCGCTGACGCGCCGGTGCCTGAATTGGATCCCTCGCTCTACGCTGCTGCGGTCGGGGACCAACTCGACCAGATCGAGCGCGCCCATTCCGGCGCATGGGAGGCGGTCTTCGGATCCGTGCACCCCGCGGTGCGCACCGCGGCGGAGCGCTTCGAATCAACCGCGGTCCGCCTGCAGCAGGCGGCGCTGCGGACCGAGTCGGGCCCCCCGCTGAGCGCCGGAGAATCGGCGAGCATCCGCCGCCTGCTCCGCGAGATCGAGCGGTCGTGGTGCGACGAGCGTTTCGACGACGGGCGGCCCTGGTACCGCAACGGGTTCGCGGCGCCCGACGCCACCAGCGGGTACGCCGCGTGGATCCTGCCCGGTTTGCGGGCGGCGCTGCAGGACGAGGACCCAGCGCGGTACCGCGAACAGGCGCTCGCGTATGCGCAGTGGTTCGTCGACCAGACCGAGCGACTCAGTGAAGTGCTCGAGTAAGCCCGCGCACCAGAGCCTGACCGCGCGCTCGCGGGGTTTCAGAGGCGGACCATGAGCACCGCGGCGTGCACCTCGACGGCGCGGCCCTCGCCCACCGCATCGACCCGCTCGTGCGTCTTGCCCTTCACATTCACCCGATCCAGCGGCAACCCGAGCAGGCGCCCCAGGTTCTCCCGGATCGCCCCCTTGTGCGGCTTGAGCTTCGGACGCTCGAGCACCACCGTCGCGTCCAGATTGCTCGGCACATACCCGGCTTCGCGGGCGGCCCCGATCGCGGCGATGAGGAAGTCCGCCGAATCCCGGTTCTCGTTCGCGTCCGCGTCATCGGGGAAGAACTCGCCGATATCGGGGAGGGCGCACGCGCCGAGGATCGCGTCGGTGATCGCGTGCAGGAGCGCGTCCCCGTCCGAGTGGGCAACCGGGCCCCGATCGTGGTCGAGCCGGATGCCCCCGAGAATAAGGGGGCGTCCCGGGCCCTCCGGCGCGAGCGGCTCGAGGCGGTGCAGGTCGTAGCCCAGCCCGACGCGGATCGGGGGAGCCGCGGAGGAGGGGCCGGGCGTGTTGGCGGGCGATTCGGGGCCCGATGATGCAGTCATGGTCCGATCTTACCGATGAGGAGGGTCCGGGCCCGAACCCCGAGCGGGGCGGGTCGTAGACTCAGACCGAGTGTTTCGAGACCCAGCCGGCCAGTTCGGGCCCAGCCGAGGACCAGATATGACCCGTTCCAGCATCCGTCCGATCGCCCTGTCGCTGCTCGCCGCGGGCCTCACCGTCGCCGCGGGCTGCCAGGCCTGGTCGACCCAGCGTCCGCGCGGCCGCATGGCGTCGCTCGACCAGCACACTTACGCGAGCACCCCGTTCGAGGCGAAGACGGTCCGTCTCGTCGATACGCGGACCGCCGAGGAACTCTGGAGCGTGGATGTGCCGGTGGATTACAAGGTCGTCGTCCGGTTCTACGAGGACAAGTCGGAGGACAACCAGGACTTCCCGGATGTGATGCGGTGGGAGATCATCCCCGCGGACGACTGGGGGACGCTGCTCGAGAACCAGATGCCGGTGCCGAGCAAGCACGCGCGTCGCCTCGAATGGGAACTCCGGCGCGGGCCTGAGTACGCGCCCGACGAGCGTCCGGCGCCCCTCGACATCATGCCCGAGGGCGGCGTGGAAACTTCCCGCATCGACGGGTGAGCACGCAACGCTGAGCAATCGATGTAAAGGCCGGGCACGCTCGCCCGGCCTTTTTCGTGCGCACAGAGCGGCGGCGATTCACGCGGGCTGGAGTTCCCGCTCGGGGGCGCTCTCCTGCTGCCCGTCCGCGCGGGATTCGTCGCCCGTGTCTTGATCGACCCGCTCGTCCGCGTTCAGCGCGGCCCGCAGCCCCTCCATCGCCTGGATCGTGATGCTGAACAGCAGGGGGACGAGCACGAGCGTGAACACGGTCGAGACGATGAGCCCCCCGACCACGACGCTGCCCAGGCCCCGGTACATCTCCGAGCCCGATCCGGGGAAGAGCACGAGCGGGAGCATGCCCCCGACGCTGGTGAGCACGCTCATGAAGATGGGACGGATGCGCGTCTTGACGCTCTCGCGGATCGCCTCGAGCGGGGGGAGCGGATCGATGTGGTCATCGTCGCTCTCGCCCAAGCCCTGCATGAAGTTGATCGCCTGGTGGACCAGCAGGATCGCGTTGTTCACCACCACCCCGATGAGGATGACGAACCCGAGCATCGTGAGCACATCGAGCTGCTGGGGGCTCTTGGTCGGGTCCGCGAGCGACCAGGCGTGCACGATCGCGAGGCCCGCGAACCCGCCCACGACCGCGAGCGGAACGCTGATCATGATCACGAAGGGGTACACGAAGCTCTCGAACAGCGCGGCCATGAGCAAATAGGTGACGATGAGCGCCCAGACCATGCGTGCGAGAATGAGTCCCGGCGCGTAGCCGAACGCGGCGAGTGGCAATCCGATCGCGACCGCGATGCCGAGCGCCCCGACGATCCCCCAGGCTTCGAGGCCCCGCTTGCGCTTCGCGGCGCGCACGCCCGCGACGATCGCGGTCGCGATGCCGCCCAGCAGGACGAGGCCCGTCAACGCGTAGATCGCCTTGGAGATGGGGCGGAACTCGTCCGCGGCGTCCGCGCCGCCGAACAGGGCGCCCTGCACCTCCGCGAGCTTCGCGGCGGTGCCCTCCATGTTGATGCGCATGGTGCGGTCGATGAGGCCCGCTTGCCGCGCGGGCCCGATGATGTTGTCGCGGAGATCCTGCTGCATCTGCTCGACCGCCATGCCCTGCGGCGGTGTGAACTTGAGCGTGACGGCGGGGAGTTCCTCGACGCGCTTGATGTCCTGGGGCGCAAGGGTCGGCGTGACCTCGATGATCGAATCGAGCGGGACGACGGGGCCCGCGGGGGTCGCGACGGGGATCTCCGCGAGCTTCTCCTTGAAGGAGAGACGCCCGCCCTCGGGGACGATGTTGATGTCGATGTTCCGATCCGGGAGCTTGTACTCGCCCGCGAACGCGCCGTCGAACAGCGCGCGCACGACGGTGCCGACATCCTCGTTGCGGACGCCCAGTTCGCGGGCCCGATCGTTGAGGGTGACCTGGAACTCCTGCTGCTGGAGATTGAAATTGCCCGGGTCGGGGCTGACCTCCGTCGGCCCGTACCGTTCGATTCCGAGGCCGAACATCATGCCCGCGGCCTCGATGACGCGGTCGAGATCGGGTCCCGCGATCTCGATATCGACGGAGTTGCCGCTGCCGCCCCCGGGCCCGGTGCCGAAGATCGAGGTCTGGCGGGCGCCGCCGTAGGTGTCGGGGATGGGGCGGATCGCGTTGCTGAGCAGCTGCCCCACGGGGATGACGATCTCTGGGATCTCGCTGGTGCCCCCGACGAACATGCTCGATCCGAACGCACCGATGAAGAAGTTGTCCATCGGGACGGGGTCGAAGGGGGGGGGCGGCTCGCCCGGGCCCATCGCGGGGCGGCGGATCGGGTCGAGGTTCGCGATCGCCTGCTCGTCGTCCGCGTCGGCATCGAGGTAGGGCTTGACGACCTTCTCGATGCGCCCCGCGAGTTCCTCGCGGTACTCGACGCTCAGGCCCGGGGGGATGAGCATGCCGCCGAACACGAGGTTCTTGTTGCCCGCGGGCAGATAGTCGAGCGGGGGCGCGAGCAGGACGGCGCCCCCGAGGCTCGCGGCGGTGAGGCCCAGGATGACCAGCGGGCGGACGGTCCAGCCGCGCCAGCCTCCCATGCACCAGTGGATCCAGTTCGCGAAGCCCGTGACGAATTTGCCGAAGAAGGCATCGATGCGCGAGGTGCGCGCCGAGCCGTCGGGGCGGGCCTTCCGGTTCTTCATCCAGCGCGACGAGGCCGCGGGGATCACGGTGATCGAGACGATCAGCGAGAGCACGACCGACGCGACGATCGCCAGCGCGATGTCGCGGAAGAGCTGGCCCGCCTCCTCCTGGATCGTCAGCACCGGGATGAACACCGCGGCAGTGGTGAGCGTGGAGGCGAGGATCGCGCCCCAGACCTCGCGCCCTCCCCGCAGCGCGGCCTTCATGGGCTCGTCGCCCTGCTGGATGCGCCGATAGATGTTCTCGAGCACGACGATCGCGTTGTCGACGACCATCCCGACCGCGAACGCGAGGCCCGCGAGCGAGATGACATTCAGCGTGCGCCCCAGCGCGAGCAGGACGAGGAAGGTGCCGATGACGGAGACGGGGATCGCGATCGCGACGATGCCGGTCGAGATGAACGAGCGCAGGAAGACCATCAGCACGACGCCCGCGATGGCGCCGCCGATGAACAGGTTCTGGGTCACCAGCGAGATCGACGAATCGATGTAGGTCGTCTCGTCGTAGACCTGGCGCATGCGGAGGTGCTCGCCCGCGGACTCGTAGCCGGGCGGCGCGAGGTTGGGCAGGATCTCGGCGCGGATGACATCGAGGCGCTCGCGGAGCTCCTCCATGATGTCCACGACATTGGACCCGCTCTGGCGGATGACATTCATCGCGATGGAGGGGTGCCCGAACGAGCGGACGAAGCCGCGCCGCTTCTCGTGCCCAACCTCGACGGTCGCGACATCCTTGACATACACCGGCGAGCCGTCGCGGTAGGCGACGACGGTCTCAAGCAGCTGCTCGGGCGTCTCGTACTGCCCCACGAGACGGACACGGTAGTCTCGCTTGGACTCGGCGATCGTGCCCGCGGAGACATTGCGGTTCTCGCCCCGCAGCGCGTTGACGAGCTCGAGATGGTTCAGCCCGCGCTGCGCGAGCTCGAAGCTGTCCACATAGACGCGCACCTCGCGCTCGCGTCCGCCGTAGATGTTGACCTCCGCGACCCCGTCGATGCGTTCGAGCTCGGGCTTGATCTCCTTGTCGAGCGCGTTGTAAAGGTGGGTGATGTCGAACCCGGGGTACTGATCGACGACCTCGGGGTCGAGGCCGGTGATGATCCACGCGATCGCGTTCTCGCTCGACCCGTCCGCGACGCTGATGCGGGGCTCCTCGACCTGCTCGGGATATTCGCTGACCTGGCGGAGCGAATCGGAGACCTCCTGGCGGGCACGCGGGATGCTCGACCCGATGTAGAACTCGAGCTGGATGTTCGCCGTGCCCTGGCTCGAGGTCGAGGTCATCCGCTTGAGGTTGCCGACATTCTTCAGCTCCTCTTCCTGCTTCTTGACGATCTCATCGACGATCTCCTGGGGGCTCCTGCCCGGCCAGACCGTCTCGACGGTGATCACCGGGCGATCCACCGTGGGGGTCAGCTGGATCGGGATCGCCGTCAGGCCGATCAGCCCGAACATCACGATCAGGATCACCCCGACGGTCACCGTGACCGGCTTCTTGATCGAGAACCCGACGATGTCCATCAGCCGTCGCTCCCTTCACGCCCGGCCTGGCCGGGTTGTCCGCCCCCGCGCCGCTCGCTTCCGGATCCACCGCCTCCGCCGCCCGCGAAGGGCGAGTTCGGGGGCGGGTCCTGCACGATCAGCGGCTGCGTCGGGAACACCCGCTCGTTGCCCTCAACGAGCAGGAACGAGCCTGCCTGGATCTGCCCCGACCGGATCGCGACGCGGTCGCCCGACGCGAACTGCCGGGAGATGCGGGCCGCGATCGCCTTGCCCGTCACCG
>DLBY01000142.1:42971-43477 GCA_002480345.1 Phycisphaerales bacterium UBA7812 | reverse complement strand
GCGGCGACGACGCCCGCGCCGGCGAGGATCAGGATGATCGGGACCAGCGTCCTGAGCAGGGTGTTCTTCTTGCGTGCCATGGGTGTTGGGGGGCCGCGCGGAACCGCGGCGGGGGGCGGGCGGGTCAGCGGCCGTCGTAGAGGCGGTCGCCCAGCCAATCGTGCAGTTCGGGGATGCTCTTGATCTTGTCGGCGGTCGCGTCGATGTCGTACGCGACGCGGTGGAACTCGACGCGGTCGTCGTGCATGACGGCGTACGAGGCGCGTGGGTCGTTGTCGCGGGGCTGCCCGACGCTGCCCACATTGATCACGATCTTCTCGTCATCGCTGAAGGTGTATCGGGGCGGGTCGCCCATCTCGCGGGGCGGGAAGAAATCCGGGTCCTCGCTGAACACGCCCGGCACATGGGTGTGCCCGACCATCGCGATCCGCTCGACGCGGTCGAATATCGCGTTCATCTTGTCGGGCGCGTCGTTCGCATCATCGGGGAAGATGTACTCGTTGATC
>DLBY01000142.1:28050-42667 GCA_002480345.1 Phycisphaerales bacterium UBA7812 | reverse complement strand
TCGGGGAAGATGTACTCGTTGATCGGGCGCCGGGGCGAGGCGTGCACGCACAGCACCGGGGGCTTCCCGGCGCACATGTCGTCGACGACACGGACGCGGAGGCGACCGAGGAAGTCGTACCGCGCGTCGCGCATTGCGTCGTCGGGCTCGTTGTCGAACTGGTCGCGTGTCCAATAGGCGGCGCTCTCGGCGCCGGGGTTGAAGTTGGTGGGCTCGTAGAGCACGCCGAAGTCGTGGTTGCCCATCAGGCTCCACGCGCAGCGTTCCTTGACGAGATCGACGCACTCGAGCGGGTCGGGGCCGTACCCGATGATGTCGCCCAGGCAGACGATGCGATCGATGCCCTTGGACTCGATGTCGGCGAGGACGGCCCTGAGGGCGACGGCGTTCCCGTGGATGTCGCTGATGACGGCGGTCGGCACGGAAGGAGGCTTTCGGAAAACGCGGGTCGGGCGTTCGTCGCCCGGTCCGCCTCGGCGTGGGGATGCGGGTCGGAGCAGGGCCGCCCCCGTTCGGGCGGGTCGGCCTCACGATCGCGAATGCTAGGGGCAGCGGAGAGCATCCGCCAGACGCGGGAGGCGCCGCATGCGCCGGGCTTGTCTTCAGTGCGGGATATGATCGACCCGATCACCACCCGGAGCGGGGTCCGCCGTCGGGCCCCGGGGAGGCGAGCGGGCCCGCTCGCTGCCCACTTCCGGACCGCACGACACCCGGGCCTCTTTCCGGGGCCCAGCACGGGGATGCCATGCCAGCCGCAGCAGTCAGTTACCAGCGCACACGGGAGATGACGATCGACGAGCTGCTGCTCGAGAACCGGATCGTCTTCCTCGTCGGAGAGATCAACTACCAGTCCGCGAGCCGCGTGATGATGCAGATGCTCTATCTGGAGAATCAGCGGAAAGGGCAGGAGATCAACTTCTACATCAACTCGTTCGGCGGCGCGGTGGACGACACCCTGGCGCTCTACGACACGATGCGGTTCCTCTCCAGCCCCGTCGCGACCTACTGCATCGGACGCGCCTATTCCGGCGCCGCGGTGCTGCTGACCGCGGGCGAGAAGGGCAAGCGCTACTGCCTGCCCCACGCGAAGGTGATGATCCACCAGCCCTACGGGGGCGTCACGGGGCAGGCGGAAGACATCCGCCTCCAGGCCGAGCAGATCATCAAGAGCAAGAAGATGCTCACCGAGATCATCGCGGAGCACACAGGCCAGTCCTACGAGCGCGTCCTCGAGGACAAGGAACGCGACAAGTACTTCAGCGCCGAGGAGGCGAAGGAATACGGCCTCGTCGACGAGGTGCTCAGCCATCCGCCTAAGGGCAGCGAGAAAGCGGGGGCGTGATGCAGTTCTACAACTTCCCAGTCAACCAGGCCAATAGCGGAGAGAACGGCGTGAGCAACCCCACCAGCAACCTCGTCCCGATCGTCATCGAGAAATCGGGCTCGGGCGAACGCGCGTACGACATCTACTCGCGCCTGCTCAAGGACCGCATCGTCTTCGTGAGCGGGCCCGTCATGGACGACATGGCGAACCTCGTGGTCGCCCAGCTCCTCTTCCTCGCCAACGAGGACCCCAAGGCGGACATCCACATGTATGTCAACTCGCCAGGCGGGTCGGTCACCGCGGGGCTCGGCATCGTGGACACCATGCGGTTCATCAAGCCCGATGTCGCGACCTACATCATCGGGCAGGCCGCCTCGATGGGCTCCGTCATCGCGTCCTGCGGCGCCAAGGGCAAGCGCTACGCGCTCGAGAACGCCCGCAACCTCATGCACCAGCCCCTGCTCAGCGGGGTCATGGAGGGGCAGGCGACCGACCTCGAGATCGAGGCGAGGGAGATGCTCCGCATCCGCGAGCGCCTCTACAAGCTCTACAGCGCCAACACCGGGCAGAACGAGGAGAAGATCCTCCGCGACTGCGACCGCAACCTCTGGCTCGATGACCAGGAGATGGTCGAGTACGGCCTCATCGACAAGGTCCTCAAGACCATGCCCGCGACCGACTGATCCGGATGCTCGGATTTCGCTCCGACCCCACGCAGCCGTCCCATTGGGCGGCTGTTTTTATGCCAGATCGCAAAAATTCTTGCTCAACAAGAAAATCCCCGATAAAGTAGACTTCGGTCCCCAATTGGGGGATGCTGTCACCAACAGGTCGGCGTGGCGGCGGGTGCCGTGGCCGCCCGGGTGTGTCGGGCGGGCGATCGGATGCTCCGCCCCGCCTTCGAGGGGAGGATCTCAGATGCGGAATGCCCATCGGTTCTGGTTCATGTCCGTCGGGCTCGCCGCCGCGGGGGTCGCGTCCGCGGGCGGGGTGATCAAGCCCACCGCGGCCACCTTCTCTTCGCTCCCGCTCGCGGAGGTGCCGCGCGTCGAGATCCCGGAGATGGATCTGGGCGTGCTCGCGGCGATCGAGCAGGCCGAGCAGGCGGACGGGCTCCCCGCCCGGTTCGCCCTCGAGCAACCCGTGCTCATGACACCCGACACGCACGGCGTCTGGGAGCAGGTCGATGCCGACACGGTGATGTGGCGGCTCCGCGTCTCCTGCCCCAACGCTGTGTCGATCAACTTCGGGTTCACACGCTTCGTGATGCCCGAGGGCGGACGCCTCTACATCTACGAGGCGCAGGGCGACCGCTCGATCCGCCCCTTCACCGCGGCGGACAACGACGCGCACGGCGAACTCTGGACGCCGTCCACGGTGGGGGGCGATGTGATCATCGAGGTCACCCTGCCCTTCGAGCAACAGAATGCGTTCGAACTCGAGATCGGGCAGATCAACACCGCCTATCGCGGCTTCGGCATGGGGGACGCGATGGGCGACTGGGGCGCACGGTCCGGCTCGTGCAATGTCGATGTCGTCTGCCCAGAGGGCGACGAGTGGCGCGCCGAGATCCCCTCGTCGGGCGTCTACACCGTCAACGGCGTGTGGTATTGCTCGGGTGCGCTCATCAACAACGCCAACGAGGACCAGACGCCCTACTTCCTGACCGCCAACCACTGCGGCGTCAGCACCAGCAACGACCAGTCCGTCGTCGTCTACTGGAACTACGAGAATTCGTGGTGCCGCCCGCCCGGCTCGGGGGCCTCGGGCAGCGCAGGCGATGGACCGCTGACCATGTTCAGCCCGGGTGTTGTCCACCGCGCCTCGCGCAGCGCCAGCGATTTCACGCTCGTCGAGATCGAGGACGCGCTCGATCCCGCGTGGGAACTCGCCTTCTCGGGGTTCGACGCGACGGGCGCCGACGCCGACATGGCGGTCGCGATCCACCACCCCAGCACCGACGAGAAACGCATCAGCTTCGAGTACCAGGCGACCACAACGACGAGCTACCTGGGCAACGCGGTCCCGGGCGACGGCACCCATGTCCGCGTCATCGACTGGGACCTGGGCACCACCGAGCCCGGCTCATCGGGGTCGCCCCTCTACAACCAGGACCACCGCATCATCGGGCAGCTCCACGGCGGCTACGCGAGCTGCACCAGCCAGACCTCGGATTGGTACGGCAAGATGAGCGTGTCCTGGGACGCGGGGACCTCCGCGTCGAGCCGCCTCCGCGACTGGCTCGATCCGGGCAACACCGGGACGCGGATCGTCGACACGCTCTGGCCCGCGCAGACCGGCATGTCCGTGCGCGGCGCGGGGTTCGCCGCCGAGGGCGCGAGGGGCGGTCCCTTCACGCCCGATTCCGCGACCTTCACCGTCGTCAACAACCTCGACATCGAGCTGGTGTACGAGGTCACCGCCGACGCGTCGTGGCTCGATGTCACCGGCGCCGACGGCTTCATCCCCGCTGGAGGCGAGGACGAGATCACCGTGTCGCTCAACAGCGCCGCGAACGCCTTCGCGAACGGGCACTACGAAGCGAGCGTCTCGTTCGTCAACCTCACCGACCACGAGGGCGACACCGCCAGGCTCATCACCCTCGATGTCGGCGTGCCCGTTCCCGTCTATACCTACGACTTCGCGGTCACCCCCAACTGGACCACCGAGGGCGACTGGGCCTTTGGGCAGCCCACCGGGGGCGGCGGGCAGTACGGCGGCCCGGACCCCACCTCGGGGTTCACCGGCACCAATGTCTACGGCTACAACCTGGGCGGCGACTACACCAACAACATGCCCGAGCGGGCGCTCACCACGAGCGCCATCGACTGCTCCGACCTGACCAATGTCTCCCTCCGGTTCATGCGCTGGCTCAATGTCGAGCAGCCCGCCTACGACCACGCCTCCATCGAGGTCTCCAACGACAACGCGACCTGGCACGAGGTCTGGACCAACGGAGAAGAGATCACCGATTCGTCCTGGCAGCAGGTCGAGTACGACATCGCCCAGCACGCCGACAACCAGCCCACGGTTTACATCCGCTGGATCATGGGCACGACGGACGGCTCGTGGCTCTACTCCGGATGGAACATCGACGATGTCGAAATCCTGGGCGTCGAGCCCGACACCTGCCTCGCGGACCTCGACGGCAACGGCATCCTCGACCTCGCGGACATCCAGCTCTTCATCGACGCGTTCACGACGCAGCAACCCTTGGGCGATCTCGCCGAGCCGTTCGGCGTGTGGGATCTCGCGGATGTGCAGGCGTTCATCAACGCGTTCGTCTCGGGCTGCCCGTGACGCGAACACCCCCGCGTGTCGATTGATCACCAGAGAAGGGCGCTCCGCGGGGGCGCCCTTTTTTTTGTCGCGTTCCCCTTGCCGGGTGCCGCGTGACAGATCGGTGTTCCAGCGTGCGCCGTGCGCCATGGGCTGACGACGCGTGGGCGCGGGTGCGCCGCGTTTCCGCGAGCGATTCTCAGAACGGGCTTTGGACTCGGTCGTTTGTTGGTACCCTGCCTTGAGATCGGAGGGAGAAGACTCATGACCACTACGAAGCCGATTTTTCCCGTGCTCTGTCTCGCGGTGCTGTGCCAGTGTGCGATGGGGCAGCTCGTCTACCAGCAAGACACGCGCGAGATCGCGACCAGCATCGAACGGTACTGGTTGTTCAACGGATTCCCGGTTTCAGAGGATGTCGAGTTCGAGAGCGTCAGGCCCGTTCCCGATTTCAGCGACTTCGACGACGCCGTCGGCGTCAGCATCGAGGTGAGCCCGGATTCGTACTTCCGCTGCGATGCCTCGCTCGTCTCGCAGCTCACGCCAACTCTGATCAGCGGCTCGGGTTCGGTCTGGGCCGAGGAGGGAGCCGGAACGCCGCCCTGCGACGATGATTACTACGCGTTTTCGAACGGCTACTCGCGTGTCTATGTCGATTTCGTGATCGAGAGCGAGTCCCTTATCGCGATGCGGGCGGAGCAGACGCTCGTCGAAGGCGAAGGCCGGGTCGATGTGCAACTAGGCCGGGTCGATGAAGCGCCGTTCGAAGAGATCTCGCTCAGCGCCGCGACGACGGATCGGCGGGAGGCGACCTACCGCCTCGCGCCCGGAGCCTACCGATTCGTGGTCTGGAACTCGCTCGATCTTTTCTGCGAGCCGGGCGTGACCGAGCGTTCGGACTTCGAGACCGAACTCTCTTTGCTCGGAACGCCCTGCAACGAGGCGGACCAGGCGGCGCCCGTGGGCGTGCTGGACCTCGCCGATGTCCAGGCCTTCATCGGGGCGTTCACCACAGGCGAGTCACTCGCCGACATCGCCGAACCGGCGGGCGTGCTCGACCTTGCCGATGTGCAGGCGTTCGTCGCGGCCTTCGTCGGCGGGTGCCCGTAACGCGGAGAGAAGCCGAAAGACGCGGACGCGTGACGCTCACACACCCAGCGGCAGCAGCTCGTGCAGCGTCTCGACGGTGATCGTCGCGCCCTTCGCCGAGAGCTTCGCGGTCGGCGTCAGACCACCCACGCCCACGGATCGCATCCCGGCGCGCACCGCCGCCTCGATCCCGCTTTCGCTGTCCTCAAAGACAACGCACCGATCGGGCGTCGCGCCCATTTGGGCGCACGCGTGCAAAAACAGCGCCGGGTCGGGCTTCCACTTCTCGATGTCGTACGCGCTGAAGATCGTCGGGCTCTCCATCCCGCCGAAGCGGTCCGCGATGCCCGAGCTGAGCAGCGACGCCTGCATCTTGCGGCGCGGGCCGTTCGACGCGACGCACCGCTTGGGCCCACCCGTCAGCGCGTCAAGAGCATCGAGCAGTTCCACCGCGCCGGGGATCGGTTCGGCGCCGCCCCCCTCCAGTTCCGCGTACATGCGCGCGCGGTAGTGCTCGGTCAGTTCGGGGACGGCCCGCCCCAGGTGATCGCCCACCATCGCGACGATCTCCTTCATGTCCTTGCCCTTGAAGGTCTCGATCGCGAACGCCTGGTCGACGGCCCAGCCGAAGTGCGACACCGACTCCGCGATCAGCCGCGTCGTCATGGGCTCGGTATCCACAAGGACACCGTCGCAGTCGAAGATGATCAGATCACAGTCGAGAAGCTCGCGCACGCACCACTCCGTCTCTTCGTCTCTCGGTCTCGTCGTCTCGGGGCCGCTCTCAGCACATCGTCATGCCGCCGTCGACGGTGATGACCTGACCCGTCAGGTAGCCCGCCTCGTCGCTGGTCGCGTACGCGACCGCGGCCGCGATGTCTTCGGGCTTGCCCAGGTCGCGCACCGCGAGCAGGCCCTTGATGTGGTCGGTCACCTGCGGGGGCAGGTCCTTGGTCATGTCCGTCTCGATGAACCCGGGCGCGATGACATTCGCGGTGATGCCCTTGGTGCCGAGCTCGCGGGCGATGGTGCGCGAGAAGCCGACCAGCGCCGACTTGCTCGCCGCGTAGTTCGCCTGCCCCGAGTTGCCGACGAGCCCGCTGGTCGAGGCGATGCTGACGATGCGCCCGAACTTGCCCTTCATCATGGGGCGTGCGGCCGCGCGGCACGCGACGAACGCGGAGCGCAGGTTCACATTCATCACCTCGTCGAACTCCTCGTCGCTCATGCGGAGCAGCAGGTTGTCCCGCGTGATGCCCGCGTTGTTGACGAGGATGTCCAGCCGCCCGTGCTCCTTGAAGACGCCCTCGATCGCCGCCGCGAGGGCGGCGCCGTCGCCCACATCGACGGCGCAGACGCTCGCCGATCCGCCCGCCTGCTCGATCTCGGTCTTCAGTTCGTTCAGCGGGCCCTCGCTCCGCGACGCGAGCACCACATGCCGCCCGTCCGCCGCGAGCCTGGACGCGATCGCGCGCCCGATCCCCCGGCTCGCGCCGGTGACAAAGGCGACACGCTTCTCGTTCGATTCCGCCACGAGTGAGTCCTTTCCGTTCCGTTGTCGGTCGCCCGATCGGCGCTCAGCCGTCGTACAGCTCGCGCATCTCGTCCTCGGAGACGCCCAGCACCTGCGCCATCGCGCCGAGCACCGTGTCGGTGTCCCAGCTCTGCCCCATCATCGGCGCGGCGCTCACCAGCGCGTTCACCAGCATCTTCGCCTGCATCGATTCGGGCTTGGCGCCCCCCTGCACGGCTTCGCGCCCGCGGTCGATCATCGCCATCGCGTCGCCGCCGCCCGCCATGCCCTGCGCCATCTGCTCGACCTGCGCCCGCTCCGCGTCGCTCATCGCGTCGAGGCTGCCCTGCCCCATGAGCTTCAGCAGCGTCTCGGCCGCGAGGTACGCCATCAACGCCTCGTCCTGGGCGCCCGGCGCGGGCATCGCGGCGGCGCCCGACGACGCGTTCCAGCCGCTCGCGTTCTGGTATGCGCCGAACGACTCCGCGTCCCAGTCAGCCGCGCGCGGGAGCGTCAGGTCCACCGTCTCCAGCGGGCTCATCACCCAGCCCCCGTCGGTGTCGCTCGCCGACCAGCCCAGGGTGTACGCCCCGCCAGGCTCCTGCACCGCGAGCACGAACTCCGCGTAGCCCGCGTCCTCCGCGCCGTCCGGGTCCTGGCTCAGGAACGCGACCCGCACCGCCTCGATGTTCTCCGTCGCGTCGAACCAGGTGCCGTCCGCGAGCATCGAGTCGAGGATGCCCCGCCCCGACATGTTCAGCATCAGACCCAGCGCCGCGTCATCGCCCGACGCGAGCGCCGACGAGAAAGCGATCACCGCGTCCGCGAGCGTCGCGTCGTAGGGCGCCTTCTCCTGAGGGAACTGCACCCGCGCGTCGATCCCGCGCATCAGCGGGCCCAGCTCGACCCGCACCGGCGCCGGAGGCGGCGGAGGCGGGGGCGGAGGCGGAGGAGGCGGAGGCGGCGCCTTCTCCTCGCACCCCGTCAGCACCAGCGCCGGGGCACCGCCCAGCACCATCAATCCAAGCCCGACAACAGCCGCACGCGCGATCTTCACCGTTCGCTCCAATCCAAGTCTCACCCCGCGCCGCGACGCGGGGCCCCGCTCACGCGGGCGTGTCGTGGCTCGTCACCTTCACCGCCCGGTCGATCCGCCGCATCAGCCCCGCGAGCGTCTTCCCGGGCGCCAGCTCGTACGGGGCGCTCCCCGTCGCCTGCACCACATGCTCGTTCAGGTACGCGCAGTTCTCCGCCCAGCGCACCGGGCCCGTCAGCTGCTCGATCAGACGCTCCTTGATCGAGCCCGGTTCCGTCCCGTGCGGCGTTCCCGTCACATTGCTCATCACCGGGCAACGCGTCGTCGAGATCTCCACCGATTCGAGCGCCGCGCGGAGCCGATCCGCCGCAGGCGCCATCAGCGGGCTGTGGAACGCGCCCGCGACCGCGAGCCGCGTCGCCTTGAGACCCGATTCCCCCGCGAGCTGTTCCGCGAGGTCGCACGCCTTGGCGCTCCCCGAGATCACCACCTGCCCCGGCGCGTTGAAGTTCGCGGGCACCAGCACGCGGTCGCGATCGGGCTCGTCAGCGAGCTTGCCCACCACCTTCTCGCACAGGTCCGTCGCCGACGACTCGTCCGCGCCGATCAGCGCGACCATGCCCGACGGCGCCGCCTCCGCGGCCTCCTGCATCGCCCGCCCACGCAGCGCGACCAGCTTCAGCCCGTCCTCGAACGAGAGCGCCCCCGCGATGTGCAGCGCGGTGTACTCACCCAGGCTCAGCCCCGCCGCCGCCGCGAGGGGCGCCTCAGCAGGATCGTGCCCCGCGATCGCGCACACCCCGTGCCACGACGCGACGGAGGTCACGAAGATCGCGGGCTGGGCCGCGTCCGTCTTGTTGAGCCGCTCCGCGGGCCCCTCGAAGCACAGCGTGCTGAGCGGCGTGCCGAGCGCATCACCCAGCACTTCGTCCGCCCGGTCGAAGATCGCGCGGGATTCGGGGTGCGCCGAGGCCCACGCCTTGCCCATCCCCACGGCCTGGGCCCCCTGTCCGGGGCACAGAATGGTCATCGGGTTCGTCATGCGGGCATGGTAAGCCGGCGGCACCGAGGATTCCCCTGCCTCCGCTCACCCCCAGACGCGTCCATCAACGCGGGTGATCCGGAGACGGCGAAGCGTTCTCCGGGATCTCAGCCAGAGATGATGCGATCAAGCCCCTTCGCGGTGTCACCGAGGCGACCGACCCGCTCGGGCTTCTCGCGGGGTTCAGAGCTGCCACAAACTGCTCGTCCAGGTCAGCCCCGCCCCGAACGCCACGAACATCACCTTCTGACCCGGCTTGATCCGCCCCGCCTTCACCTGCTCGTCGAACAGGATCGGGACGCTCGCGGCGCTCGTGTTGCCCAGCCGATCGATGTTGATCGGCATCTTCTCTTGGGGAATCCCGAACCGCTCGCGGCACGCCTCAAGGATCCGCACATTGCTCTGGTGGCAGATGTAGTGGTCCACATCCGCGGGGCTCAGGTCCGCCTTGTCGAGGGTCTGCTGGATCAGGTCCCCGAAGGTGCCCACCGCGAACTTGAAGATCGCGCGCCCGTTCATGCGCATGAGGCCCAGCGGCATCTCGTCGTTGTGGGTCTGCTCGGGGATGTCGCGGGCCTTCTCGGGGATGTACAGCTCGCCCCACTTGGCGCCGTCGGACCGCATCATCTGGGCGAGGATACCGTGGTCGTGGTTGTCGCTCCGCGAGACGATCGCCCCGCCCGCGCCGTCCCCGAAGATCACCGCGGTGCCCCGCCCCCGCGTCGTCATCTCGACATACTGGCTCAGGTGCTCCGCCCCGATCACCGCGATGTTGCGGTACTGCCCGCTCGCCATCAGGTCGTGCGCCATGTTCAGCCCGTAAGTGAACCCGCTGCACGCGACCGTGATGTCGAACGCGCCCGCGTTCGTGTGCCCGAACTCCGGGTCGTCCGCGAGATCGCCCAGGATCTGGCACGCCGTCGAGGGGCAGGTCATGTGCGCCCCGACCGTCGCGAGGATGAACAGGTCCAGCTCGTCGGGCTTGATGTTCGCGTTCCGCAGCAGGTCCTTGAGCACCGAGAACGACATCTCCCGCGTCGATTCCCCCTCGGCGCAGAAGTGGCGCGCGCGCACCCCCGTCCGCTGCACGATCCACTCGTCCGAGGTGTCCATGATCTTCTCGAGGTCGGCATTCGTCACCACCCGCTCGGGCAGGTAGTGCGCCGTCGCCTTGATCGTCACCCCGTGAGGCTTGATTACCGTCATGCGAATCCCCAGTCGGCGCGGGCACACCGCCGCCCGCGAGAATCCCGGAGTCTAGGGCACCCCGCCCCCGCAACCGCCGCGCCGGGCTCGCTTTGTCCGCGCGCCCGCGGCCCACCCGGTACCCTCTGCCCCATGCTCCCCGATACCACCATCCGCGAATTCCAGGATCTCATCCGCGAGCGATACTTCGCGACCGACAACGCCCGAGGCACACACGCGACCTTCCTCCTGCTCACCGAGGAGTTCGGAGAACTCGCCACCGCGCTGTATGACAACAACAAGGAAGCGCACGGCGGCAGCCCCCCGACCCCCGAGCAACGCGACAACCTCACAGAAGAGTTCGCGGATGTCCTCGCCTGGCTCGCGACCCTCGCGAACATCAACGGCGTCGACCTCACCGAAGCGATCAGCAAGTACACCGACCCCGAACGCGTCAAGGGGGTCAAGGAATGAGGTTCCTCGGTCTGTTTCTCCTTGGCGCCGCCCTGCTCGCGTCGCGTGCGCAGGCCGGCGCGCCCGAGCGCCCCAACATCATCCTCGTCCTCGCGGACGATCTGGGTTTGCACGAATTGGGGGCCTACGGGCAGGAGAAGATCCGCACCCCCAACATCGACCGCCTCGCCCGCGAGGGCATGCGCTTCACCCGGTTCTACTCTGCCAGCACCGTCTGCGCCCCAGCCCGCGCCTGCCTCATGACGGGTCTCCACACCGGGCACGCCCCGATCCGGGGAAACAAAGAAGGCGGAGGCTGGGGTCCAGAAGAGCCCGAGGGGCAGAACCCCCTCCCCGCCGAGTCGGTCACCCTCGCGGAGCGCCTCAAAGACCTCGGCTACGCGACCGCGGTCTTCGGCAAGTGGGGCCTGGGCGGGCCCGGCAGCACCGGGCAGCCCAACTTCCAGGGGTTCGACCACTTCTACGGCTACCTCTGCCAGCGCGTCGCGCACAACTACTACCCCACCCACCTGTGGCGCAACCACGATGTCGATGTGCTGCACAACAACGACTACTTCCGCGCGCACCAGCGGATCGAGGAGCCCCTCGCGACCGACGCCGAGTACGCCAGGCGCTACAGCGGGGGCGATTATGCCCCCGAGGAGATCGCGAGCGAGGCAGAGCGATGGATCGCGACCCACGCCGAGCAGCGCTCCGGAGAGCCCTTCTTCATCTACTACGCGAGCATCATCCCCCATGTGGCGTTGCAGGCGCCCGAGGCGTTCGTGGATGCCTACCCCCGAGACTGGGACCCCGGGCCCTATCTCGGGGATCGTGGGTACCTGCCCAATCCAAGGCCTCGCGCGACCTACGCCGGGATGATTTCGTTCCTCGATTCGGTGGTGGGGCGTCTCCGGGCCGCGGTGGAAGCCGCGGGGGCGGGCGACAACACCCTGATCCTGATCACCTCGGACAACGGGACGACCTTCAACGGTGGGGTGGATCGGGCGTTCTTCGGATCGCTGGGCGACCTGCGGGGGTTCAAGACCAACCTGTACGAGGGGGGTATCCGGGTGCCGATGATCGCCTGGTGGCCCGGGCGGATCGCCCCGGGCACGACCACCGACCTCGTCGCCCAGCTCCCCGACCTGCACCCCACGGTGGTCGAGGCCGCGGGCGGGTCCGTCCCGGAGGGCCTCGACGGGCTGAGCCTGCTGCCCACCCTGCTCCGCTCGGGCGAGCAGGCGACCCATGACCATTTGTATTGGGAGTTCCCCGAGGGCCGCCAGCAGCAGGCGGTCCTGCTCGACGGACGCTGGAAGGCGATCCGCCCCGACCTCCGGAACCGGGGTCTGGCGCTCGAGTTGTACGATCTGGCGACTGATCCGGGCGAGACAACGGACCTCGCGGGCGAGCGCCCGGCGGTGGTCGAACGGGCGGAGCGGGTGATGCGTGAGAGCCGGATCCCCTCCGGCTTGTTCCCGATCCCGGCGCTCGATGTGCTTACGAGCGAGTAGAACCCGAACAAGATTCGGTCCCGTGGCGGGGTCGCGGGGATCGCGGATCGAGCGGCGGTCTCTCGGCGCGTGTTGACCCCGGATCGCTTCGGATCTAGTGTTGGGGCCCGAATCACCAGGACCGGTCTGTCATTGTTTTCTCCGCGAGATGACGGCGCGGAGTGCCAGGAGTCGATCATGCTTCCCGCCCAACGCCAGAGCCACGGCCGTTCCCGCCGCCGCCGTTCGCACGACGCCCTCAAGCCGATCAAGCTGGTCAACTGCCCGCTGATGGGCGAGGCGAAGCGTCCGCACCGCGTGTCGCCCGACTCGGGGTATGTCCGCGCGGGCCTGCGGATCAGTGTGCCCAAGCTCGGCATCGGGACCGATCGCGTCTGATCGTCTGATTCACACCGAATCCGATCGGCCTGACGAAAAAAGGGGGGCGGCGGCGATGCGCATCGCGGTGGATGTCATGGGCGGCGATCACGCCCCCGATGCGATCCTCAAGGGTTGCCTCGACGCCCTGCCCAACCTCGCGGACAGCGACACCCTCGTCCTCATCGGTCCCAGCGCCCTCATCAACGAGCAGCTCGACGAGCGCGGCGTCCGCGACCACCGCCTCGAGATCCTCGATGCGCCGGATGTCATCCCGATGGACGAATCGCCCACCAAGGCGGTCCGCCAGCGCACGGATTCGTCCATCGTCAAAATGGCGGTCGCGGGCTCCCACAAGGTCGACAACCCCGTCGATGTCGTGATCAGCGCCGGCAACACCGGCGCGTGCGTCGCCGCGGGCATCATGCACATGAAGCGGCTTCCCGGGGTGCACCGCCCCGGCATCGCGGTGACGATCCCCGCGTTCCACGGGCCGATCGTGCTGTGCGACGCGGGCGCGAACCCCGAGCCGCGCGGGACCCACCTCTGGCAGTACGGCGTGATGGCGGACATCCTGGCGCGTGAGACGCTCGGCATCGAGAACCCCCGCGTCGCGCTGATGAACATCGGCAGCGAGGAGGGCAAGGGCTCCGAGCTCGTCAAGAACGCCCGCGATCTGCTGAAGGCGACCCCGGGGCTCAACTTCACGGGCTACATCGAGGGACGCGATTTCTTCGCGGGCGCCGCGGATGTCATCATCACCGACGGGTTCGTGGGCAACACCGTGCTCAAGATGGCGGAGGGGATGGCAAAGAGCCTCTTCCAGGCGATCGCCCAGGAGATCTTCGAGCTCGACCCCAACCTCGCGATCCAGTTCGAGCCCGTCGTCAAGCAGATCTACGCGAAGAACGACTACCACGAGTACGGCGGCGCTCCCCTGCTGGGCGTCAACGGCGCGATGATGATCGCGCACGGATCGTCGGAATCCCGCACCATCACCGCCGCGATCCGCAACGCCCGCGAGTTCATCGCGCACGGCGTGAACGACCACATCGTCAAGCGGATCGCGGAGGTCGAGCAGGCGGTCGCGCCCGCGGGGGCCTGAGCCGGCCGCCCCGATTCCTCAACTCACCATCGGGTGCCACGGACACACCGCATCGCGGTTTCTCGGTGTCGTGCCTCGTTCAGGTCTGCCAGCCTTGACCGAAAGCAGGTGACCCCGCGGGCAATCCGTTCTCGGAGAAGGCTTCGCCGTCTCCGGGGCACCCGGGGCGCTAGACGGATTGCGGAGACGAAACCGCTCAGCCCACGGCGTACCGCGTCGGGTCTTTCACGCCCGCTTCCTCGAACCCCTTCCGCCGCAGCACGCACGAATCGCACGCGCCGCACGCGAGGCCCTCGGGGCTCGGGTCGTAGCACGAGTGCGTCAGCGAGAGGTCCACGCCCAGGTCCGTCGCTTTGCGGATGATCTCCGCCTTGCTCAGTTCCGCGAGCGGGGTGTGCACATGGATCGGGCGACCATCCGGGCCCAGGTGCTCCACGCCCAGCCGGGTCGCGAGGTTCGCGGTCTGCGTGAACGAGTCGATGAACTCTGGGCGGCAGTCCGGATACCCCGAGTAGTCGATCGCGTTGACCCCGCAGTAGAGATCCGCCGCCCCGAGCGTTTCCGCCCACGCGATCGCGATGGACAGGAAGATCAGGTTCCGCGCCGGCACATAGGTGACGGGGATCTCCGACGAGATCGATTCCTCGTCGCGGTTCTTGGGCACCTCGATCGCGTCGGTGAGCGCGGACCCGCCGATCGAGCGGAGGGCGATCGGGG
>DLBY01000142.1:0-27758 GCA_002480345.1 Phycisphaerales bacterium UBA7812 | reverse complement strand
CCCGCCGATCGAGCGGAGGTCGATCGGGAAGACGAGACGGCGGGCGATGCCCAGCGAAGCCGCGATGCGCTCCGAAGCCGCGAGTTCGACGCTGTGCCGCTGCTTGTAATCGAAGGAGATCGCGCAGACCTCGAACCCGTCGCGTCGCGCGACCGCGGCGGCGGTGGCGCTGTCGATCCCCCCGCTGAGCAACACGACCGCACGGGGCGGACCGGGCTCGGCTTCGGTGTCGCTTGTCCCATCACGATGTGGCGTCTCGTCGGCCATGCGAGCAGAATAACGAACTCACGATCCGGGGTCGCCTCTCCCTCCCTCTCCCCCCGGGGGAGAGGGCCGGGGTGAGGGGCTACTACTTCTTCCTTACTCTTCACGCCTCGAACTCACTCCAGAATCGAGTATTGTTGATGCATGCGATATCTTCCGATTCTCCTCACCACGCTCTTTCTCACCTCACCGGGCCTCGCGCAGACCGAGCCGGCACAGAATGAAAAGTGGTTCTTCGACCTTGAAACACCGGGTGGTCCGCTGCCGATCGAGGTGCACGGGCCGATCCTGTCCGGTCCCTGGGGCAACCTCGGCGAGCCGAACTCGAAAACAGTAATTGTGAACGGAGCAGAATCGATTTCGATCGGTGGAGTCATCGTTACCGACGGAGGCTCATTTTCTGTTTCGCATCACTTCGCCGGATTCGATTCCCAGCTCCGCTGGCACGGCGCGAGCAATGAGCATCCGCGGTTCTGGGGGAGTGAGTGGATCATCTCCCGCAAGTCTGGCAAGACGACAATCCCGATAAAAATCAGTGATCGTTCAACACGCTTCCCACTCCCCGACACCCCCCCCGCCATCACCTCAGGCCGCTACCGCGTCACCTTCGCCTCATCCCCCGACGACCCCGCGGTCGGCCTCTTCACCATCAACCAGGACGGCACCGCGAGCGGCACCTTCCTCACCACCACGGGCGACTACCGCTACCTCGCCGGCAACGCCGCGGGGGACACGCTCAAACTCTCCACCTTCGACGGCGCCCACGCCTTCCTCTTCCATGCCGAGAAGCAGGACGACGGCTCGCTCACAGGCGACTTCTGGTCGGGCACCTGGTGGCACGACACCTGGACCGCGGTCCCCGACCCCGATTTCCGACTCCCCGATCCCTTCGAACAAACCAAGTACCGCGGCGACGCCGCGAGCCTCGAGCGCCTCGCGTTCACGGATCTGGAGGGCACGCCTACCCCCGTGGGGGTGCTCGCGCCGTCGGGTTCGCCGCGCGTCGTCGAGGTCTTCGGGTCGTGGTGCCCCAACTGCCACGACGCGACCCGCCTGCTCACCGAACTGCACAGCGAGTACAAGGACCGGGGCCTCGTCGTGCTGGGACTCGCCTTCGAGCACAGCGCCGATGACGCGAAGGCGATCGAAGCCGTGCGCCGGTACAAGGCCGACCTGGGCGTCGAGTACCCGCTGCTCATCGCGGGGCTGAGCGACAAGGCGAAGGCGAGCGAGGCGCTCCCCGTGCTCGACCGCGTGCGCGCGTACCCGACCACGCTGTTCATCGACGCGGACGGCTCGGTCCGCGCCGTCCACTCCGGCTTCAGCGGGCCCGCGACGGGGGAGGCCCACGAGACGCTCCGCGCGCAGTGGATCGCCCACATCGAGGCGATGCTCGAGAAGGCGGAGGCGCCGCCGCTCCCCGGACGCGACTGAGCGCCCATCCGCGGCGCGAATCCGGGTAGAGTCTCGGCGTGAGCCGACCGAGGACCGATCCAGCCCTCCGTGCGCCCAACGGGAACGCGCACGCGCCGCGCGAGCGGGCGGTCGAGATCGTGCGCACGCTCCGCGAGCGCGGCAAGACCGCCTACCTCGCGGGCGGGTGCGTCCGCGACGAGCTGCTCGAACTCGACCCCGTCGATTACGATGTCGCGACCGACGCGACTCCCGACGAGATCGCGGCGATCTTCCCGCGCACGAGCCTGGTCGGCGCCGCGTTCGGGGTCGTGCTTGTCCACCAGGGCAAAGGCAGGACCGGCAAGGGGCGCACGACCGAGGTCGCGACCTTCCGCACCGACATCGGGTACGGCGACAAGCGCCGCCCCGACCGGGTCGAATTCACCGACGCGCAGCACGATGCGCAGCGGCGCGACTTCACGATCAACGCGCTGTTCCTCGATCCGCTCGACACCTCCGAATCGACGCACGGGCGGGTCATCGATTTCGTGGGGGGTCGTGCGGACCTGGAGGCGGGCGTCGTGCGCGCCGTGGGGGACCCCGCGCGCCGGCTCGACGAGGACCACCTGCGCGCGCTGCGTGCGGTCCGGTTCGCGTGCCGGCTTGGGTTCTCGATCGACCCCGCGACGGCGGACGCGATCCGTGCGCACGCGAGCGATCTCAAGGGCGTGAGCAACGAGCGGATCGGCGAGGAACTCCGCAAGATGCTGACGCACCCGAGCCGGGCGCAGGCGGTGTGCCTCGTCGATGAGCTCGGTCTGGATACCCCCACGCTGGGGCGGGCGGCGGTCGATCCCGGTGCGCACCCCCTGCTCGCGGGGCTCGAGGCGGACGCGTCGTTCCCGCTCGCGCTCGCGGCGCTCGCGATCGAGCGGCACGGGCGCGACCCGTTGGGGGCGGGCGCCGCGGACGCGGTCGCGCGCTGGCGTCGGGCGCTGTGCCTGAGCAACGAGGAGCGGGACGCCTGTGCGCGCATCCTCGAGACGCTGACCCTGCTCCGAACCGTCTGGGCGGACGAGCCCGTCGCGCGGCAGAAGCGGATCGCGATGGCGCGGTCCTTCCCGGAGGCCCACCGCCTGCTGGGGGTGATCGACCCCGACGCCGCGGCCGCGGTGGGGGGGCGCTTGCGCGAACTCGAACCGATCGGGATGGGCCTGCGCCCCGAGCCCCTCCTCGATGGAGAGGCCCTCATCGGTATGGGGTACACCCCGGGGCCTCTCTTTGCTCGGGTTCTGGATGGTGTGTACGACGCCCAGCTCGACGGAAGGGTGTCGGATCGGGCGGGCGCCGAGCGTCTGGCGCGGGAACTCGCGGACGCGTTCGGCGTCTAACTCGGCGGCTTAGACTCGTCCTTCTGGGCGGTCGGGTGCCTGAGCGGATCGCTTCGCGGCACAGAGACGCGGTCCGCGACGCGGCGGCACGCGACCCGACCCGGGATCGAACACGGGAGCATGACAGTGATCAGAACACTCCGGAAACAGGCGAACGGTCTCTCGCTGGGGCTGATGGTGGGCCTCGCGGGTCTCGGGATCGGCGCGGCGGCGCTCCCCGCGGCCGCGTCGGCGATGGTCGCGACCGGCACGGTCGACGGGCTCGACAAGCTCATCCTCCGCAGCGGGAAGGTGATCGAGGGGGAGATTCTCAGCGAGACGGCTGAGGAGGTCCGCTTCAATGTCATCGTCGCGGGCATCAGCGCCCCCGCGACCTTCAAGAAGTCGCAGATCATCGAGATCGTGCGGGCGGAGCGTGGGGATGCGGACCCGGCGGACGCGCCGCGGGAGGGCGAGTCGATCGACCTCGACGATCGGTTCACGATGGACCGCGACTCGGACGAGTCGATGGCGTCGATCGACGCGCCGACGGTGTATGTGATCAACCTGAAGGGCGAGTTCGGGAAGGAGATCAGCCCCACCCCGATCCGCGACGCGGTCGAGGCGGCGGAGAAGGAGAGCCCCGATTTCCTGATCGTCCACCTGGACAACGACTGGTCCTACTTCGGAGGCGAGATCCCCGACGAGGTGCAGGACAACTTCGACTGGTTCAGCGTCGCGGACAAGATCGAGCCCATCTTCACCAAGGAGATCGATCTCGAGTGGGAGAAGAAGCCCCATGTGGTCTTCTGGGTCGGCAACGCGATGGGCGGCGCTGCGTTCCTGCCCTTCCTCGCCGACGAGATCTACATGGAGTCCGACGGGCGCATCGGGGGCATCGGCACGCTCGAGCAGATGTTCGAGGGCGTGGGCGACGAGGTCGTGCGTCAGAAGCAGCGTTCGCTCCGCCTGGCGCGGGCGCAGGGGCTCGCGATCGCGAACGGGTACGACTACCGCCTGATCAACGCGCTGGCGCAGCGGAGCTATGTGCTCAGCTACGACCTGTTCGGGAACCTCTACGAGGCGATGCCCGAGGAGCTCGGGCGTGTGGACGCGTATGTGCTGACCGACGACGGCAAGGACGAGCGGGCGGACACGATGGACCAGCTCGTGCGCGGCACCGGCAACGATGTGCTGACGCTCAAGGCGGACATCGCGCTCAAGCTCGGGGTTTCGAGCGGGACCGCGGACTCGCTCGACGAGCTGCTCGAGCAGCTGGGCATCCTCCGCAACCACACGATGGTGGAGGGGCGCAGCGACCAGATCCTCTCGACCTGGGCCCGCAATGTGGCGCAGGCGCAGCGGAAGATCGGGCGCCTGTTCCGGGATTACGAGCAGGTGCAGGGGGGCGGCACGCTCCGCGAGCAGCGGCAGGCGATCAGCCGGCGGATCTCGATCCTCGAGGAGATCCAGGGTTTGTACCGCCGGTACGGGGAGTCGTTCGATCCGTTCGGCGAGGGCATGGGCCAGATCGCGAACCTTGATGTGCGCATCGAGCAGCACCGCATCGAGCTGCTGCTGCTGCGTGACTGATTAGCGGGACCAGACCCCGGGCGCCCGGCGTCCGGCGACGAAAGGCAGAGACATGTTCAGGATTCTTCTCGCGTGCCTCGCGGTGCTGATGAGTGTGGCGATCGCGTCCGCTCGCGACATCGTGATCCTCAAGGACGGGCGCCAGGTCGAGGGCGACATCGTCCGCGAGATCGACGGCAACATCTGGATGATCGTCTACATCGGCGATGTGAAGCAGCAGGAGTTCTTCGCGTCCACCGCGATCAAGGAGATCATGCGCGACGCGGCGCCGGATGTTGCCGAGCAGCCCGCCGACGACGGGAACGACGACGCGGCGGGGCGGGGCGCGCCCAAGGGCATGGTCATCACGCTCGAGGGCATGGTGGGCGTCGAGATGGCGGCCCACAAGCTCGAGGAGCTCATCCCGCAGATCGAGAAAGAGATCGGCGAGGGCGGCATCCTCGTGCTCAAGATCAACTCGGGCGGCGGCTTCCTCGCGGAGATCCAGCTGCTCAGCGATGTCATCGAGTATCAGCTCAAGCCCAAGTTCGAGGTCGTGGGCTGGATCGAGTCGGCGATCTCCGCCGCCGCGATGACCGGCATCACGATGGAACGGCTGTACTTCATGCCCGAGGGCAACCTGGGCGCCGCGACGGGCTGGTCGGGCGCGCTGGTCGCGGTGAAGGGCCGCGGGCTCGAGGAAGCGAAGTACATGATGGAGAAGATCAGCGCCCGCGGGAAGCGGAACTACGCGATCATGAAGGCGATGCAGGGCAGCCCCCACGAGCCGACCCCGCTGAGCGCGACGATCGATCCGCGGACGGGGGATGTCACCTGGTACGAGAGCGAGGACGACGGGGAGATCCTCGTCAACCCGGGCAACGAGGTGCTGACCTTCAACTCGGTGATGGCCGAGAAGCTCCAGTTCAGCGAGGGCATCGCCCGCGATGTGTTCGAGCTGACGCGCGAGATGGGCTATGAAGAGATCGACTGGGTGGGCGAGTGGGAGCCCGGGATGGTCCACCCGATCTCGAAGGCGGAGCGTGAGAACCGCCGCTGGCGCGAGTTCATCGACCAGAACAACCAGGGCATGATCGTCGCGGCGAACAAGTACGGCATGTATGTCGGCGCGGCGCAGAACGCGCAGGGCGACGATCGCGGGATCCTGGTGGGCAAGGCGCGGGGCTTCCTGCGCCAGGTGCGGCGCTACGCGGACGCGAGCCCCAAGCTCGCGACGGTCGCGCTGGGCATCCCGTGGGACGCGTTCGACGAGTGGTACCGGGCGCAGGAAGAAATGCTGCGCGACATGATGGACTGATCGGAGCGATCGAGCCGATGCCGAGCGGGGCCCGAGGGCCCCGCTTTTTCGTGCGCCCGCGCCCCGGGGGTCCCGGGCGCGAATGATGCACGAGCGCCCACGACGACGCGTGACTCCAGGAGACGCCGATGACCACCGCGACGACCCGCCGCTTCCTGCCCGACGATCTGGATGCCTCGAAGTGGGAGCAGGTCGAGCCCCTCGCGAGGGCGCTGCTCGATCGCTCGATCGGGTCGGCCGGCGATCTCGACGCCTGGCTGCGCGACCGATCGGCCCTCGACGCCGCGTGCTCCGAGGCGGGCGCCCGGCTCTACATCAACATGACCTGCAACACCGCGGACGAGCGTGCCTCGGGCGCGTACCGCGCGTACATCGAAGAAGTCGCGCCGAGGCTCAAACCCGTCGCGTTCGAGATGGACACCAAGCAGGTCGAGGCGACGGAGCGGCTGGGTCTGACGGCTGGCGCGTACGCGGTGCTGCACCGCGACACGAAGGCGGATGTGGACCTGTTCCGGGAGGAGAACATCCCGCTCGAGACGAGGCTCGAATCGCTGAGCCAGGACCACCAGACGATCGTCGGCGCGATGACGGTCGAGTTCGAGGGCGAGACGAAGACGATCCCCCAGATGGCGGTGTACGCCGAGTCCACGGACCGAGCGCTCCGGGAGCGTGCGTGGCGCGCGACCGCGGAGCGCAGGCTCCGGGACCGCGACCGGATCGACGCGATCTTCGACGAGATGGTGCGCCTGCGCCACGAGGTGGCGCAGAACGCGGGGTTCGACACCTTCACGGGGTTCATGTTCGCCGCGAAGCACCGTTTCGATTACTCGCCCGAGACCTGCTACGCGTTCCACGAGGGCGTGGAGAAGGAGCTCATGCCGCTCGCGGCGCGGTTCGACGCGATGCGCGCCGAGGGCCTGGGGATCGACGAGCTGAGGCCCTGGGACCTGAGCGTGGACCCCGAGGGGGGCGAGCCGCTCAGGCCCTTCGAGGGCGGAGTCGACCTCGTCGCGAAGACCCGGCGCGTGTTCGAGGCGCTCGACCCGGAGCTCGCGGGGATGTTCGCGACGCTGGGGGATGGCGCCAACACCGAGGGCGTCGCGACGGGGGAGTTTCTCGATCTCGATAGCCGACCCGGGAAGACCGCGGGCGGCTACCAGTACATGCTCGAGCAGACCGGCAAGCCCTTCATTTTCATGAACGCCGCGGGTGTGCACCGCGATGTCGAGACGATGATCCACGAGGCGGGGCACGCGTTCCACTCGATGCTGTGCGCGCCGATGCCGCTGCTCGCGGACCGCAACGCGCCGATCGAGTTCGCGGAGGTCGCGAGCATGAGCATGGAGCTGCTGACGCTTCCCCACCTCGACGCGTTCTATCCGAACCCCGACGACCGCGCCCGCGCCAGGAAGATCCAGCTCATCGACCACGGGATGAAGATCCTGCCCTGGACCGCGACGATCGACGCGTTCCAGCACTGGGTCTACGACAACCCGGCCCACTCGCGCGACGAGCGCACCGCGCACTGGCGGTCGCTTATCGAGCGGTTCGGCGTGCGGGGTTCACGCGTCGCGTGGGACGATTCCACCGCCGACGCACGCGACACCATGTGGCACGCCCAGCCCCATCCCTTCGCGGTCCCCTTCTACTACATCGAGTACGGCATCGCCCAGCTCGGCGCCTACCAGCTCTGGATCCGCTCCATGGACGAGGGGACGGCTGTCGCGCTCGACGCGTACAAGAAGGCGCTGGCGCTAGGCGGGTCGCGCCCGCTGCCCGAGCTGTTCGCCGCCGCGGGGCTGGAATTCGACTTCGGCGCCGGGACGATCGCGCGCATCCGCGACCGCGTCGAAGCGGAGCTCGATCGGCTCTGATTCAACAGGACGGTGCGCTCCGGTTTCCTCCGCGGCCTTCTGCGTAGAACTCAGCAAACAACGCCGATCACCGGGACACCGTTGGAGCTGGATCGGGGAGCGGCTACACTCCGACCACCTTGCCCGGACCGCACGCCGGGCTCTTCCCCGAACGCACGGACGCAGCGGGGCATCCGAGAGAGACACCCCCACGCGTCGAGAAGAGCCCGAGGGACGGGCAACCGACCATGCACCCGCGATCCATCCTCGCCATCTCTGCCGCCGCGTGGTCGGTTTGCTGTCTCCCGACCATCGCGGGAGAGCCCATCACCGTCGACTTCATCGCGGACCGCGACGCGGCTCGCGCGGGCGATTCCGTCTCCTGGACCGCGTGGATCGAGTTGCCCGACGATCTCCCCGCTGGCTCTCGCGTCGTGACGGTGGACGGGCTGTGCATGCCCTACGACATGTTCTCCGCCCAGGTCAGCGACACCGAAGCGCTCGTGCTCCGCGAGTCGCTCCGCCCCTTCGCGTACGGCGCGGCGCTGCTCGGGATCCACTCGGGTCGGAACGATCTGCTTCCCCCCTTTGCGCCGTCCCGCATGCCCTTCCTGTCGTTCTCGACACGGTTCACCCGCGACGCCCGCATGCAGTGGTACGACTTCAAGGGAACGATCACCGTCTTCGCGCCCCCGAATGAACTGATCGTGTACGCGCGCAACGGCCCGTCCGACGCGCCCGCAGGCGGACCGATCCGCGTCCGCACGGATCGGATCAACCAGCCCGGCTGCGACGGCGCGGACCTCGCCTCGCCCTGGTTCGCCCACACGCCGACCGACATCGTCGCGTTCACCGACCTGTTCTTCGCGGGCTCGCCGATCGTCGACTATGCACAGCCCTGGGGCCTGCTCGATGTGGCGGATCTGCTCGCGTTCTTCGCGCTCTACGACCAGACCTGCTCGTTTGAGTGGGACTAATCGAACAGGTTCCGGACCTCGCTCGGGAGCGGGCAGGCGGTGACCTCGCCCCCGCGTTTCGAGGCCTGCACCGCGATCCCGACGAGCACCGCTTCGCCCCCGCGATCGACGAACACGCCGCCGCCCGACAGGCCCTTCGCCTTCGCGCCCAGTTCACCCCGCGTGTCGATGAGGATGCGGTCGTTGCCCGCGAAGCGGACGCTTCCCTCGATCACGACACCCGGCGCGCCGATCCATCGCAGGTCTTCGGGTCGGCGCACACCCGGCGCCGTCTCGAAAAGGCCTTGGTCCATCAACGCCGCCGGGAAGCCGACCATGAAGCAGCGTTCGCCGACGCGGGGCGCGCCGACCCGTGCAACGGGGGTCGCCCACGCGCGCGCTTCGTCGGGCGAGACGACCGCCCAGTCGGCGCCCGCCTCCTCCCGGCTCGCCGCGGGGCTGATGCTGTACCGCAGCGCATCGGACGCGGAGACGCGGGCCGTCCCGATCGTGTCGTCGACGATGAAGACCAGCGGGGGCGGGGCGGCCTCGCCCGCGCGGCGGTCGATCCGCAGTGCGCCCGTGACGGGGTCGGTGATGACCCGGTCCGCGCCGAGGTGCGCCGCGGGGAGTGTGTGCGCCGCGGTCAGCAGCTGTCCGTTCGGGAGGCGGATGCAGGTGACGGGCCGGACCGCGCCGAGACTGGAACGCCCGCCCTCGCGCGGGACCGCGACCCCGATCGCGGCGAGCGTGACATGCGCGCGAGCCCTCGCCGCGACAGGCTCCGCGGCGATCGTCGCCTCGTCCAGGGGACGCGTCGTGGCGCAGCCCGCGAGGGGAGAGCTTCCGAGCAGCAGCGCCGCGGCCGCGACGCACGCGTGATGACAGCAAGCCGGGGAACGGGTGGGCATGCACCGGGTATCGGCGTGGGACGACCCGGGAAGTGACCGCGGCCGCGCCCCACCCGGTGGTCTGTGCCGTGCATCACCCCGAACAGGCGAAGACGGGGCGGATCGCGATCCAGCCTGCTCAGCGGACCCGGACGGTCAATCCCGGCATGCTGATGGGCTGGTTGGCGCCGACTTTGAGTTCGAACGACTCGCCCGGCGCGAGGGTGCGCTCGTAATCCCACCCGTCGCTCGTGCCGGTCGAGGTTAGCTTCGCGGGCTGGTTGCTCGTGTTGGTCAGCACGACGGTGCGTGTCGTGCAGGCGCCCATCGCGAGCGAGAGCACGCCGAGCGAGGCGACCGCGAGAGTTCGTCCGATCCGTGCGCGCATGGGGTGTCCTCCCGGGTGGTATCGGAATCGCGGGGAACTCACCTGTCGAGTTCCGCGGCGACGATGTTGAGCGAGCCCAGCACCGCGACGATGTCGGCGAGCATGTGTCCCTCGATGAGCTGGGGCATCAGCGAGTAGTTGATGAACGAAGGCGGGCGGGTCTTGACGCGCCAGGGGCGCGGGCCGCCGTCGGAGATGATGTAGAACCCGAGTTCACCGTTCGCGGTCTCGTTGCAGCCGTAGCACTCCGCGACCGGCGCCTTCCAGCCCCGGTTGGTCATGACGAGCTCGAAGTGCTGGATGAGGCCCTCGATGGAGCCGTACACCTCGTCCTTGCGAGGCTTGACCATCTTGGAATCCGCGAAGGTGTCCATGGGCCCGCCCGGGATGTTGTCGATGAGCTGGCCGATGATCTTCATCGACTGCTTGACCTCCTCGAGGCGGACCTGGAAGCGCTCGTAGACATCGCCCTTGCTGCCCAGCGGGACGCTGAACTTGACCGCCTCGGCGCCCTCGCCGTCCCAGTTGTCGGCATAGCAGAGGTAGGGCTCGTCCTTGCGGACATCGCGGCGCACGCCCGAGGCGCGGGCGATCGGGCCCGTGCTCGACCACGCGATCGCGTTCTCGGTTGTCAGCACGCCCACCCCGTCGGTCCGGTCGATGAAGATCCGGTTCCGGCTCAGCAGCCTGTCGAGGTCGTTGATCGCGACCGACAGGTCGTCGTTGATGAAGTTCTTGACCATCGTCTTGAAGGTCTCTTCATCGGGCAGGTCCTGCATCGCGCCGCCGACGCGGGTCCAGTCGGGGTGATAGCGCTGCCCCGCGATGTAATCGCAGATGTCGTAGATCTTCTCGCGGGGGTTGAACCCGTAGAGGAAGCCCGTGAACGCGCCGAGGTCCAGCGCCGCGGCGCCGAGGCACAGGAGGTGGTCCTGGATGCGCGCCAGCTCCGCCATGATCGTGCGCACGACCTTGCACCGGGGCGTGATCTCGATCCCGAACAGCTTCTCGACGGTGTGGTGCCAGCAGATGTCGTTGGCGATCGGGCTCAGATAGTTCATCCGGCTCACGATCGTCACATACTGGTTGTAGTCGAGGTTCTCCCCCAGCTTCTCGAAACCCGAGTGCAGGTAGCCGATGTGCGGCGTGCAGCGCGCGATCCGCTCTCCGTCGAGCTCGAGCACGAGCCGCAGCGTCGTGTGCGTCGCGGGGTGCTGGGGGCCGAAGTTGAGGACCCAGCGGTCGCCCGTATCCACATGCTCGTTGATGTAATCGATCCGGTCGGCATCGACCGAGAGACCCTCGTCGGGCTTGAGTGTGTAAGGCATGGCGGCGTCGGCCTTTCGATCGTGCTGGGTCGTTCCGTCTCGTCTGCCGAACGGGGTTCGAACCCCGCCCGCGCACGGTTTCAATGATAGAGCCCCTCTTCCGGTCCGAGCGGTGGCTGCCCGATCTGCTTCGTGGAGTCGCGGCAGCCGCCTACGGTCCGTCCGATGCGCTCGGAACCGCCCTCAACTCCGCCGACCAATTCGGGTCCTGTTCGCCCTGTCGTGTTCCTCCATCTGCCCAAGACCGCGGGGATGACGCTCCGCGGGATCCTCGAGCGTGTCTACGCGGATCACCCGATCGAGTTCCTGACCAACAAGGGCGGGGAGCTCCGCGCGTTCGCGTCTCGCCCGCTGGAGGACCGCGCCCGGGTCGCGTTGCTCGCGGGGCACATCCCGTGGGGGGCGCAGGCTGTCATCCCGGGGGCGCGCGCAATTACGGTCCTCCGCGACCCGGTCGAGCGCGTGATCTCGTTCTACCACTTCACCCGGCGCGCGCCCAACGCGCTGCACCACAAGGCCGTGACGGAGGGGAACCTCTCGCTCGCGGACTGCGTCGAATCGGGCCTGCTCGCGGGCGAGATGAACCTGCAGACCGCGATGCTCGCGAGCCGCGGCGCGCGCACGCCCGAGGACCAACTCGACAGCGCCGGGCACAACCTCCGCGCGTGCGCCGCGTTCGGCCTCGTCGAGCGGTTCGCGGACACCGTCGCGCTGTTCACGCGCGAGCTCCGCTGGCCCGCGGTGGAGTGGGAGAGCCGGAATGTGACCGAGAATCGCCCCCGCGCCGACGATCTCGACCCGGCGCTGGTCGGGCGGATCCGGCGCGAGGCGGCGTTCGACACCGTCCTCTATAACGACGCATTGACACTGTTTGAGCGCCGGCTGGGCGGCGCCTGAGCGGGGCGCCTGTTCGCCCCGTGTTCATCGGGCGCGGGTGTGCGCCGGATCGGCGCTAGCCTTGTTTCATGCTCGCGTTCCTTTCCGACACCCTCTCCGCGTTCTGGCGGATCATGCTCGACAGCGGGGTCTGGCTCCTCGCGGGCCTCGCGCTCGCGGGCGTCGTCCACGCGTTCGTCCCGCGGGATTTCCTCGCGCGCCATCTTTCTTCGGATGCGGAGCGCTCCCGGATCGCGCCGATCGTCAAGGCGAGCCTCCTGGGGATCCCGCTCCCACTGTGCTCGTGCAGCGTGATCCCCGTCGCGGCGGGGCTGCGTTCTTCGGGGGCCGGGCGTGGTGCCTCGGCCGCCTTCGCGATCAGCACACCCCAGACCGGAGAGGAGTCTGTTCCCCTCACCTGGGCCCTGTTCGGACCGGTCTTTGCGCTCACGCGCCCCGTCGCGGCGGTGGTGACGGCGCTCTCCGCGGGTCTGCTGATCGAGTGGTTCGCGCCCGCGAAGCCCGATCGGAAGCGACCGGTCGCGCCCGCGGCGCCCAAGCCCTGCTGCTCGTCCGCGTCGCTCACGATCGGGGCGGACCACGACCCCGACGGGGCGCCGGAGCCTCGCGGGTGCTGCGCCCCGGAACCGATCCCGGCGCCCGCGGGCGCGTGCTGCTCGCAGCCCCCCGCGGAAACGACCCGGAAGCCCTGCTGCTCGGGGGATGAGGCGGGATCGACCGCCGACGCGCCGGGTTGGGCGGCGCGCGCGCGGGACGCGGTGCGGCACGGGTTCGTGACGATGCTGCTCGATCTCGCGCCCTGGCTCGCGGTCGGGCTCGTGCTCAGCGCGATCATCGCGGCGGCGGTACCGGAAGGATGGATCGCCCAGCATGTCGGGACGGGGCTGCTCCCCATGTTGCTCATGCTGGTCGTGGGGTTGCCCCTGTACATCTGCGCCACGAGCAGCACGCCGCTCGCGTACACGCTCGTGGTCGCGGGGCTGAGCCCCGGCGCGGCGCTGGTGCTGCTGCTCGCGGGGCCCGCGACGAACGCCGCGACGATGTCGTGGGTCGTGAAGGATCTCGGCGCGCGCGCGCTCGCGATCTACCTCGCGGTCATCGGCGTGTTCGCGGTCGGGTTCGGGGTGCTGTTCGACGCGTTGCTGGGCGGGGCGATCCGCCTCGCCGAGCACGGGGGGGCGCACGACCACGGCGCCGTGGGTGCCGTGCAGTCGACCGGCGCCGCGGTGTTCACGCTCATGCTCGCGGCTGCGGTGGTCGTCCGGATCACGCGGGCCTTGAGGGCGAGCGAACGAGGGCGTGCGCCCGAGCCGGTGGGGGCGTGATCGCGGCGGGCGTTCTCGTGCGCCCGGATCGACCGATATAGTCGGACCGATGTCCTCCTCGACCGATCCCAGCGATGCCGCGTCCGGGCCCGTGCGCCCGATCGTGTTCCTCCACCTGCCCAAGACCGCGGGGACAACGCTCAAGGCGATCATCGAGGATGTGTACACACCCGGGAAGGTGCTGAACCTCCGCGTGGCGCAGGGCGGGGTGCGTCGCCTGTTCACGATGCCTCCCGCGGAGCGGGCGCGGTTCGATGTCGTCGCGGGGCATCTGGACTGGCGCGTGACGCGGCTGCTCCCCGGCGCCCGGGTGATCACCGTGCTCCGCGATCCCGTGGATCGGTTTCTCTCGTGGTTCTACTACGCGCTGCGCAACGAGAACGCGCCGCTGCACGCGGAGCTCAACGAGCTGGGGGGCGATGTCGGGCGGGCGGTCGAGAGCGGGCGCTACGCGCCGCAGTACAACATCATGACCGAGATGCTCCGCGATCAGGCGGCGGCGGGGCCCGACGCGGCGCTCGAATCCGCGAAGCGCAACCTCGCGTCCTGCGCCGCGTTCGGTCTCAGCGAGCGGTTCACCGAATCCGTTCGCTTGATGGAGCGGACGCTGGGGTGGCCCGCGACGGAGTGGGAGGACCGGAATGTCACCGCGAACCGCCCGCGCGTCGAGGACCTGAGCGACGACGCACGCGCGGCGCTCGAGGCGGGCTGCGCGCCGGACCGCGCGCTGTACGACTACGCCGCATCGCTGTTCGACGAGCGGCTCGCGTCCTGAGGGGTCAGTTCTCGATCTCGAGCACGACGACCTCGCGGGCCCCGAGCCTGGAGAGGGGCTGCCAGTTCGTCGCGACGCCCTCGTCGTTGGCGCGGGAGGAGCGGGGACGCCCGCTTCCCGAGACGACGCGGCCGCGGACGCGCGCACCGGGTTCGAAGCCGTCGACGGAGACCGAGAAATCGCGGAGGGTGGTCTCGCCCATGTTCGCGAGCACGAGCAGGCGCTGGCCTCCGAGCGTGCGGGTGTAGGCGAGCAGCGGGTCGCGGTCGGTCTCGAGGGGCTCGAGGGTCCCGCGGCGCAGCGCGTCGTGCGCCCTCCGCAGCGCGATCGCGTCGCGGTAGTGGGACCAGAGCGAGTCGGGGTCGGCACGCTGCTCGGCGAGGTTGACGACGCGGGTGTTGTCGTTGACGGGCGCCCAGGGCTCGCCGCGCGTGAAGCCCGTGCGCTCGGGGTCGGGCGTCCACTGCATGGGCGTGCGGATCTGCGGGTCGGGCTTGGTGCCGGTCATGCCGATCTCTTCGCCGTAGTAGAGAAAGGGCGTCCCGGGGAGGGTGAGCAGGATGGAGGCCGCGAGGCGGTTCTTCGCGAAGGCGTCATCCGAGGGCCCGCCCAGCTGGCTCATCAAGCGGTCCTGGTCGTGGTTGGTCAGGAAGGTGCTGTAGGGTGCGTCGTTCCTGTAGGCCGCGTTGAGGTGCGCGAGGTGTTGGGCGATCGGCGCGGCTTGTCCGCTGTTGACGGCGCCGACGATCGTCTCGGCGAGTTGGAACTCGAACGCGGAGTCCATCCCGCCCGGCACATACTGCTTGACCTCTTCGGTCGGGCCCCAGACCTCGCCCACGCTCCAGCAGTCGGGGTCGATCGAGCGGATGTAGCGGTGCCAGTTCTCAAGCCAGGCGATGGTCTCGGGGGTGTTCTCGATGGTCTCCCCCCGTTCGTGGAGGTACTTGATCGCGTCGAGGCGGAAGCCGTGCGCGCCCATGTCCTCGAGCCAGTGGCGCGAGATGTCCAGCGCCGTCGCGGAGACGAACGGGTTGTCGTAGTTGAGGTCGGGCATCCCGTGCCAGAAGAAGCCGTAGTAGAACTGCCCGGTCTCCTCCCGCTTCTGGTCGTGCCACATGTGGAGGTTGCGTTCCCAGTCGGGCTTCTGGTCGCGCCAGACGAACCAGTCGTGGTATGGGCTCTCGGGATCCGCCGCCTTCTGGAACCAGGGGTTCTCGCTGGAGCAGTGGTTGAGCACGAGGTCGACGATGACGCGGATGCCGCGCTGCTCGCATTCGTCGATGAGGCGTCGGAAGTCGGCGTTGGTGCCGTATTCGTTGTCGACGGTGTAGTAGTCGGCGACATCGTACCCGTGGTACGAGGGGCTCTGGGCGATGGGCATGAGCCAGAGGGCGTTGACGCCCAGGTCGTCCCCGCCCGGCTTGCCGTCGTTGAGGACATCGAGGCGCTCGATCAGGCCCGCGAGATCGCCCACCCCGTCGTCGGCGAGGGGGCCCTCGCTGGAATCCGCGAAGGAGCGGACGAAGACCTCGTAGAACACCGCGTCGCGCCACCAGTCGTGGTCGTCCGCGAGGGCGGGCAACGCGGTCGAGGTCGCGAGCAGGCAGGGGATCATCGCACGGCGCATGGCGTTCTCCTTTGCACGGGCGACCCGGAGGAGGCCCAGCAGGGGAGTCTAGTGCCGCGCGTCCCCGAACCGCTCTGATCCGTCAGCCTGGCTTTCCCGGCTGGTCACACCTGCGCGATCCGCGTGCGCATGTTGTCGAGGACATTCATGAAGTTGATGTACCCGTCGTAGGGCGAGTCGTAGGGGCTGAAGTATTTGTGGACATCCCCGTCCGCCCAGAACTTGGTGCACATGTAGTAGAAGTGATCGCTGGTGGTCAGCTTTCGCCAGTCCTCGAGCAGGTACTGCGCGTGCTCCGCCCGCTTGGGGTCGCCCGATTTCTTCGCCTCGATGATGCGGTCCTTGAGCGTGGGCTCGAGGCGGTACACCTCTTCGAGGGCGTTCCACTGCATCGCGTTGCCGCGCCACGCGGTGAGGTCGCGCTCCGAGTCCGCCCACGAGATGTACTCGTGCACATCGTACTCGCCCACGGGATCGAACCGATCGAGCACCTCGCCCGGGGTGGCGAAGTGGTTCTCACCCGGCGCGTAATCGAAGATCGCCTCGGGGAGCTTGTCGAGGAACTGGAAGATCCCGGTGTCGGCCCACTGGTGCTCACCGAAGGTCTCGTAGTCCATGAACAGGTTGCACAGGTACCCGTCCCCGTTGATCTGGTGGACCCAGCTCGCGAACTTCTCGGCGCTGAGGGGCCACTCCTCCCAGCCGCGGTTGCTGAAGCGGAAGGCGATGTCGTCGGAGAGGCGGAAGTTCTTGAGCAGCAACCCGAAGGGCTTGTCGCGGTCCGCGGTGATCGTGTCGCTCACATGGGGAGGGCGGTAGACATAGTTGGGCGAGCGATAGCCCAGCAGCGCGTCGGTGCCCTCGCACAGCACGCCCTTGAAGCGCGGTGAGCCGTCGGGGTTGCGCATCCCCGCGAGCGCCGCGGCGAGCTCGTTGGAGTAGATCAGCTCGGTGTTGCGGAAGACCTTGGGGCGCTGCCCGAACAGGTTCTCGATCTTCCTGGAGTGCATCTCGACCTGCTCTTCGAACTCGGGCTTCGAATACAGGAACGAGAGCGAGTGGTAGTAGGTCTCCCCCACGAACTCGCAGCACCCGGTTTCCGCGAGGTCCTGGAACAGGCCGATCACATCGGGGGTGAACTTCTCGAACTGATCGAGCACCGTGCCGGTGATCGCGAACGAGACACGGAAGTTGCCCTCGTGCCGACGCACCAATTCCGTCAGCAGCTTGGTGGTGGGGCGGTAGCACTTCTCCGCGACCTTTTCCGCGATCGCGCCGTTCTTCGCGTCCTCAAAGTAGAACGGGTCGGAGTCGAACACCGAATAGCGCCGGAGGCGGTACGGCTGGTGAACCTGGAAGTAGAAAACCACGGTTGCCATCGTCGCGTCCCCGCTGGATGAGCCCCGGAGCCGCATAAACGACCGAGGCAGACTGACTTGGGCGCGGGGTCATTCCCGAGCCCCCGCTCCTCGTACTGTACTGCGCCGAGCCCCCGTGGCAAGACCCGACGACCGGTTGATCGACACCGCGAGCCGGCCCGGGTGTGCACAGGTCCACGCTCGTGATGGCGGGTCAAGGGCTTTAGGTCCGTACGGCGCCGTAGCTCGCGATCGCGATCGGCAGCAGCACGAGGGGGGGCACGAACACGCCCAGCAGGGGCGGCATCCCCGGGATCGCGGCTGAGGCGCCCAGCACACCCCCCATCAGGGCCGTGATGAGCACCGGCGCCGCGATCATGGTCCTGCCCAGCACGCCAGTGGGGAGCCTGCTGATGAAGAAGGGCGCCGCGATGACCAGCGCGAGCAGGTTGGTGAGCACGACGCTGAAGCGTCCCCAGCGCAGGCGTTGGTACTCCGCCGCCGCCGCCGCGTCGAGCAGTTCGGGTCTGCTCAGCAGCGCGCCGATCTGCCTGAAGCTGAGGGCCTCGCGGTAGCCCTTGTACTGGTTCATCTGGAGGAGCGTGGGGTTCACATTGGTCTCGAACCGTTCGGGGGCGACGGGCCTCGAGCCCGGGCGCAGGTCTCGGGTCTCCGCGACGGGGTCCTCGAGCTCCCAGGCGCCGTCCGCCCAGACCGCTCGCGGGGCGCGGATCGCGCCCGTCGCGTGCCCCTGCTCGTCGGTCTCGAGGATGAAGACATCCGTCAGCGTGCCCGCGTCGGGGTCGAACGCGGACGCGTAGAGCATCCGCCCCGAGCCGTCCTGCACGAGCGGCACGCGCGACGCTGCGAGGGTGCGCTGCCCCGCCTCGTCGTGCTGGCGCGGGAGGAGGGGCGCGATCCGCGGAACGAGCAGCTCCTGGTTGGCGAGTTGCACGAGCGAGAGGCCCAGGCCCGCGATCAGGAAGGGGCGGAGCACGCGCTGGAGGCTCTGCCCCGCGCTGACCATCGCGAGGAACTCCCGGTTCCGCAGCAGCTGCACGCAGGTGAACCCCATCGCGCCGACCATCACCAGGCCCAGCAGGTAGTTGAACAGTTGGATCAGCCGGGGCCACCACAGGTCGATGATCACCAGCGTCGTCACCACCGCGTGCCGGAACGCGGAGGTCCCCTCGCTCTGGCTCAGCCCCGCCGCGACCCGGCTGAACCGACGCAGGTTGATCGACACATCCACCGTGACCACGAAGCAGAACAGGATCACGAACAGCACCGCGACATTGAGCACGAACTGCCGGGCGATGTAGCGGTCGAGGAGGCGCATGGATCAGGCGAGTCTATCGGCCGCGCCGGCGTCGATCACGATTCCGCGGGCACCAGCCCGCCCGCGGGGCCCCGCCGGGGGCCAGCGCCCCACGCAAAGAGCCACGCCGCGACCGCGAGGCCCACCCATGCCCCCGCGACGGTGTCGCTGAGCGCGTGCGCCCCGGCGTAGAGACGCGTCAGCGCACACCCCGCGGCGAGGGTGAGCATGGGCCAGCGCCAGGCGGGGATGAGCAGCGCGAGCATGCCGCAGCCCGCGTAGGCGACGGTGGTGTGCCCGCTGGGCAGGCCGAACCCGATCCAGTGGTCCTGGGCCCAGAGGATCCAGGGCCGGTCCGCGAAGCGTGCGACGCCCTCCGCGTCGGGGCGCAGCCTGCCGATGATGGGCTTGAGGACATCGGTGAGCAGCCCGCTGATGATGACCGCGAGCAGGACGAGCCCGCCCCGGTGGTGCCAGGGCTTGGGCTCTCGGGGTGTCGCGAGCGTCCCGAGCGTTTCGGCGGCCCGCCGACCCTCGGGGCCGCGCCCCGCGTCGAGCAACCAGAGCAGCAGTGCCACGCCGACCCAGGTCGGGAAGTACCCGACCTGCCTGAGCAGCTCGACCCAGTCCCGCGCCGCCTTCGACTCATCCAGCACCGCGCGATAAACCAGCGGGTCGAGCGACCACGCGATGAGGAACGCCGGGACAAAGACCGCGGCCCATCGACCCGTGACGCGGAGCCTGTGTTTGTTGCCGGTTCTCACGCGTTCACTCCGTCGCCCCGTTCGCGTTCCGGGCGCGCTCGTCGGGCACGCCCGTGTAGCCGAAACCCTTGAGCACCGGGCGTCCCTTCTTGGGCTCGTGCTCGAGCACGCCGACCGGCTCGACCCGTTCGAAGAGCCGTCGCCAGTCGGGCACGCTCCCGTCGAAGAGCACCGCGGGTCTGCCCCGCAGGCGATCGCCCACCTCGGGGTTCGCGAGATCGGTCTCCGCCCAGACATCGTACTGCGTGCGGCGCCCGTACCCGAAGTGCGCGCTCGCGGCGTACACCGTCGGGTGCCCCGGGAGATAGAACGCGAGTTGGCTGGCACGCCCATAGTGGATCGCGATGAAGACCGGGGGTTCGCCCGCTTCCGCCTCGACCTCCGCCGCGACGGTGCGCACCTCGTCGATGTAGGGCGTGATGGGCTTGATGCGCCCCATCGAGGCGGGGGCCGCGTCCGTGCGCACGAACCACGCAAGCGTCGGCCCGCCGACCATCATGACGCCCAGGATCACGAGACACAGGTGCCAGACGAACCGCATGGGACGGTCGTGGCGCACGATCCCGTCCGCCGCGCCCCACGCGGCGATCGGCGCAAGGGTGGCATAGGCCGCCATCGTCCAGTTCGCCTCCACCTGCGTGAACAGGGTGACGAGCGCGTAGAACCCGAGCAGGGGTGCCGAGCAGCAGAGCAGGAAAGCGGGGCCCGCCTCGCGCCACTCGGCGCGTCCGGCGCGGCTCGCCTTGAGCATGTTGACGACGCCCAGCGCGGCGAGCGCGGCGGTCGCGCCCGCGACCGCGAACTGGAGCCCGATGAACTCCAGTGTCCAGAGCGGGTGGTAGGACCAGCCCGCGTCGCCCCCCTGCCGCGCCGGCATGTCTCCGCCTTCGACGCCGAGATGCCCCAGCAGGTGACGCACCGTCGCCCAGTCGTGCTGGGCGTTCCAGACCGCGATGGGGACGAGCCCGAGCAGGGCGCACAACAGGCCCGAAGCGATCCAGCCCCCGCCCGCGATCCGGAGGTGTTTCCGGCGCACAATCGCGAACAGCGCGAGGCCCAGGGGCAGCAGCAGGATCGTGTACTTGAACAGGAACCCAAGCGCCAGCGCGAGGCCCAGCGCGATCCACGCGACGCGGCCGCCCTGCGCGAGCGCCCGCCACCCCGCCCACGCCGCGAGCGACCAGCAGGCGACATAGGGCCCGTCGATGGTCATGAGCGCGCCGGTCGCGAACAGGCCGGGCATGGTCTGGTACGCGACGGCGCTCGCGAGCATCAGGCGCCGATCGGGGAAGATGTCGCGCGCGAGCCCCGCGACCGCGACGGACCCGACCGATGACGCGATCATCGCGGGGAGGCGGACCGCCCATTCGACATCGCCGAACAGCGCGGTCGCGAGCGCGATCGCCCAGGCGACGCCCGGGCCCTTGGAGTAGTACGACAGCCCCAGGCGGCGGCTCCACTCCCAGTAGTGCGCCTCGTCCTCGATGAGCGTGAAGGGGTCGAACCCCGCGAGGAAGACGAGCCGAAGCGCGAGCATCCCCAGCGCGAACACGATCACGGGTGTCCACCCCGCGGGCCAGCGGAGGGGACGGGTGCCGCGGAGCATCGCGTGCGCTCCGGGCGCGTGCGGGGAGTCCTGCCCGGGTTGTTCAGTCGCCTCGCGGGTCACGCGTGCTCCGGATGCCTGGCGGAGGGCGTCAGTGCCGGGCCAGTCTGACGAATTCGTAGGCCGCGATGATGCCCCCCGCGACGACGCCCGACCAGAGCAGCGCGACGCCCCCCGGGACGCTGGAGCTGTGGGTGTAGCTCTGCCCCGAGGAGATGAGGAGGATCATCGCCAGCGCGGGGAAGAAGCTCCGCAGGTAGACCACGAGGGGGAGGCTGTCGCGCAGGCGCATCGCGGTGATCGCGCCGAGCATCAGCATCACCGCGGAGGCGACCGACATCGCCATCCGCTCCTGCTGCTTGCTGATGATCTCGCGCCGGAGCTTCGCGATCATGTACGAGAGGTCCGCCGCGACCGAGGGGACGAGATCGCCCCCCTCGCCCTCCGCTTCCATCGCGTGCGCCTCGTCGAGGAGCGTCGCGCTGGTCTGCTGCGCGAGCTGTTCGAGCGGGTCGCCCGCGAGGCGGAGCGAGCGGAAATCGCGTCGGGTCCGCTCGACGGGTTCGCGTCCGGGCCGCTCGGTGCGGACATCGACGAGTTGGAGCGCGAAGCGGAGGCTGGGCCCGCTGCTCGCCGCCTCGTCCCAGAGCGACGCGCCCTCGGCGCGGTCCCGCTCCTCGGGGCGCAGCCAGGCGAGGTCCGCGTAGTCCGTTGAGGGGGTCAGCTCGCCCCCGGCGCCGACCTCGTAGCGACGGACCCGGACCGGCTCACCCTCACGCACCAGGCGCATCGCGCCCCCCGGCGCGGGCGCGAGGCTGTCGGCGGTGATCTCGTACCGCTGCCCGCCGTCCCCCAGCAGGGTCAGCCGCCTCGTGTCCGCCAGCTCCCGGGTCAGGCGTTCGCGGATCCGTGTCCGCGCGATCGCCTCGGCGAGGCGCACCCGGCGCACATCAACGAAGTCGATCCGGTCCGGGTCGTCGTAGAGCGCCCGCAATTCGGCAAAGGTGAAGTACTTGGGGTCTTCCTCGAATGCGTCGGGGATGCGGATCGCCCGCCAGCGCCCCGTCTCGACCTGCCGCAGCCCCCCCGACGACGGCGCGTAGACCCCGTCTTCCATCTGCACGCGGCAGATCGTCTTGTCCGGATCGTCGGGGTCGGGGGTGGTCCAGAGCCACGCCTTCGCGACCGTCACATCGCTGTCGGCGACATCCTCGTCGTTGAGCTGCACCGCCGTCACGCGGTGCATCAGGTACATCTGCCGTGCGCCCAGCTCCGGAGGAGGCTCGATCCGATCGATCCGCTCCGCGTGGATCATGACACCACCCAACTCCGCGGCCTGCCCCCGCTCGATCTGGCGGATCATCAGCTGCGCGACATCGAGGCTGATCATCCGCTCCATCGAGTGCAGGAAGCGCGGGATCACCCACTCGTTGAGCGAGCTGAGCGTGCCCCCCAGCAGCAGGGCCGTGCACGCCGCGGGGACGAGCAACGCCCGGTGGCTGATGCCCCCGGAGTGGGCCGCGATCGCCTCGTTGTCCTGTGCCATGCGGTGATAGACGAGCGCGGCGCCGAACCCCGCGCTGAAGGGCAGCGCGTACGCGAGCATGGGGGGCACCGCGAGCGCCATGAACTTCACCGCGCCCACGGGCGAGAGGGCGCCCTCCGCGAGGGGCTTGATCGCGGCCGCGAAGGCGATCACGCTCACGAGGATCGCGGTCGCCATGAAGACGGTCCGGAACAGCTCGACAAGGGTGTATCGCCAGATCGTCCAAGGCATCGCAGCCAGAGGATAGACGGGGGCGCGGGCCCGCGGTCCGGGTCAGGCCCGGCCCACCTCGACCTTGCCCCCCGCGACATCCTTGATCGACAGGCCCATGCCCGCGAGCTCGTCGCGGATCGCGTCGGAACGGGCGAAGTCCTTCGCCTTCCGCGCCGCCGCCCGCTCCGCGAGCAGCGCCTCGATCGTCTCGTCGGGCTCAACGCCCGGCAGGAACACGCCGATCGCGGTGGACTTCGCCTCGCCCCGCTTCAGATCCAGCAGGCCCAGCACGCCGTCGAGCGTCCGCATCGCGGCCGCGTCGCGGGGCGTCGGATCGGGCGTCGCGTTGAGCCACTTGTTGATCTCGCCCAGGGCGCCCGCGATGTTCAGGTCGTCGTGCATCGCCGACGCGACCGCTTCCAGCACCGGGTGATCCCCGATCCCGAGGGTCGCTGTCTCGCCCCCGCCCGCGTCCAGCACCTTTCGGAACCGCTCGACGGTCTTCGCGCTCGCCTTGAGCCCCTCCGCGGAGAAGTCCGCGTTGGAGCGGTAGTGGGTCTTGATGAGCTCCAGGCGCACCGCCGCGGGCTCGTGCCCCTGTGCGAACAGGTCGCGCGCGGTGAAAAAGGTCCCCGCGCTCTTGGACATCTTCTGCCCCTCGACGCGCAGGAAGCGGGCGTGGAACCAGTGGCGCGCGAACCGCTCTCCGCCCGTGAACGCGCACGACTGGGCCCGCTCGCACTCGTGGTGGGGGAAGATGTTGTCCTCGCCCCCCGAGTGCAGGTCGATCTCGACGGGCATCGATGACCCGGAGCCCTTCTGCCCCAGGAGGCGCCGAAGCCCGCCCGGGATCAGCCTGCCCAGCGACATCGCGGTGCACTCGATGTGCCAGCCCGGATAGCCCATCCCCCAGCCCTCGCAGGCGGGGTGATCGGGCGCGGGCCACTTCATCAGGTGCGATTCGTCTTCCTTCCAGAGCAGAAAGTCCGCGGGGTGACGCTTCTCGCTCTGCGCCGCGTCGGTGACGCGTCCCCCCGCGCCCCCCCGGATCTTCTCGAGCGTGTTGCCGGACAGCGTGCCGTAGGGCGCGAACGACTCCACGCGGAAGTAGACCGCCCGCGAGCCGGGCTCGCCCGCGGCGTACGCCGACCCGTTGTCCAGCAGGGCCGCGATGACCGCTTTCATGTCCCCGACATGATCCGAGGCGCGGGGCATCAGGCTCGCGTCCTTCTCCGCCTCGGCGCACACCTTCAGGCCCAGGGCCTTGCCGTCCTCGACGAACCGCGTCGCGAAGTAGTCCGCGATCTGGTGCGGATCGCGCGGGTCAATCTCCACGCCCTCGGGGATCGTGCCCGCTTTCTTTGCTTCCAGCAGGCGCTCGCCCGCGACCGCCATCTTGTCCTCGCCCCCGCCGTCCGCGGCCGCGTCGTCGGTCATATGCCCCACATCCGTGATGTTCATCACATGCACAACCGTGCGGGGCCCGTCGTGCACGGCGCCGTCCGGGCCCTCGACCCGGCACAGCGGGCTCTCGAGGAACCGACGCAGCAGGTCCGCCGCGAGGAAGGAGCGGAAGTTGCCGATGTGCGCATCGTCGTAGACCGTGGGCCCGCAGGTGTAGAAGGTCACCCGTTCGGGGTCCGCCGGCACGAAGGCCTCGGCGCGCTTCGTCAGGGTGTTGTAGAGCGTCAATCGGTCTGCCATCGCGGGCATCGTAGAACGCGTCCCACGCGCCGGGGCCCTGTCCTCTGCCCTCCCCGATTCGGGCATCGGGAGGGTCCGGATACGGCAGAACTTGGCACCTCGACACCGATTGACTGGTCAATGCGCACCCGGGTGTCATCTTCGACGATGAACCGGACGGCACGGGGTGCGCGTGCGTTCCGCGCATCGTCGGCTCAGTTGCGAGAGGGGAACAGCACGATGAAGACCACGATCACGCTTCTCGCGGCCGGGTTCGCGGTCTCCGCGGCCCATGCCCAGATCGAGTACACCGCCCAGGACCGCTGGGTCGAGATCCAGGCCTTCTTCCCGACCGGGACGCAGAGCGACAGCCGCGCCGCCGATGGGTTCGGGCTCTTCGATGAGACCCTTTCCGCGACGCTCTCCGATGGTGCGGAGGGGTCCGCCTGGGCGTACGCGGCCCAGACCTCCTCGCTCGCGAGCAACGGCATCTCCGTGACCGGCGCCGCGGACGGCGCCGCGGGCCCGCCCGTCGGCATGAGCGCCGGCGTCGGACGGACCTCGTTCATGGTCGGGTTCACCCTCACCGAGGCGGCGGCGTACACCCTCGACCTCGATGTCATGGGCGAGTTCGCGAGCTGGTCCTTCCAGGGTCCCTCGCTCGACATCGACCGCCCGCTCGATTTCGCGGTCAACGAGCCCGGCGTCCACCTGACCGGCACGCTCGACGCGGGCGACTACGCCTTCAGCATCTTCCTCGAGTCCGGCGCCGCTGCGCAGGGCTTGGGTAGCAACTTCGCGTTCAACTTCAACCTCGTCCCGGCGCCCGGCGCCGCGGGCCTGCTCGCGATGGGCGCCCTCGCCGCGACCCGCCGTCGGCGGTGATCACGCGACCGCGGACGCCTCCGCGTGCGACACGCGGACGCGCACCACGCGGGTCGGCTCCGCTTCGAGGATCGTGATCGCGATCCCCTCGTGCACGAGCGTCTCCCCGGCGTCGGGGATCTTGCCCATGGTTGTCACGACGAACCCGCCCACGGTGTCCCAGTCGTCGTCCTCGGGCAGCTCGATCCCGATCGCCTCGAGCTCGTCGTTCGCGTCGTCCACCTCGACCCGCCCGTCGATCTCCGCGCTCCGCGCCTCGTGATCCACCACGACCTGCGGATCGGGCTTGTCCTCGGGCTCGTACTCGTCGCGGATCTCGCCGAAGACCTCCTCGATGATGTCCTCGATCGTGACCAGCCCGCTGATGCCGCCGTACTCGTCGGTCGCGAACGCGATGTGCACCTTCTGCTCGAGCAGTTCGCTCAGCAGCTCGCGGACGGTCTTGGTTTCCGGGACGAAGGTCGCGGGCCGGCAGATCGACGCCAGCGAGAATCCTTCGGGGTCCGCGGCGCCGCTCACGAGCCAGCGCAGCAGGTCCTTGAGATAGAGCACGCCCTCGATCGAGTCGATCGTCTCGCGGAACACGGGGATCCGGCTGTGCGTCGCGTCCGCCGCCGCCGCCTTCACCGCCGCGAGGTCGTCGGTGTACTCCAGGCCCTGGATGTCCGTGCGCGGGGTCATGATCTGCTCGACCGTCGTCGAACGGAACTCGACGACCGCCTCGATCATCTCGCGGGCGCTCTCGTCGAGGTCGCCCTCGCGCTCGCTCTCCTCCACGAGGCTGAGCAGTTCCGCCTCCCGCGCCTCCGCGGTCGTGCGCGCCGTCTCGCCCGTGAGGCGGCGCACCACCTCCGTCGTGAACGCGACCAGCCCGCGCAGCGGCGCGAGCACGACCGCGATCCCGCGGATGAGCCACGCGAAGACGATCACCACCCGATCCGCCGCGTGCTCCGCGATCGCCAGGGGGAGCGCCACGCTGAAGCCCCAGATGCCCACGCACGCGACGAGCAGCCCCAGCAGCGCGTCGAGCAACGCGATCCCGCCCGCCGGTGCGCCGGTGCCGTCCGCGGGCGTGCCCAGCGGGATCCCGCCCATCCAGAGCACCAGCGCGATCCCCGCGATCAGGTTCGCGAGCACGCGCGGGACCGCGACCGCCGCCGCGTGCCCCGGGATGTCGTCGAGGATCCGCTCGAGCCCGTCGCGCAGGCCCTTGTCCCGCGCCGCGGGGTCCAGCGCGAGCGCCTCGATCCCCGTCCGGGTCACCGATCGCAACGCGAGCTGGATGGTGCTCAGCACCGCGCCGACGAGCACCGCGACCAGCGCGATCCAGATCCAGACCGAGGGGCTCATCGCTCGCCCCCCTCGCCGGTTTGGTCCGCACCCCCGGCGCGAGCCGTGTTCTCGGCCGCGAACAGCGCCCCGAGCCCCGCCGCGGTCAGCAGGCGGTCTTCCTCCGCGTGCATGCGCGCAAACGAAGCCTCGTCGGTGTCGTCGAAGCCCAGGCAGTGCAGCACCCCGTGGACCGCGTAGAGCGTCATCTCGTCCTCGACGGAATGCCCGATGTCATCAGCCTGCCGCTGCGCCTCGTCTGCGCAGATCATGATGTCCACATCCAGGGGCGACCCCTCGGCGCTCGCGCCGCCCGAGAGATCGAAGGTCAGCACATCGGTCGTGCCCTCGATATCGAGATACTCCGCGTGCGCGCGCGCCATCGCCTCGTCGTTGACGATCTCGATCCGCACCTCGCCCGACGCGCCGGTGTGCGCGAGCACCGATCGCACCTGCGAAGAAAGCCGCTCGAAACGCGCGGCGTCCATCGCCCCCGATCGGTCGATCAGATCCACGCCGAGAGACGCCCCGCCGCGGCCCGGTTCTCGACCCAACGCATCGTCCTCGGACGACGCAGACGGAGGCTCGCTTGGTTCGTGTTCGTTCATGCTGCTCGAGTCCGGCACTCACCGAGGGGCCACCCGCTCGGTCCGGCGTTTCTCCGCCGCGCGATGCCCGGTTCCGTTGGCCGCGCCCCGATGGGTGCATTGTCGGCCTTCAGCGATGCCCACTCTAGCGGATCCGCCGCCCGAGTCCAGCGCCGTCCCCGGAGCCCGGATCGGGTGATCCGCCCGCCCAGCCCGACCCGGCGGGGCGCCGCCTGACCCTGTCCGCGGGGTCGCGCTTCACCCGCGCCCCGGCACCGCCGAGTCGGGTGCGCGATGAACCCCGCTCCCGGCATCTCCGCCTCCCTGTTTCGGGCGACCGATCGTCCCGACCCGGCCTCATCCGCGCGCCTGCTGATCGCCCGCGCCGAGGCGGAACAGGCCCGGATCGTGGGCGAGGTCGTCGATGATTCCATCGAGCGCATGGCCGAGGCCCGCGAGCGACGCGAAGCCGAGCGGCTCGAGGAGGAACGGGAGACGGACCGCCTCCGCG
>DLBY01000093.1 GCA_002480345.1 Phycisphaerales bacterium UBA7812 | reverse complement strand
AATGGCCCCGCCCGGATTCGAACCGGGGACCGAGCGATTATGAGTCGCCTGCTCTAACCGCTGAGCTACAGGGCCTGTTCAGTCACGCCAGCCTAGCCGCGATTGCCGCACGCTGGGATGGGGTTTGCTCAGGGGGATCGGGCCTGATCAGTCTTCGACGGCTTCGACGCCCGTCACTTCTGGGACGCGTTCGCGGAGGCTGTGCTCGATCCCGGTCTTCAGGGTCATGGTCGCGGAGGGGCACCCCACGCACGCCCCGTGGAATCGCACGCGGACCAAGCCTTCATCGGTGACTTCAACGAGTTCAACATCGCCGCCGTCCGCCTGCACCGCGGGGCGGATCTGCTGGAGCACCGCGCCGACGCGGAGGAACACGGAATCGGTGGTTTCGGAACCGGTCACGGCGTGATCGTAGGGCGGTTTCCGGTCCCGCGCGGGGTTCGCGCCGCGCTCGTGATACAGTCCTCTCATGATCCGACATCGACTCTGCGCGCTCTCCGCCCGCTCGCTGCTCGTGCTCACGGCTGTTCTGGCAGGCCCGCTCGCGGGGTGCTCCGCCCCGAGAACGACCGCGACGCCCATGCTCGACACGCGGAACCCCGAGCTTCGGCTGTCTCAGAGGCTCGAGGCCGCGGATCTCGCGTGGGCGGGCGTGCAGGGCACCCCCGAGGACCGAGCCAAGGCCCGCGAGATCTTCAAGTCGCTCGTCTGGTCGGACGCGACTCCGCGTCCCCTGCGGCTCAAACTCGCCGAGCACTTGCTCAACGACGAAACCCCGGAGGGGCTCGCGGATTCCGAGTCGTTCGTCGTGCTCCGTCTGCCCACCGAGCCCGACCGATCGCTGGTCGGACTCATGGCGCTTGCTTCGGCGCGGTACGGCTGGACCGATGCGGCGCCCTCGCTCGTGCGCAAACTCGCGGATCCCGTCCCGGGGGTCGAGGATGAAGAACGGATCGAGGCGCTCGCCCTCCAGAGGCTGTATCCGGGCAAGCCGCTCGATCGGCTCGTGTTCGACATCTTTCTCGGGCGTCCGGGCGACGCGGCGAGCGGGTCGCCCGCGATCTTCGACGACCGGGTTCGCACCGACGCGTGGGCGGTGCTGAGCCGACTCGACCCGGATGGATCCGTTCGGCGTCGGCTGGTAATGGATCGCTCCGTCGTCGCGACCGGTCCCGCGAGCGCGATCCTGGGTGATCTTCGTGCCGCGGCGGGTGAGCTGCGCGTCATGCCATCGACCGCGATGGAACTCGCTTGGCTCTCACGCCTGCGCGAGACCGACGAGCCCGAGGCGCGACGGTGGTGGCACCGCGTCTCGGAGATCATCGACAACCTGTCGCGCGAACAGACCGAGGGTCTGGCACTGCGCCACCTCGAGCCCATCCGGATCGCGGGCGACACCGATCCATCCCTGCTGCGCGCATCGAAGGCGGACCTTTTCGCGACGCTCGAGAGCCGCCTGGACGGGCGCCCGCGGAACCGGCGGACGGCGGAACTCGACGGCTCGCGGGGACGGAGCCCCGAGCGCCCGCGCGACTGGGCGGACGACCTGGTGTGGGGTGACCTGCTCTCGATCCTCGTGATCGACGGGGCGGTGAGCACCCCCGAGTTCGCGCGCGTGATGCTGCAGCAGGCGGAACTCGACCGCGACGATCGCAAGACCGAATACGGCGGGGTGGTCGAGGCGGTGAGCGACGCGGCCGGGCGCGCTGGCGAGGTCCGCGCGGTGCTGTTCCCCCCGCGCCCGCGGGACCGGGTGAGCGATGAGCGGTTCATCGCGAGCCAGGACATGATCGAGTATTCCGACCGGGCACTGGCGCACTATCACCTCCAGGTGCAGCGGGCGAAGAACTACCAGTACGCGGGCCCCTCATCGGGCGACCTCCGCTACGCGGCCCTGAGCGGGCGCTCCTGCGTGGTGTTCACCAGCCTGCGGGACGATCGGTTGGGCGTCGACTATTACCAGCCGAACGGCGCGACGATCGACCTGGGGGAGATCAGCCCCGCCGACTGATGGGCCGGTCCCGATGACCCGGTTGCCCGATCGCAGCCTGCCCGATCGGTCCCGCCCGCTTTGCCCCGTTCGAGAGAGTCCGGATGCCCCATCTGTTCGTCATCCTCGTGCTCGTCTCGCTCAGCCTCGCGGGTGGGTCGGGTCTGGAGGGCACGGCGTCGCACACGGGGTCGTGGGCGGACGGTCTGATGCCCGGTTCGATCGGCGCGGGATGGCGGCTCAGCCTCGTGCTGTCGGTGTTCATCGCGATCGGCACCGCGGGCTGGGTGGGCGTCCGGGTGTGCGTGCGTTCGCTCGATCGGCGGGGGCGGGCCCGCGCCGTCTCCTGGGCGTGGCGCATCATCTCGCTGACTCGGGTCGCGGCGCTGCTGTGGCACTTCGCCTCGGTCTTCGTGCTGGGCCTGCTGGGCGTCGTGCGCGACGCGGTGGGCGACCCTGTTCTGCTCGACGAGCTGATCGCGTCGGTGCCCGCGTTCGCGGTGCTGCTGTGGACATACCGCCTTGCGCACCCCATCGAGCGGCGTCTCCGCGATGCCCTGATGATCCGCGCCCTCGACGAGGGGAGGCCTGTCTACGCCTTCCCGGGGCCCTGGCGTTTCGTGCTCGCCTCGGCGCGAAACAGCCTCGCGATCATGTTCGTTCCGCTCGTGTTCATCTTGGGATGGTCGGAAGCGATCGACCGGGTGTTGCCCCTGCTGGGGCCCTTCGCGGACGCGGCAGAACAAGGCGGGACGCTCGCGACCGCGGGGGCGCCCGCGATCCGCCTCGCGGGTTCGGTCGCGATCTTCGCGCTCATCCCCCCCGTGATGACGCGCGTCTGGGACACGGTCCCCATCCCGCCCGGCGAGCTGCGCGAGGAACTGGAATCGCTGGCGCGCGCGCACCGCGTGAGGCTGCGACGGTTCCTCGTGTGGCGCACGCACGGCTCGATGCTCAACGGCGCCGTGATCGGCATCACGCCCTGGCTGCGGTACATCGTGCTGACCGACGCGCTGCTCGAGTCGCTCACCGAGGCGGAGGTCGAGGCGGTCGCGGCGCACGAGGTCGCGCATGTGCGCAAACGCCACATGCTCTGGCTGGCCCTGTCCGTCATCGGCGCCGCGTTGCTGTTCGGGGAGGGCTCGGCGCTGGTGCTCGACGCCGCAGGTGCGCACGAGAGCGTCGCGCTCTGGGGCGGCGCGGGGATCTCGCTGGTCGCGGTGTTGCTGATCCTCGGCGCGGTGAGCCGACGCTTCGAGTGGCAGGCCGACGCCTTCGCGGCGAGGCACCTGTCCGGCGGAGCAGCGGGCGCGGTGACCGATGCGGGCGCCGGCGCGATGTCCTCGGCGCTCGGGCGCGTCGCGCGGCTCAACGGCATCCCCGAGTCACGCTTCACCTGGCGGCACGGCTCCATCGCGACGAGGCGGCGCCGCTTGCGCGCGCTCGTCGGGACACGCGCCGATCGTCTGCCGATCGACCGGGCGGTGCGCCGGGTCATGCTGATGACCCTGCTCGGGTTCGGCGCAGGCGCGTGGCTCGCGCTCGCGGGGTTCCTGGAACTCTGGCCGTACGGCACGGGCTGATACGCGCGCCGCGGCGTGCTCCTAGGCTGGTGCATGAAGCTCAGCGAAACCGAGAAGAAGATCGTGGACGCCGTCGCCTCGCGTGCCGACGCGTTGCTCGAAGACCTCAAGCTCCATGTCGGGCTCCCCACGGGCGGGGGGAACAAGGCGGCGCTCGACGAGACGCGGGAGCGGTTCACGACGCGGCTCGAGGCGCTCGGCGCGCGCACCGACGAGTACCCGGGGGATCCGAAGCCGGGCTGGTTGCACGGCGTCGCGCCGGGCGCCGAGGCGCCCCCCACGGTGGTGTGCCGGCGCGTGCGCTTGAATGTGGACTCGGACATGCCGCGCGTGCTGATCGCGGGGCACCTCGATACGGTCCACGATCCGCGGGGTGATTTCCGGGAGTTGTCGATCAACCCGGACGGGAAGACCGCGGTCGGACCGGGATGCGTGGACATGAAGGGCGGGCTCGTGATCGCGGTCGCGGCGCTCGAGGTGCTCGAGGAGGTCGGGGTCGACAGTTCGTGGTCGTTTTTCCTCAACAGCGACGAGGAGACGGGGACCTATCACTCGACGGCGCGGCTGACGGCGGAATCGCAGAAGCACGAGTTCGGGATCGCGCTCGAGCCCGCGCTGCCGGGAGGCGAACTCGCGATCGAGCGGATGGGCGCCGGGCAGTTCATGGTGGAGACGCGGGGACGCTCGGCGCATGTCGGGCGCGCGTTCACCGACGGGATCAGCGCGGTAACGAAGCTCGCGGAGTGCCTGGTGAAGATCGGCGAGATGCCCGATCCGGAGCGGGGGCTGATCCTGAATGTGGGCCCGCTGCAGGGCGGGCCGGTCGTGAACGCGGTGCCCGATCTTGCGCGCGCGTGGGGCAATGTCCGGTTCCCCTCTCAGAAGGAGAGCGACGAGATCGCGGCGATGCTCGACGCGCTCGCGACGGAGGGCGACGGTCTCCCGAGCGTGAGGGTCGAGCGATCGTTCAACAGGCCCGCGAAGCCGCTGACGCCCGAGACCGAGGCGCTCGGTCTGAGGGCGCGGAGCGTCGCGGAGGACCTGGGGCAGTCGCTCCCCTTCAAGAGCACGGGGGGCGTGTGCGACGGCAACATCATGCAGGCGGCGGGGTTGCCCACGATCGACACGCTGGGTGTGCGCGGCGGCGGGCTGCACACCCCCGATGAGTGGATCGAATTGCCCAGCCTCGTCGAGCGGTGCCAGCTGCTCGCGGTGCTGCTGCACCGTCTGAGCGCGGGCGGGTGATCGGCACGGTGAAACCGCGGGACGCTTTGCCGGAATAAGACGAACGGATAGTCTGCGGATGGAGCCCGATCCGGCGCGGGGCGTGCGTCCTTGTCGCGGGGTGGGGCATCGGGAAAGAAAAGGGGATTGGTCATGGTCGAGTTTCGCCCCATCGCGCTGGTGTCGCTTGTGGGTTTATGCCTGTGCGCCGGGTGCTCGAAAGAGGAACCCGCGACGGTGACCCCCGCGTCGGGGAGCGGATCGTCCGCGGACGCGGAGGCTTCGAGGCCCGAGCGCCCGTCCGCGGGGATCGACCCGGCGCTGCTCGAGCAACTGCCCTCGCTGGCGCGGGTCGAGCAGGCGCTCTCGGGCGCGCCGGTGAACATCGCGATCACCGAGGCGAAGCGTCTGGAGGAGGCCCGCGACTGGATCGCGGAGAACTACCCCGACATGAGCGAGCGGGACGCGGAACTGATGGCGCAGATGCTCGTGATGATCGACGACCTCATGGAGGCGGACGATCTCTCGCTCGCGAAGGTGAAATCGATCGGCGAATCGCAGCTCCTGCAGCTCTGGGCGATGGACGCGGACGGGGACGGGGCGCTGAGCGACGAGGAGGCCGCGTCCGCGATGCAACGGATGATGGAGATGGGCGAGGTGATGGCGGAGTGGAACGCCGACGACCTCGACACGAACGGGGACGGCGAGGTCTCCATGGAAGAGCGGATGGCGATGGAGCAGGAGATGCAGGCGAACATGCAGCCCCTGTACGACACCATGGTCGAGCGTGCAACACTCGTGAGCTGGGACAGCAACGGGGACGGTTTCCTCAGCGACGCTGAGCGGGCGGCGGGCGAGGAGACGCTCGATCTCGTCGATTGGGACGGGGACGGGGAGTTCAGCGAGATGGAACGCCTCGCGGGCTACCAGTCGATCCTGCAGGAGCTGAGCCAGGGCCTGGTGCTCGTCGAGCAGCCCGACATGTCGCAGTTCCAGGCGGAGATGCAGCAGCGCATCGCGGCGATGAATGTCCCGCCTCCGGAGCAATCCGCCTTCGACGCCGACGGGGACGGGTCCTACAGCGACGCGGAGATGGCGGCGTACGAGGCGGAGATGGAGGTCTTCCGCGCCCAGCAGCGGGCGATGAGCCAGGAGATGCAGCAGGCGGGCCAGGACATGATGGTCCGCATCACGCGCATGCAGTTCGAGATGGCGGTCGCGGCCCTCGACACCGACGGGGACGGGCTGCTGATGAACGAGGAGTGGGAGGGGGGCTACGACAACCTCCGCGGGCAGCGCGATCGGCGCATGTTCAACTACCTCTACGACGCGGACCGCAGCGGGAGCGTCACGGACGCGGAGGTCGCGCGGTTCATGGACGCCTACGACAACCAGAGCCCCTACGCGGACGCGGACCTGAACGGGACCGTGGATCAGGCGGACCTGCAGTTCTTCGTGACCCAGGTGAGCGGGCAGTGAGGCGATGGGGTGTGATCCTCTGGGCGGCCGGAGTATGCGCGGCGACCGGCTGCGGAGAGCGGTCCACGAACACCGCGGCATCGCCGGAGGACGCCATTTCCCGGCCCACCGAAACGAGCGAGCGCATCGGACCGGCATCTGCTGGCGATGCGTTCGATAGACTCGCCGCGGCCACGCGCGGGATGCCGCCTCATCCGGGGGTTGGCACCGTCTTACGCCTGGAGCAAGCCCGCGCGTGGGTTGAAGCGAACGCTGCGGGGCTCTCGGCGCGAGAACGGGAGGTCCGTGCTCAACTGCTGGTCGTGCTTGAGTCGGTCCTGTCCGAGCGGCTCTCGATCGAGCATGTTAATGCCATAAGTGAATTCGAAGCGCTTGAGCTCTGGGGTCGCGATCTCGATGGGGATGGGATCCTCTCGTCGGCGGAAGCCGAGGTGTCGGAGCGTCGGATCCAGACGCACATCGATGAATCGCTGGGATACTTCGGTTGTCGTTTCGATGCCGACGGTGACGGTTTGATCAGCGACGCGGAGCAGGCTGGCGCTGACCAGGTTTTTCGCGACACCTTGGGCCCGATGCTTGACACCGTGATCGATCGAATGCAACTCGTCAACTGGGACCAGAACGGGGATGGTCGTCTCAGCGAAAGAGAGATCGAACAGGGCCATGCGTCGTTGGGGATCAAGCAGGAGGATCGTCCGCGCGATGGAGCGTCCGCCAGCGACCGTGTCGGGGTGTACCGGGATCTGGTTGGGCCGCTTCTCGAATCCGCTCGTCTGTTCGAGCGGATCGATCGCGCCGCGGTGCGGGCGTCCATCGGGCCGTCTCCGCCGTCCCCTCGCCGCGATGAATTCGACCTCGATGGCGATGGTCGCCTCTCCGACTCGGAGAAGGAGCTCTTCGCAGGCGCTGAAGCGTCGTGGCGAGAGGCGAGCCGCGCGCATCGCAGCCGACTCATGGGTGCCTATGTACTCGCGGAGTTTTCTCGGGCTCGCGAGGTGATCGACGCTGACGGGGACGGGGTGCTCGGCGACAGCGAATGGAGCACCGGTATCAGCGATCTCCGCGCTCAGCGCGACCGTCGCCTTTTTCTCTTGCTCTATGACTCAGACGGCGATGGTGCGATCGGTGAGCCCGAAGTGGCCCGATACCTGAATGCATACGACGCCGGTTCGCTCTTTGCCGATGTCAACCTCGACGGACGCGTCGGGACCGATGACATCCTGTCATTCCGTGACCGGGTGCTGGCGCCGTGAGGCGCGGGAAATCGGGGACGCGGCGGGAGCCCGGCGCTCGGCGGGTCGATACAGTTTCCTTACTGACCCGTCCAGAAAGGGAACTTCCATGTCGCAGGCCGTCGCGTCCGAAAACACCGTTGCCGCTGATCTCTTCTCGAGCCCCGGGGTGACCGGCGCGATCGACACGCTCATGGACGAAGTGGGCAAGGCGAGCGCCCGGCTCACGGCGGTCCGCGGGCCCATCGAGGGGCGATCAAGCGACTATGAGGCGTACCTGGAGATGGTCACCGGGCTCCGGGGCCGCCCCTTGTTTTATCCCTATGTGGGGTCCGGCGCGGGCAACGGGATCTTCGTCGAGCTCGACGACGGATCGGTCAAGATCGACCTGATCGGCGGCATCGGCTACACGCCCTTCGGGCACGCCCACCCCGAGCTCGTCCGCGCCGCGGTCACCGCGTCGCTGGAGGACAACCTCAAGCACGGGCAACTGCAATCGACGAAGGCGGCGCACGAGTTCGGCAAGACGCTGGTCAAGTACGCGAG
>DLBY01000126.1 GCA_002480345.1 Phycisphaerales bacterium UBA7812 | reverse complement strand
ACAGCATCACGAACGAGACGCTGATCTGTTTCATCAACGATAACGGGGGCGAGACCGCGAACGCGGCGCGGAACTTCCCGTTGCGCGGGAAGAAATCCGATACTTTCGACGGCGGCATCCGTGTCATGATGACCATGGCGGGCCCCGGCGTTCCCGCGACCGGCGCGTCCTACGACTTCCCTGTCGACTCGTCCGACCTCATGCCGACCTTCCTCGCGGCCGCGGGGGCGCCGCTCGGGCCCGATGACTACACGGATGGAGTGAACCTCCTTCCGTATCTCGACGGCACGCTCTCGGGTCCGCCGCACGATGATGTGTATGTGCGGGGGAACAACCCGATCGTTGCGGGCCTCCGCCGCAGCGACGAGTGGAAACTCACCATCGAGAACATCGGCGGGCCTTTCCTCTACGACATCGTTGCGAACCCGGGGGAGAACGATGTTCGCAACGCTGATTTCCCGGGGCTTGTGGATGAGCTCACCGACCGGATGAACGCGTACGAGGTTGAGTACACCAAGCCTCGGTGGGGGCCCACCGACTTCAACCCGTTCGACGGCTTTGTCTACCGGGCGGATCAGATCGGCAGCGCGGGCTGGGGCGACGCGAACGCGTGGGCCGCGGAGGGTGGAACGCCTTCGGTCGCGACGATGTTCGAGCGGGACGGGTACGCGAATCTCCGGATGACCTTTCCGGGGAGCGGCACGCCCTATACCGCGACCAACACGCTCGTCCGCCCGAACGGCCTCCTGTTCATGGCGAACGAGATTCTGTTTACCGCGGATGATTCGGGCCTCGCCCTCGACGGACTCCCGGTGATGCTGACAGATTCGCTTGGAGGGCGGGCTCCATCGGTGCGCGTGCAGACGGCTTCCTCCGGTTCATCTCAGGCTCCCGTCGAGATCGGTCTTGACCTCGTTGCGTGGGATGATGTGCTCCTCGACGGGGAGAGCGGGCAGCGGTTGCTCGTGTCGGGAGGGTTGCTGGAGGAGCGGCCCGGACGGAGTTTTTCGAAAATCGGCTCGTTCCCGATGACCATCACCGGCCGGGTCGAGATCACGGGTGAATTCGCGATCGAGGCCGGGGAGGTGGTCGTCACGGCGGGCGGATCGATGGCACCGTCCGTCGTGCGGGTCGCTCCGACGGCGACGCTTCGTCTCACGCAGCCTGCTGACGCGGGTGCTCCGGATCTTGTTGGGAATCTGACGGAATTGGCGCTTCTCTCGCTGGAGGGCGGATCGCCTTCGATCGAACTCGACTTCGAGGGTACTGAAGTTGTCGGCGGTATCTCGATCGATGGTGTTCTGCTCGAGGGCGACTACTTCGATGCCTCGGTCTATCCGGACCGTTTCTCGGGACCGGGGCGGCTCCGTGTTCGCGGACCTCTCCAGTGCGCGGGGGATGTCAACGACGACGGGTACGCGGAGTTCTTCGACACGATTCTGTATCTCAGGCGATTCGACGCGGCAGCCGGGTGCGGTGGATCCGCGCCGGGTCTTCCCGGCGGCATCACCGTGAACAACGAGGCATGGGTCGACACGCCGGGGGATGGGTCCTGGGACCTTGCCCCTCCCGGGACGGATGTGTCTCGCGTCTGGACCTTTGGGGGCGCGCTCTCGCCTGAAGCGGTTTTCGATGGTCCCTCGGAACTCGTCTCGGCGGCGTACCGATTCCCCGAGGCGTCCGCGTCCGGTGCGGATTACGAGAATCCGTCCCGGTCCCCGAGTTCGATCGAGATCTGGTTCAGCGCCGATTCGACCTTCCCTGAGCAGGTGCTTTGGGAAGCGGGGGGCGCGGCACGGGGGGCCGCGTTCACGATCGCGAGCGGGGAGGTCCGCTTCGATGTCCAGAACGGTTCACCCGCGCCAGCGCGTGTGTCGGCACCGATCACAACGGGGTGGCACCAGGTTGTTGGGACGATCGACATCGCCACCGGAGCGGTCGCGCTGTATGTGGATGGAGAGCCGGTCGGCACCGTGAACACCGGTGCGGCGGATCGCTGGGCGGGGGGCAACCCGTCGGGCCTCGGGCAGGTCACCTCGTCGATGGTGGGGGGGCTGGCCCCGGCACCGTTCGGGGGTCGGATCGCGATCTACCGCTTTTATGACGACACTGTTCTCTCACCCGCGGAGGTTGCCGACGCGTACGCGGCGGTGATCGATGCCGCGCCGTCGTGCCCGCCCGAAGCGGATCTCGACGGGAACGGGGTGGTCGACACCGCCGATATCGAACTGCATCTTCAGCAGTTGCTCTCTTGTGAATGAGCGCGATGGCGGACGGCTGGCTGGGGGCAGACGAAGTTCATCCGCGAGGATCGACCTCGAGAGGCGGTCAATCGTCGTCGAAGGTCCACGAGCCGAGCCCCGGGTGAGCGGGGGGGATGAGTTCCTCGTACCACGCTTCGAGGGCGGACCGCAGCGTGCTTGCCCGGCCGTCTTCGGCTATCGCGTTTTTCAACAGATTCTGGCGCTCGCGCAGGTCGGTTGAGAGATTGAATAGCAAGTCTTCCTGCTCGCTGCGGTCGATCAGCTTCTGATCTCCCGACCGGATCACGCCCTCGTCCCGGGCGTGCCAACGCCAAAGCAGCGTTTGGTGGGGGGGCGCGTCGGTCTCGCCTGACAGGAAGGGACGCAGGTCCACGCCGTCCAGCGGGTGTGTCTCGCGGACCTGGGCTCTCGCGTCGGGGCCTGCCGCTTCGACGATCGTGGCGGCAATGTCCAGCGAGCTCACCGGGTGGTGGTAGATGCTCCCGGGCTCGGCGACATCGGGCCACCGGATCGCGAAGGGGACGCGGATCCCTCCCTCGAAGGGGCTGCTCTTATGGCCTCGGAGCGGGGTGTTGCGGGAGGCGTTGTTCGTCGCCCCGCCGTTGTCGGAAAGAAAGACGACGATCGTGTTGTCCGCTGCTCCGCAGCGGTCGATCGCGTCGAGCACGCGGCCGATCCCGTCGTCCATCGCGCTGACCATCGCGGCGTATGTCCGACGCCTCTGATCCTCGATGTGCTCGAAGCGGGCGAGGTACGCCTCGGTCGCCTGCAAGGGGGTGTGCGGGGCGTTGTAGCACAGGTAGAGAAAAAACGGCGATTCGCTGTCGGTTGCTCGATCCCTCTCGATGAACTCCACGGCTTTGTCGCTGAGTTCATCCGTGAGATATTTCGAGGTGCCGACGCGCCTGCCGTTATCGAGCAGTTTGGTTCGATACCAGGCCCACTTCTGGTTGACTTCCGAGAGGTCCTCGAGCGTGAGATTGTCCGGGAAGTAGTTGTGTCCGCCGGTGAGGAAGCCGTAGAACTCGTCGAAGCCCCGATCGCGTGGGTGGAGACCCGGATGTGTGCCGAGATGCCATTTGCCGATCGCCTTCGATTCGTATCCCGCGGGACCGAGCAGTTCGGAAATCATCCGCTCGCTGCGGGGGACACCGTTGGGGACCGCCGGGTTCACGGTCGGGTTGTTCCCGCATCCGAATCGGTCTTGGTAGCGGCCCGTGATCAGTCCGGCGCGGCTGGGCCCGCAGACCGCGCCGGTGACATAGCCGTTCGTGAACACGACGCCATCCTTTGCGATCCGATCGATCGATGGGGTCGGGATATCCTCGCATCCGTTGAAGCCCACATCCGCGTACCCGAGGTCGTCGGCGACGATCAGAACCAGGTTCGGCTTTGTCGCGGGGGAAGTATCGGATGATTGGGATGCTGTCGCGCTGGAGACCAGTCCCGTCCACGCGAAGAGGGCCGAACCGAGGACAGCGCGGAAATCATTCATTCGGTTCCTTTCGAGCGGGATGGTGTTCAGTCGCGGCCGTCTTCCGCCTGGAAGACCCGGATGTAGTCGATCTCGTATCGGGTCGGCATCTCGGTTTGGGCGGGGTCCCCGCCCTGGGTGCCGCCGATCGCGAGGTTCACCAGCATGTAGTGCGGTTCGCGGAAGGGGTTCGAGCCGTCGGGGTTGATTGTCGTGCTGACATCGATCGAGTTCAGCAACCGACCGTCGACAAACAGGTCGACCCGGTCTTCGGTCCACTCCATCCGCCAGACATGGAATTCACTGGCCCAATCGGTGGTCTCGCTGGACCCGCTCAATTCATCAATCGGTGTGCGTGAACTGTCCCACTCCTGCGACCAGCGGCCGCCCTCTGCCTTCCAGCAGGCGTTCGCGAGGAGCATCCCGCGGTAATACTCCATGATGTCGATCTCGCCGCAGCCCGGCCAGGGCCTTGCGGATCCGAGCGTCCACCATGCGGGCCACAGGCCGTCCCGGGTTTCGAAGCGGGCTCGCATCTCGAAGATGCCGTAGAGCCACTCGTGCTTTCCTTTTGTGGTCAGCGAAGCGGAGGTGTATTCAGCGAACCGATGCTTCGCGCGCCAGTCGTCCGAACCGGCTTCGAAGCCGGGGTTCTCGACGCGTTTACGGCGGCCCTCGATCACGAGCATCCCGTTCTCAAGGCGTGCGTTCTCCCTCTGGTACCACTGCAGTTCCCGGTTGCGAGAGAACCCGGTTTCGTGTCCCCAGACGCGTGGGTCCGGGTCACCTTCGCCCGAGAATTCCTGCGCCCAGACCAGGCGATAGCCCTCCGGCGAGACGGCCGCGGGCTCGCCTTCAGCGGGAGATTGGGCGAAACTGCTCGGAGCGAGAGCGAAGCAGAGTGCACCGATCAGAAGCGGTCTGGTTGTCATGTGTCACTCGCTTTCAGTGTGCGGATTGGCAGCCACGCGTGCGTGGTGTTCCTCAGAGAGTACCCGAGGCTGATCCGACCGGAGGGAGCTTTCGCGGATGACACCGGGTCTGCGGGCATGCCGCCCGGTGTTGGCGTGCTCTTGCAGAGGCAGGGCGTGGACCGGCGTGTCCGGCCCGGCATCGTCCTCCCGCCGCGCGCCCGCTCGGAGACCGAGATCATCCACCGTTCGCGCAGCCCTCGTCGAAGACGCGGAGAAACTCGATGACATCGAAAAAGTCCGCGCTGCCGTCGGCGTTGTAGTCGAGGCCAGACCCGATCGCCGAGACCGCCGCGGCGATGTCTGCATCGTCGATGACGAAGTCCGCGTTGAAATCGGCGGGGCACGCCTCGGCGGTGACGACGCCGAGGGAGGCGAGCATCGACTCGCCCGTGTCGCCAACGGCGGAGATCGTGTAGGAGTAGATGCCCGGCGCGGGAACGGTGTCAACGAACGACTCACCGGTCAGATCGCTCGCAACGATTTGCGGGCCGCCACCGCTCGCGTCCTGGCGGTAGATCGTGAAACCGATCAGGTCACGGAACCCGTGCTCGTCCCAGCCCAGAAGCACCTCGCCCGCGCCCAGGTACACGGCTTGGCCTTCTCGGGGGGGACCCGGGACGCCTCCGAACACCGGGGCGAAGCGCCAGCGGACATCGTCGCCTGTCGAGCCCGGTGCGGCGAGCGAGATCGCGCCGCCCTGGTTGGGATTGCTGCTCAATCGACGCCCCAGAGCGGGCTCGATGATCGCGAACCAGCCGTGCTGGATCTCCTCGACCTCGAAATCCGCGGCTGTGCCTTCCGTGCCCGCTTCGAGCAATTCGAGCCCGCGTGCGGTGTAGGACAGCAAGCGACCGTCGGCGACGGATTCGATGTGGTACAGGTCGGGCGCGGGGCCGGGGATGAGGCGCCACTGGAATTCGTCGGAATCGCTCTCGCGGTTCCCGAGCGTGGTGGAGGCGGTTCCCTCCGAGCCGGGAACGGCCCCGATCCGCCGGTAGGACGCCTTGTTGTGGAGCAGATAGGGCGTATCGGTGCGGAGCTGGGTGTCACCATCCCAGGCGCCATAGAGCTTGCCTTCAGGGGTCAGCGATCCGTCGCTGTAGCGCATCTCCCCCCGGTTGTCGGAGATGGGGTTCGACGGATCATCGGTGAAGACGAAGACCGCGTAGCGGTGACACGCGTCGAGGTTCTCCATTCTCCAGAGGACTTCGGCGAACCAGTTGTAGACCGGATCGTCGGTCCACCCGTTCCCGTTGTTCCAATCGACAACCGAGAACTCGCTGACGACGACATCGCGTCCCCACGCGTTGCGGGCGTCGACAATCTTGTTGATGAACGAGTTCGCGTTCGGCCCGCCGTAGGAGTGCATCCCGACATAGTCGATGCGGAGTTCTTCGGCTTCGGCCTGGGCCATGAAGTCCTGGATGTAGTCCGAGGTCGCGGGGTGTCCGGCGACCGCGGGACCGAGCAGGGGAAGATCCTGGACTTCGAGGCGCGGCCACATCCCGATTGATGTTGAGACGGGCTGGTTGGATTGATCGACCTTGTCGGGCTCGTTGTAGCCCATCAGCGTGATGGGCTCGCCGTTCCGTTGCCACTCCGGGACGAGGGAGGGTCGTTGGCCCCAGAAGAAGCTCCCCCATTGCATGGGCCAGAAATCGACCGGGTCGGAGAAGGAGTCGTTGGGTCCCCAGTTGTACGCCCAACCGGATCCGAAGGCGTCCGCAAGATCCGGGAAGCCTCCGTTGCCTTTCTTGGGCGCGTGTTCGAGTTCTGCGAAGTTCCACTCTTGCGGTCCGGCGCCGGGCGTCGTCTGCGCAAGTGTCCAGCTGTCCATGCCCTGAACCGCGGTGAGCACGAGGCCTGAGGCGCTGTTGGTGAGGATTTTGCCGGCTGGCGCGTCGCTGAGCCGCCAGCGTTGTGTGGGGAAGGCCTCGTATTCGGTTTCTACGACCGCTGCGCCGTCGGCGAGCGAGCCACCCGCTGGCTCGAGGCATCGTCCGGTGAGTCGGCTCCGCACGCGGTAGGTATCGGTGCCGACATTGAGCAGGATCTGGTAATGCTGCGTGAGCGACTCGCTGACGGCGCGGAGCGACACATCGCCGCTCGACGAGGTCTGCATGGACAGGCCCGTGCCGCTGAGCCGCACGCCGAAGAAGTTGTCTTCGTAGGTCAGCACATCGGTTGCGGGGCCCTCGATGGCCCCTGTCCCGATCGGCCAGCCGGCGCCGGTGGTGACCGGGAGGGGGACGATCTCGCGCACGACCGCGTCCCCGCTTTGCACAACGAGGCGGAGGCCAGCCGTCGTCACGGGCGCATCGAAGACCAGTGCCAGTTCCGGATCGGTGTTGTTGTTGAAGGCGCCGCCCGGGATATCGACCCAGACGCCCGACGGCTCGTCGAGGCGCTGGAATCGTCCCCGCGAGACCGGTGCGACGGCGCCGGACGCGAGCCCCGAGTAGAGGTGCACCGCCCCGATCTCGATCGGCGTTGTCGACCACCGCACGGTCGGGGGATTGGTTTCGGGAGGATCTTGCAGGTCGAGCGCGATCCAGCGTGTTCCGCTGTCCCCGCCGTCCCAGTAGTCGCTGTCATTGACGAACCCATCGACGACGGACCGACGGGAAGTTCCGTTCGTCGTTCCGCTGGCGGTGGTGAACGGCAAGCGGTGCTGCCGCGCCATGTGCAGGTTCACACCCTCACCGATCGGGGCGGGGCCCGCGAGCGGGGGAAACGCGGCGATCTCTCGGATGGTCGCCTGCAGGTCCTCGATCGCGATCTGCAGTTGCGTTGTGGTGATCGGCGCAGAGAGCACCAGGTCGAGGTTCGGATCGGTGTTGCCCGCGATCGAGCCGCCCGGGGCGGCCTGCAGCACCCCGTTGTCATCGAGGTACAGAACGCTGAGCTCGTCAACCGCGTCGTCGCGTTCACCGCCCGAGTAGACATGGAGCTGGGCGATCTCGGTCGGTCTCTCGAAGAAGATGTTCAGGCGGTGGCGACCGCGTGTCCCCGTGACCCAGATGTTCTCGGGTCCCACCTTGCCGTCCGTCGCGTATTGGGGGACAGCATCACCGACGAATGAGGTCCCGGTCGCGATGCGATACCGGGCGACATTGTTATTGGTCGGGGAGACACCCGCGGCCGCTGTGAGGCCGAAAGAAAGGGCGATCAGTCCGGCAACTGAGCCGGCCCGATCGCCACGAACGAAGTGGACTCCACGATTCATACAGATCCCCGGGGTGTCGTCTTGAGTTCGTTCCAGAAGGTGCACAGACAGTCTTCGGATGCTTTCTGATCCGGGTCAGCGGGTCTGGTTTCGGTCGCTGCCGTGCCGGAAGGTTTGGCTTCCCCATCCGACGACCATGCCGCAGTCGCGGGTCTGGTTCCCGTACCCGGTGTTGATCGAGAAGATGTCGTCTCCGCTGCGGTCGATTTCCGCGGCGTTGTTCCCGTTGTTGGCGTTGTTGTTGCCCTCGTTGTAGAAGCCGCCGTAGCTGGTCACGCCCAGGATCGAGGTGTCGGACCACTCGACATGACCGTCGCCGTACGCGATCAGGCCTTTCCATCCGCCCTGACCGTCTTCCCACAGGCTCTGACGCGTCGCGTCCCGGCCTTCCTTGGTCGTCGCGGCGTCGTGACGGAGCTTCTGATCCTCGGTGTAGAACATCAAACGATCAGACATCAAAGCAGCGCGGCTGTTGGTCTCGTCGGACCACGCCCGCACCAGCGGCCCGAAGACCGCTGGGATGTCCTGGTTGAAAAGGTCCAGCAGCGCGTAGGAGTAGAACACGGACTGGAAGTTGTAGGGATAGCTCAGCTGACCACGCTGCCATCCGCCCGGCCGATAATCGACCCACGCGGGTCCGGACAGCCTGGGATTGTTGATGTTGTTGTCGCGCACGCGGTAGTCGGGCAGGAAATCGCGCGATTCGGCCGGGGAGACGAGCGTCTCCGCTTCGGCATACCCGTTCTGGAGCAGGAGGAGGAACCGTGCGGGCACATGGCGTCCCGCGCCGCTTCCGCTGATGGTCCAGTCATCGATCTGGCTCGCGTCGGTAAAGGCCGCGGCGAAGGTGAGGCCCCCGCCTTCCACGCCCGGGAAGTTGCCGCGGTTCGCGTCCGCGTAGCTCGCGAAACCCATCATCGTCTGCCGCTGATCGCTCGCGCCGACCACTCGTCTGGCGGATTCTCGGGCTTTCCCCAGCGCAGGGAGGAGGATGCCAATCAGGAGTGCGATGATCGCGATGACGACCAGCAATTCGATCAGCGTGAAGCCGCGTGCGGTGCGGGTTGTGCCTGTGTTCGCCTGCATCGTTTTTGTCCTTCCCGGCCTCGTTGGGACGCGGTGGTTTGCCGCGGGAAAATTCGGCATGGCCGTTAAGCACTTAACTCTATCGTCTCGATATCGGGTGTGCAACACAGATATCGCGGTTCGTGCAGAATTTCTTCTCATGTGGTCCGGTTCGCTGGGCGACAGATCGTGCGGGGAGGTCCTCCCGGATGGGTCTGAGAGCGGTGAATTGGGGCATTCTTACGGTGGTTCAAGCCTCGCGGGAGCCCGCCCTTCGGATGGGGCAAAATTCTCGAGATCCCGCTTGCGGTAGTACAGGGCAACCGGTAGCCTTGATACAGTTAAGCGTTTAGCAAAACGCCGCGGATCCAAATCCAGACCCGTGGCACCATATTTACGGAGAGCGATTATGAAAACCACCGGACATCGCGCCACCCTGCTCGCACTCGCCGCTGGCGCCGCGGCCGGGACGGCGACCGCGCAGGTGCCGATCACCGTCATCAGCGGGTTCAACCTGCAGACTTGGAACGCGGGGACCGCTCCCCCGAATGTCGATTCGTGGACACCGGAGAAGCCTTCGACGGGCTACGCCAACGGCCTGCGCTGGACTTGGCAGAACACCGACATCGACGGCAACCCCATCCCCGCGGGCATCCACCGGATCGACGATCCGTCGGTCCCGGCGATTACCGGTGCGTATAGGTTCCCCGAAGCGCGTGCCGCTTCGGTCGATCAGCCTTCTGGCAACCTCCGCTCGTGGGAGGGGCAGGCGCAGCCCGGCGAGGGCGGCACCTTCGAGATCTGGTTCAAGCCCGATGATCTCGAGGGCACCCATGTGCTCCTGGAAATCGGCGCGACCAACAAGGGTGTGGCGATTGCGCTCGACGGCAACGAACTGGTCTATTCGGTGTACGCGAGCGATGACGGCAACGCGAACATCATCGACTACCAGCATCGGGAGCCGCTCGCGGATACCGATTGGCATCAGGCGGTGATCACGATCGACTTCTTCTCGTTCGCCATGACCTCGTATCTCGATGGCGTTGCGGTGGACAGCGAGTTCTACTCGCCTTCCGCGACCTATCGCTGGGCGAGCGGGAACCCAGCCGGTCTGGGCATGGTCGGCTCCGATCCGCTCTTCCCCGACGCGGGCATCGCGGGCGACGCGGTTCCCGTCGCGAATGTCACCGACTACAACGGCCTGATCTCCACCATGCGTTTCTACGATGTCGACCTCTTCCCGAACGAGGTGCTCGACAACTACAACGCGATCACCGACAGCGCCGCGTCGGTGCGTCGCGCCGATTTCAATGGTGACGGTGCTGCCGACGACAACGACGCGTTCGATTTCGTCGCGTTCATGACCTCGACGAACACGGATGCCGTTTCCGCGTTTGAGTATCCGTTCCCCCACGACGCCTCGGGCGGCGTGATGACGGTCGATCCCTTCCTCGACGAGACCTATGTCGGCGACTTCGCGTTCGATCGCGACACGGGATGGCTCAACGCCAACGAGCCCACCTTCCAGTTCCCCGTCACCAATGTGCTCGATCCCGTGCCGGTCAACGAGCCAGCCTTCCCGAGCATCCGCACCGCGTTCATGCTCGACGGTGTCGAGGGCTTCCGGGGTCCCAAGTTCGAATGGGCCGACGACACCACCGCGGGTCATGTCCTCTTCTGGCTGTACATCGATGACCTCGTCGGGAACCACTGCCTCTTCGAGGCGGGTGGTGCGTCGGTCGGTTTCTCGATGGTCACACGCGGCGATGAGATCGCGGGGTATATCAACACCGCGGCCAACGACGGGCTCGATATCGCGGAGGTCGCCAGCGGTCCGGGTGTGCTCCAGACCGGATGGCACCGCTTCGACATCGTCGTCCGCCGTTTCACCGCGGACGGCGTCGGTCAGGGCTTCGAGCTCTACATGGACGGCCAGCAGGTCGCCGCGATCAACGATCAGCCCGGCCCGGACGGCGAGTTCGGCACCGCGGATGACATCGACAACTTCTCGCCCGCCGGGACCGGCAACACCAACTTCATCGGTGGCAACCAGGCGGGGTACGCGCAGGGTTACGGAAGCGTCGCGCTCCCGTTCGGCTGGGACGGCACCGAGCTCACCCCCCTCAATGGCATGGCGGGTGCGCTGCGCTACATCCAGAACCAGCCGCTCCCGTCGGAGATCGCGGCAAGTTTCGACGCGGACCGGACGCAGAATGTCCTCAACGACCGCGGTGATGTCAACCGCGACGGTGCGGCGAACTTCCTAGATGTGATCGATCAGCTCCGCGTGATCGACGCCGGTAAGTAAAATCGGATCAAAACTCCATTGACACATCCCGGTGAGGGCTTACGCTCTCCCGCTGAAAGAGATCAAGGACATATCATGAACAAGATCATCACCACCACCGTTGCTCTCTCGCTCGCCGCGGGTCTCGCCGCGGGGCAATCGGCATCCGTCACCGTTTCGTCTTCTGATACCAGCGTCGCGCCGGGTGGCTCGTTCACCGTGACGCTCCAGACCGCGTTCGACACCGCGGGTGCCGGAGGAGGCGCTTTCGGTGACGCGGGCTTCTACGGGTTCGGCGGGACCGTCGGTGCCACCGGCGCCGCGGCGGACTCGCTCTCGGCGGGTGTGCCCACGCTGAACGGCATGCTGGCGTTCGGGCCCGTTGCTGCGGGAGGCTCGGGTTCGAATCTCGCGACCGGCGCTGCGGGCCGAGGGCTTTCTGGCGGCATCGCGGGCGACCCGGGCGATCTCATGTCCTTCACGGTCGATGTCGCGTCCGATGCGCCCGAGGGCGATGTCACACTCGATTTCTCCGGCGCCGTCGTGCTGGTGCTCGATTCCTCGCTCACGACCTTCTCGACCGATCCCGGTGTCAACCAGCAGTCGTTGTCCACGACCTCGGTGACCATCACCATCGGCGGCGGCGGCTGCAATGCTGCGGACCTCGCCGAGCCGCTCGGCGTCCTCGACCTCGCCGACATCAACACCTTTGTCGCGGCGTTCATCTCGCAGGGCTCCGCCGCGGATATCGACGGCAACGGCATCTTCGATCTTGCGGACATCAACGCGTTCGTGACCGCGTTCACGGCCGGCTGCCCGTAACAGGCCCGACATCTCCGACTCGAATGCGCGGCCCCGGTTCTCACCGGGGCTACGCTTTTTTTGACCCCTGCCGCGAGTTCACCGAATGTCTCGGGATGTCTGCGAGCGTTCACCTGAGTCTGGAGCAACGCATGAAAGCGATCGGCGATCCTGCCCCTGACTTTGCGTTGCCCGACCATGAAGGACGCACCGTTCGGCTCTCCGATCTGCTGGCGGATGGGAAGGTTGTTCTTGCGTTTTACCCGGCGGATTTCACGCCTGTCTGCACCGCCCAGGCGTGCATGATGCGGGACGCGCACGACCGGCTGACCGAGGCCGGGGTCCGCGTTGTCGCGGTTAGCCCGCAATCGAGGGACTCGAAATCGCGGTTCCGGAAGCGGCACAACCTCAGCCAGGTGATGCTCGCGGATCCGGACCGGATCGCGATCAAGGCGTTCGGGGTCGGCCTTCCGCTGGGCCTGGTTCGCCGCGTGTCCTTTCTCATCGACGCGGACGGCACGATCCGAGACCGGGTCGTCGCGGATTTCCGTGTCGCGCCGCATAAGCGGTTGCTGGAACGGGCGAGCGACGACGCTCGGCGTTGATTCTCGTGGATCCAATTCGGGCCCGATCCCGCAGCCCTTGAAGCGGCCAGTCACGCGTGCGCCGGATCGGCGTCCATCGCTTGACGCAGGGCCTCCCAGGCGATCGGGAACCACGGTGTGAATCGTTCCGGGGAAGAGCTGAGTTCGGATTCAATCTCGTCGGCGCTCGCCCACCGCCAGTCCGACGCTTCCTCGGGGTTCAGTTCCGGCACACCGCCGAAGCGGCCCACGAGCACATGGTCGAGTTCGTGTTCGGTTAGTCCCGTTGTGTCGTCGGTGGCTTTGTAGATGAACGAGGTCACGCGTTCAAGCGACGCTTCGATCCCCATCTCCTCCATCAGGCGACGGCGGCCCGCTTCCTCGGGGGATTCTCCGAGCCTGGGATGGCTGCAGCAGGTGTTTGTCCACAGTCCACCGAAGTGGTACTTGGAGGCCGCACGCTTCTGGAGCATGATCCGCCCGTCGGGGGCGAACAGGAAGACGCTGAACGCCCTGTGCAGCGTGCCGCCTTCGAGGTGCGCTGCCACCTTCTCCATCGTTCCGATGTCGTTGTCGTTTTCGTCGACAAGCACGACGCGGTCGGTGCCGATCGGCGGGCTTACCGCGGACTTCGTGGGGAAGGGACCGGCAGACTGGACGCGACCACGCCAGCTCCGGCTGCCGCGGAGATGCTTGACGAAACTGTGCCATTGGATCGCGGTCATCACGAGGACCGACACGGGGTGGAGGACGGCGAGCAGCGGCGTGTGCCGAAACTTGACCGAGAGCATGAGTCGCTGGGCGGCGCCGGCGATCACCGCAACGAGCAACAGCGGTATCGCTGGAGACCGGATGCCCGACAGGAGCACGACCGGCAGCATGATCCAGGGGCCGATGTGCGCGAGCAGATGCACGATCGTCAGGAACGCGAGGAGGACGGGTGATCCGAGGCCCTCGTAGGCGTTCTTGGCAAAGCCCGCCCACGACGCACGCCAACCTTCGTACATCCGCACCCGGCAGAGATCAGTCCCGTCGAACAGGTCGGTGTGCCGGCCCGCGCGTCGGAACGCACGAGGCAGTTTGATCCCGTCGTGCATCGAGTCGCGGCAGACTTCGTGTCCGCCGACTTCGCGGTAGGCGCTCGCCCTCGCCAGCAGATACTGGCCGCACCCCGCGGCGGCCGCGGGATCGTTGGTGTTCCGCATGCGCGGGAAGGGGAGATAGCCGAGCAGCACAAAGAAGATCGTGGGGACTGTCAGCAATTCCCCGATCGAGCCCACGATCTGCCTGGGGAAGGTCGAGACGAGGTCCGCCTCGCGTTTGGACGCGAACGCGAGGCCCGCACCGATCGCGTCGGGCTCGAAGCGAACATCCGCGTCTGTGAACAGGAGCCAGTCCCCTCGCGCCGCTTCGCTCATCCGGAAGCAGGCGTGCTGCTTGCCGTTCCATCCCTCGGGGAGCGGGACGGTGGGCACGATGCGCACGCGGTTGTCCTCTGCGCACAGCCCGCGGAGGATCTCGCCCGTGTAATCCGTGCTTTCGTCGTCGTAGACGAGCACTTCGATGTTCTCGTGTGCGCTCCCGAGGAGGCTCCGGACGCAGGCCTCGATATTCCGCTCCTCGTTCCGCGCCGGGATGCACACAGTCACGAGCTCACCGCGGCGTCCCCCGGGGAGCGAAGCCCAGAAGAGCGACAGGTTGATCGTGATCATCACGAGCGTGAGGACCGCCCCGAAGGCGCCGATTGCCGCGAGCACGAGAAAAAGCACGCTCATACCGTCGAGCTTTCGATGCGCACGCCTTGACCCGATGCAGGTTTGTCGCGATGACTGCAAGGCTGGTCATGCGGGGGGGGCGCGTTCGGTCTGATCTCGGGGCGTTTGCCCGCGAGACGGAGCAGCAGGTCGTAGACAGGGTGGACCCCCGAGCCGGCCTTCGGGAACAGAGGCTCGAACGCGTCCTCGTCTCGGGCGATCGATCGTTCGGCGAGGAAGAGGCGGTCTCGGTCCATCGCCGACGCGATCGCTCGCGTCCACGAGGCTGTGCTGTCGCCGTCCGGCGGGGCAACCGGCCGTGCGTGGAGAAGCAGATCGGGCTTCTTATCGAACCAGAAGCAGTATTCGCACGCGATGCTCGTCACCAGCGGTGGGGCCCCGGCTGAGGAAAGTCTCGACGCGATCGCGCCGATGCCCGGACGAACACGGACCGGCGATCGCACATCGGTGAAGGCGCCCTGCGGCGTGAGGCCCAGCAGCGTTCGAGGGTCGGACTCGAAAAGACTGCACGCGTGGTCAACAAGCGATCGCAGCGAACCTCGGTCTGTCGGATCGATGCCGAAGAGCCCGACCTTGCGCAGGAACTTGAACTTCCGCAGTTGGGCGGCGTCGATCGGGGACGCGAGTGTTCGAGTGGGCGCGTACTCGCGAGCGAGCACGAGGCCCACGAGCGGATCCCACCACGATGCGTGATTCAAGGCGACGATCGCGGGGCGATCGCTCGTTTCGATCGCATCGAGCGCCTCACGCGAACCGATGGTCAGGCGGACGGACGCGAAGGACCGACGGAGCATCCGGCGGCTGTAGCCGGCGAAGAACCGCGCGAAACGCGGGGCGTTCGCTGCGGGGATCACACCCTCGATCTGCGTCACGAAGGCCCCTTTCAGACGCCCGCCGGGGTGGTCGCGACCTCGCGCTGCAGGCGGAACTCGCCGGGGCCCGGTTCCGCGCTCGTCGATGCGATGTCCCGATCGGGAAGCCCGAATGCCCGCGCCAGGGTGTCCGCGGCGGTGACGCCGCTCATGAGGACCATCGGCATGCCGGGGCCCGGGTTCACGCTCCCGCCCGCGAAGAAGAGCCCGTTCACGGCGGCGCAGGAGTTCTTGGGCTTGAACCCGCCGTTCAGCTTCCCGTGGCTCGCGAGCCCGTAGATCGCCCCGCCCTCCGCGTTGTACATCTTCTCGATCCCGGTGGGGGTGAGGGAGCGCTCGACGACGATGTGCTCCTCGATGTCGGGCATCCCCATCCGCTTGAGCTTCTCGATGATCACCGGGCGGTACTCCCTGACGAAGCGGTCCTGGTCTGCCTGGAGCGAGCCCGGGCGGATGTACGGCGTGTGGACGAGGATGTACAACGCCTCTCCGCCCGCCGGGGCTTGGTCCGGGTCCGTTCGGCTCGGTGCCGCGATGTACATGGTCGGATCCCGCGCCGGGATCCCCCGCTGGTAGATATCCCCGAACTCGTCCTCGCTCACCTTGCTGAAGAAGAAGTTGTGGTGCGCGAGTTGGTCGTACTGGCGGTCGAGGCCCAGATAGAGCACGATCCCGCTGCACGCGGGGGTGTATTTCTTCGCGACCTTCCGTGCCTCCGCGAGCGCTGCCGGAGTTCCGACCAGATCCCGGAGCGTCCGCTGCACATCGCAGTTGGACACGACCGCGTCCGCGTCGAGCGTTCGGCCGTCCGAGAGCGTGACGCCCGCGACGGCGCTCGGACCGCCCGCAGAGCGGACCTCGATCTTCGCGACCGACTGTCCGAGGATCTTCTCGATCCCCATCTCGTCGGCGAGGCGTTCGAGCGCCCGCGCGACCATGCGGGTCCCGCCCATCGGGTACCAGCACCCCTGGTCGACCTGGGCGGACGCGATCATTGTGAGGATCGCCGGCGCGAGGAACGGGCTTGAGCCCACATACTGGAGGAAGTGCTCGAGGACCTGGAGCACATGCCGTTCCTTCACATGCTTCTGGGCGGTCTTGCCGACCGTCGAGTGCAGACGCATCGCGAGCGCGTCGCCCATCACCTCGCCGTCGCCCAGCTTAGTGCCCCGCATCACATCGCCGACACCGCCCACATCGCGGTAGAAGAACACATTCCGGCTGAGGCGGTTCATCCGGCGGCTGTAATCGATGAAGGCCTTGTACCCGGCGCCGACACCCTGCCCCGGGAAGAGCGAGTCGAGTTGGGCAGCCATCGCGTCGACATCTTCGAGCAGGTCGATGACGGTGCCGTCCTCAAACGCGCAGCGCCACTGCGGGTCGAGGCGGATCAGGTCGATGTAGTCCTCAACCTTCTTGCCGGCGCGTCGGATGATCCCGCTGATCACCTCGGGGAGCGTCAGGATCGTCGGCCCCATGTCGAAGGTGAACCCGTCCTGCTCGAGGACATTCATCTTCCCGCCGAGATGTGGGTTCGACTCGACGATGGTGACCGAGGCGCCACGACCGGCGAGTTCGACAGCGGACGCGAGCCCGCCGAGCCCGCCACCGACCACCACCACACGCGTTCGATCTGGATTGCTGGAGATCATCGCGGCTCCTTTCGCCCCGAGGCGCCCGGCGGACGCACCCGCGGCGCGATTCGAACAGTTCTCTTCCGGGTCAACCGTACAGCCGGCGGGTCCACCGAGCAAGGCTCCGCTGCACGCGCTCGCCGGGCTCCTTCGTGGGTGTGCGCACAAATCGGCTCGTTCGGCTCACACAGACCGGGCGGGTCATCGCGAGCAGGCCGGCTTCGCCGCGGGAGACCCCCCAACCCGACTCCCCGGTTCCCCCGATCGAAACACCGGGGTGGCCGGTCGGGATCACGCAGTCGTTGATCGTGACGACACTCGAACCCAGACGGGGCGCGTCACGCCGTGCGGCGCCCGCATCTCGGGTGAACACAGCTGTGGCAAGCCGCCTCGGGGCGAGATCGTGCCAGGCGAGGAGCTCGGTTCTTCCGCGAGCGGGAACAACGGCAAGGGCCGGGCCGAAATGATGCCCGAGGAACAGTGGCGATTCGGCGTCGGAAGTCAGGACAACGAAAGGGGCTCGGTTCGGATCGCTGGAGATCCACCTGCCGCCCGACTCGACCGCGGCGTGCGCCGCTGTTCGGCTTCGCTCAAGCTCATCGGGTTGGGGCGTGGTTGTCGCGCGTTCTTCTGACAGCGCCCGGCGGAGCGACCCCAGGAACCGGTCGAGGATCGCCTCATCGACGATGACGCGCCGAGGTGCCATGCAGGTTTGCCCGGCGTTGAGCCGTGTCGCAAAGGCGATGGAACGGGCGGCGAGATCGGGGTCCGCGTCCGCCAGGACGAGCGCCGAATCGCTCCCGCTCAGTTCAAGGGTGCTGGGCGTCAAGCGGCCTGCGAGGTCCCGGGCGATCGTGCGCCCCACTTCCGTCGAGCCCGTAAAAATCACATGATCGAATGTTCGGGAGGCGAGCAGGCTCTGGCCCGCCTCACGGCTTGCGGGTGCGACACGCAGGCGCTCGTCGCCCATCCCCGCCTCGCCCGCGAGTTCCAGGAGCGCGCCCTGCGAATCGGGCGAGCGTTCGCTCGGCTTCACCCAGACCCGGTTCCCCGCGGCGAGGCCGTGGACGAGTTGCACGCCGAGCAACTGAATCGGGTAATTCCAGGTCGCGATGATCGCGACATCGCCCATGGGCACGCGGTGCCGTTGGTGCGACTGGCCGATCTGGAAGAGCCCACCCCCTCGGATCCGCTTCGGCGCAAGCAGCCGGGGCGCATGATGCTCGGTCCAGCGGCACGCGGTGAGGAGCGGGATGATCTCGGCGGTAAGGGTCTCGAACGGGGGCTTTCCGAGCTCGTTTTCAACCACCCGGCATAGGGGGTCGATATTCCGCGCGACTAGGGATCTGAACCTACGAACCCAGCCCAGATCTCCGCGGAGATCCCGATCTTTCGCATCTGAAGGGTTCATTCGGAGTTTGTCCCTCGCGGTCGCATCCGGACCACGGTATCGTCGAAAGCGAGCGACATGACGCAGCTCCGGCTGTGTTTGTTGAAGAGGAGCCCTTCGCGGAGCAGTGATGTTTGCCCCCCCGCACAACCGAGCCCATCGTGTCGCGATCGTCGGCGCCGGACCGGGTGGTCTGGCGGCGGGGATCCTCCTCGCTGCGCGGGGCGTGGATGTCACGATCTACGAGAAGCAACCGATGGTGGGAGGGCGGACGGGTCAGGTCCGCGTCGGCGGGTACCAGTTCGATCTGGGTCCCACCTTCTACCTGATGCCCTATGTGCTTCAGGAGATCTTCCAGACGGCGAGCAAGGATCTCTATCAAGAACTCGAGCTGACCCGACTCGATCCGATGTATCGCCTGGTCGTGGGTCAGCCCGACGGGTCTGATGTCACCATCGACGCGACGCAGGACATCGACGAGATGGGCAGGCGGGTCGGCGCGGTCCATGCCCCTGACGGCGAGCGGTTCGCGGATTTCATCGCCCATAACCGCAAGAAACTCGATGCGGCCGAACCGATCCTGCGTCGGCCGATCCGCAGCCTGCTCGATCTGGCACGCCCCGATGCGATGAAGGCGGCGACGCTGATCCAGCCCACGCGGTCGGTCCACGATCTGAACAGCAGGTACTTCGAGCATCCCGCGGTTCGCCTCGCGGTCGGATTCCAGAGCAAGTACCTGGGCATGAGCCCCAAGGCGGCGCCCAGCCTGTTCACCATCCTGCCCTACATCGAGTACGAGTACGGCGTCTGGCATCCCAAGGGGGGATGCCACGCGATCATGCGCAAGATGGCGGAGATCTTCGAGAACCTCGGCGGCACGATCGAGACCGGTGTCTCGGTCGAAAAGGCGGAGCTCACGGGCCGGCGAGTCAGCGGTCTGCACATCGCCCGCGAATCTGGCGAACGCGAGACAGTCGCCTGCGATCACGCTGTATTCAACGCGGATGCCTCGTGGGCGATCAAGAACATCTTCCCTGAGAGTGTGCGAGGCAGGTACACCGACGCGTTCCTCGACAGCCGGAAGTACTCGTGCTCGACCTACATGCTGTACATGGGCGTTGAGGGTCGGATCGATCTTCCGCATCACACGATCCGTACGGCGCGGGCGTACGAGCAGAATCTCGAGGACATCGGCCGGGACGGTGGTGCCGGGGGGAGCCTCAGCGACGACCCGTCTTATTACCTCTGCAACGCCTCGGTCACGGATCCCACGCTCGCGCCGGCGGGGCACTCCTCGCTCTACATCCTGATGCCCACCCCCAACGGCAAGGCCCCGATCGACTGGGGGTCGGAGGGCCCGAAAGCGCGAGAGCGGCTGCTCGACCTGATCCATCGAGACCTGGGCGTCGAACTGCGGGGCCGCATCCGCGCGGAGAAGCAGCTCACCCCCGACGACTGGGCGTCGATGAACATCAATCATGGTGCGACCTTCAACCTCGCTCACTCGCTGGATCAGATGCTCCACAAGCGAATCCCGCACCGCGCCCCGTTCGCGGACGGTGCGTGGTTCGTCGGCGGCGCGACGCATCCGGGTTCGGGGCTCCCGGTGATCTTCTTGAGTGCACAGATCACCGCGAGGATGCTGCTCGACGAGCTCGGGGTGACCCCGCCTCCCGTCGCGGTGGTGACCGCGGCAGGCCAGCGAGAGTTGCAGGGGGCAGGGTCGTGAGCCGCGATGCTGCCTCGCGACAAGACGGTCAGAAGGAAGGCGGGCGCGTCGTGATCGAGTTCCAGAGAAACGCAGCAGCCGGCCCGGTCGGGATTGACGCCCGGCTCGCCGACCTGCTCGCCCGCTCGAGCCGCACCTTTGCGCTCTCGATCCCGCTGCTCGAGCAGCCGCTCCGCGATGAGGTCACGGTCGCGTATCTCCTTTTCCGGATTGCCGACACGATCGAGGATGAGGTCGATTGGCCCGACGGCCAGCGTGCCCGTGTTCTGCGTCTCTTCGCGGCTTTCCTCGCGGGGGAGAACACGACGCCGGCGGCATCCGCCGTGCTCGACGAGATCTCGGGCGTGGAGGTCGCGCACGAGGGATACGCAAAGCTGATGGGCGATGCACTCTTCGTGCTCGACGCGTACGCAGCACTCGACGACGCCCCGCGAGAAGCGATCGCGGCTCACCTCGTGCGCACATCGCTCGGGATGGCGGACCAGCTCGAGAGCCCCGGCGCGCCCGAGGATGTCCGCGGCGCAAAGCACTATTGCTACGCGGTCGCGGGGATCGTGGGCGAGCTCTGCACCGAGCTCTTCGTCCTGCGGAACGCCTCGCTTGCTCGTGCAAGGAATGCGTTGGTGGATCTCGCCCCCGCGTTCGGCGAGGGGCTCCAACTGGTCAACATTCTCCGCGACGAAGCGGCGGACGCGATCGAGGGGCGTCGCTTCATCCCCGCATCGGATTGCCGTGCCGAACTGCTCGCGCTCGCGGGTGATGATCTCCGCGCCGCGGGGGAGTATGTCCGCTTGCTCGAGACGCACGGCGCGAGCGCGGGCACCGTCGCGTTCAACGCGTTGAATGTCGCCCTCGCGTGCGAGACGCTCTCCCTCGTCGCGGACAGGGGCGCGGGCGTGAAAGTCGCCCGCGAGCGTGTGACGGAGCTGTTCGAAGACATCCGAGCTCGGGTTGCCGCGGCTGAACCGATCTGCCCGGTGCTCGATCGCGTGCTCGTGTCACGATAATCAAGCATCTCCGCGCACAAAGCGGAAGCGGTCACCCGAGCAGCAGTGAACGACTCGAATCAGTCGCCTCTCTTCGCGGCCTCGTTGCGTTCAACCGTGATCCGCACGCGGGTCGATTTCTTCCGCCTCGAGCCCCGGTAGGCTCGCCATCCGGCGAACGCCAGAACCGCGGCGACGACGCCCGTCACCACCCAGAACTGCGGGTCACCGAGCGGGATGCCGGTCGTCTGTGCGATCATGCCCAGCCCCCAGTCAGCGCGAACGCGAGCATTCCACCCAGATAGGCAAGGGCGGTCATGTAGCTGAGTTGGAGGAGCGCCCACCGCCATCCCCCTGTCTCGCGGGCGGTGACGGCGAGGGTGGGCAGGCACTGCATCGCGAGCACATAGAACACCAGCAGCGACCAGGAGGTCGGTCGCGTGAAGAGGGGCGTCTGACCATCGTCGCGGGTCGCGGTCGCGAGGCGTTTCAGGCCCGTCTCGGTCTCCGCGGCATCTTCCTCGCCCGATGCGGTCACGACCGCCATCGTGGAGACGAACACCTCCCGCGCGGCGAAACTGGACAGGACGCCAACGGTGAGTTGCCAGTCGTAGCCGAGAGGACGGAAGATAGGCGCCGCGGCGCGTCCCGCCATGCCCATGAATGTCTCGGAGGTCGCGTGGCGGGCGTCGATCCGATCCGCCCGCTCCAGCAGGGCCGAGGCCTGCGCCGGGTTGCTCATCTCCTGCGCTCGGAGGCGCATGTCCTCAGCGGCCGCGCTCGGCGGGGCGATCGGGTAGCTTCCCAGCCACCACAGCGCGAGCACCATCGCGAGGATCACCGTCCCGGCCTTCCGAATGAACATCCAGGCTCGGTCGCGGGTCGCGGCGAGCGCGATCCGCAGGCTCGGTCTCCGATACCCGGGCAGTTCCATCGCCATCGTTCGGGATGAGCCGCGGAGGAAGGTGGTCCGGAACAGAAACGCCGTCCCGAGCGCCGTGGCCGCGCCGAGCAGATAACACCCCGTGAACGCGACGGCCGCGAGCGCCGGGCGATCCGCGAAGAGGAGCGAGGTCAGCAGCACATACACCGGGATCCGCGCGGTGCAGGACATGAACGGCGCCACGAGGATCGTCGCGAGCCGTTCCCGGCGGTCGGGGATGCCTCGGCACGCGATGATCCCGGGGATCGCGCACGCGTGCGAGGAGAGCAGGGGGACAAACGCCTGGCCCGGGAGGCCGAACGGGCGGAGCAAGCGATCGATCAGCAGGGCCGCTCGGGGCAGATAGCCGGAGTGCTCAAGAAGCGTGATGAGGAAGAACATCAGGCAGATCTGGGGGAGGAACACGACCGTCGCGCCGATCCCCCCGATCACGCCATCCACGAGCAGGGAGCGGATCGCGCCGGGGGGCAGCACGCCGCGGACGGACTCCGCGAGAACAGCAAACGCCCAATCGATCCAGTCCATCGGGTACGCCGCGATCTTGAAGACCACCCAGAACAGCACGGTCATTGAGATCATGAACGCGATCGAGCCGAGAATGGGGTGGAGGAAAAAATCGTCGAGGCGATCGGTGAGCCGCTCGGCGTCTGCCCGGTTGCCGCTGCGGCGGACGCACGATTGTGCTGTCTCCTCCGCCCACACGCGGAGTGGACGGTCGTGCAGCGGCGCGCCCGGCTCTCGAACGCCGGTCGCTTCGAGCATGATGCGTTCGACGCCCTCGCCGGTCAGGCCGTTGCTGAGCACCACCGGGCACCCGGTTCGGTCGCGGAGCGCCTCGGCGTCGACCTCGATCCCGCGCCGCTCCGCTTGATCGATCCGGTTCACGACCAGGACAGTTGGCAGACCGATCCGGATGACCTCGCCCGCGAGGCGTAGATTGCGAGAGAGATTCGCGGCATCGAGGACGACGATCGCGGCGTCCGGCTGCGCGCGCTCGTCGGAGCCCGGGAGGCGCCCCGCCAGCGCCGCTCGGCAGACCGCACTTTCACTGGAGAGTTCGTCCAGCGAGGCTTCGAGGCGGTAGATCCCGGGGAGGTCGATGAACTCCGTCGTGCCGACCCGTGAGTGGGTCGCGGTTTGCGTCGTCCCCGGGAAGTTCGAGGTGTGGACGCGCGCACCAGCGAGGCGGCCGAAGAGTGTCGATTTGCCGACATTGGGATTGCCCAGCAGCACGATGCGGCGATTCCGCGCCGACGCCGCCGCGATCACGGAGTCGTTTTCGGGACTGGCATCCGTTGAGGGGCTGGTCACGGCACGCTCACCGAGGTTCAGCCGTCAACGGCTGGGCGCACCGCGATTCGGCTGGCAAGGTCTTTCCGGAGGCCGATGCGACAGGACCCGCCGCAGCGATGATGCACGAGCACAACACAGGGGTCACCGATGCGTGCGACCGAGACGACCGCGTCGCGGTCGAGGCCCATCGATTCGATCATCGCGGCGCACGCGCCATCCAGGCTGCACCCGTCGATCTGGGCACGCTCACCCCGCTTCAACTGCGTCAGCGGGAAATGGGCATCAGGCTGTGAGGAAATTGTTGTCATACGCTCGGAGAGAGGCCGGGCCACATCCCGGTTCCGCTTCATCGATGATAGTGCAACTGAGACTCAGTATCAATAACGGCCATCCGGCCCCGAGACCCGGGCTGGCGGCCTGAATGCAACGCGTGAATCCGGGGGGCGATCTGTGCCGTGACCCCGTTTAGGGGCTCGACAGGCTCTCGATCATCGCGATCCAGCCGTCGCGAGCGGCGGCCACCTCCGCTTCCGGGCCGGTCATCTTGACGAAGACGCTGGGCTGTCCGGGCTGCTCCACGATCGCCGCGAGCATCGCCGTCCCGGGCTCGGCGGTCCCGCCCATGCCGCGATAGCTCCCGGCCATTTCCACGATGTGCACGGTCCGGCCCGCGAGGTCACGGGTCTCCCGCGACCGGAGCGCATCGGGTTCGGTGAACTGCCCGATCCAGCGCTGGATGTTCGCTTCGGCGCCGCCTCCAGCGAGTGAGAATGCCGCGACCGGTCCGGTGCCGCCCCCGTCACCCGGCGCCGCGACCTCCGCGGCCCGCATCTGGTTCGAGGGCGGACGGACGACCCAGCCCTCGGGCACCCCGAACGACACATTCCCCGCGTAGACCCGTTCCCCGCTCCACATGTCGCCCGCCTGGGCGGACGCCGACTCCGCGGCCTCGCTCGTATCGCCCACTGTCGGGGCTTCCGCGGGCGCCTGCTCCGATTCGCTTTGCGGGCCTCCGGTCGGAGCGGAGACTCGGTCGGGGCTGCTGCTCTGTTCGCATGCGGCGACCGCGAGGAACCCTGCGGCTGTTCCGATGAGCGCGAGTGTGCGGGCGTTCATGAGTCCTCCTTCTTCAGCGCGGCGGTCTCGATGGAATCGGGTCCAGCGCGTTGCTTCGGTTTCTCCACTTTCAACTGGATCAGATCGACGATGAGCGCGAATGCCATCGCGAAGTAAACATAGCCGCGGTCGATGTGCTGGTGGAACGCGTCGGCGATCAGCAGCACGCCGATCAGCACTAGGAACGCGAGCGCGAGCACCTTCAGGGTTGGGTGTCTTCTGATAAAGCCGCTGATCGCTTCGGCCGCGAGCATCATGACCGCCACCGCGATGATGACCGCCGCGATCATCACGGGGATCTTGCTCGTCATGCCGACCGCGGTGATGACGCTGTCGAGGCTGAAGACCATGTCGATCAGGACGATCTGGGTGACCACGCCTCCGAAGGTCGCGCCCTTGCCCGATTTCTTCGCGACGCCGCCGGTGTGCTCGATCTGGTGGCGGATCTCCCAGACCGCCTTCGCGACGAGAAACAACCCACCGGCGAGGAGGATCAGGTCCCTCCCCGAGAGGGCGAGCGGGAGCGGGGCTTCGGCGTCGGCGGGCGGATGGGGTTCGCTCAGCAACGGGAGTTCGATGAGCGGGCGTGTCAGGCCCATCAGCCATGCGATCGCGAACAGGAGCGCGATCCGCGACACCATCGCCAGCAGCAATCCGATCCGTCTCGCGGCCTTGCGTTGCGACTCGGGCAGGCTGTCGGCGAGGATCGCGATGAACACGACATTGTCGATCCCGAGCACGATCTCGAGGCTCGTCAGGGTGACGAGGGCGATCAGGCTCGCCATCGTGAACAGGCTCTCCCCCCCGGAAATCGGGGCGGCAGCCTCGGCGAGCAGCACCGGGAAATCGATGAAAAGCGTCGGGATCATCTGGGCCGAGTCTAGTCGATCCGGAATCGGCGTCGCGGGGCCCCGGACCATCGCCCCGTGGTGCCCCTCGAAAACTGGACCGGCGAGCGACCGGGTGTCGATGTTGTTCTCCACGCGAGAGACGCGGGGAGAGTGCCCCTGTCGCGCACCCGCCGCCGAGGCTCCGCCCGGCGTGCCCGGCTAGTTCACGACGATCAAGGAGTTCGAGGTGGCGAACGACAACGGACTGAGCAACGAGATGACCGTCATCGGCTGCGGAACCACGATCCGAGGCGAGGTCGACTTCGACCAGGGCGCCCGCATTCTCGGCGTCTTCGAGGGCAAGATCCGCTCGAAGGGTGAGGTGCACATCGCCGAGTCCGCGGACTGCAGCGCCGAGATCGACGCCGAGAACATCGTGATCGATGGCAAGACCAACGGGAACATCATCGCGCGGAACCGGTGCCGCCTGAGCGAGCATGCCCAGCTCACGGGTGACATCACCGCCAAGACCCTCCTCGTGGAAGAGGGCGCGAGCTTCGTCGGGCACTGCCGCGTGGGCGGGAACGCCGATCTCGGGGCTCAAACGACCGCGAATTCTTCCAAGCCCGCGGCTTCGACACCCGCAGCGTCCACGGGCGTCGCGACGCCCGTGGACTTCAAGCCACCTTGGAAAAACAAGGACAGCGACGAGCAGGCCGTCCGTGAGAGCCTCGCCGAGGCGAACCGCGCCGCGAACGCGGGCGCTGCCTGAGCGAGCGAGCGGAACACGGCATGCTCACCCAACGCGGGCAGCGTCGGGGTCTCGCCTTCAGCGATCTCGGGATCGAGCAGGCCGCGGTGCGCTGCTATCACTGCGGCAGCGGCTCGAACATCGCGGCGCGGGCGTTGACGGCGCGGTGCGAGCACTGCGGAAAGAACCTGGACATCCCGGACCTGCGCGTCAAGGGGCACCACTGGGGAGGCGTGCTGCTCACCTGTGGTCGCCTGCTCATCGGGCGCAAAGCCGAGGTCACCTGCACGCTCGCGGTCGGGAGCCTCGGTGCTGATGTCATGGGGCGATTCTCGGGTGTTCTCGCGAGCGGCGGTCCCGTGACGATCGGCCCGCGGGCCGTCTTCAGCGGTGCCGTCTGGGCGCCGTCCCTGCGCATCGAACCCGGTGCGGTTGTCCGGGGAGGTCCGTTCGCGGTGCCCAGCAACCCGCTCGGGCACATCGATATCTGCGGGAATCGGACGCAGGTCCCACCGCCCCCTCCTCTGGTCGCCTGATCTGCAGAACCCGATCGATTGACGCCGGGCGTCGGCAAGCGGACACTATTCCGATGCTCGAATGCGCTCGCCTGCGACTGACACACGCGTCCGTTCGTGAACGGGTGTTGGACGGCTCACAAGCCGACGGCGCGGCACGAGACAGCGATCGTGCGGGCGAGGTCGGGATCATCCGCGCGCTCGGGATCGTGCTGTTTCCATTTCTGATGGGACTCACCTGCCAGACCCAGATCTGGCCTTGGCTCGCGATCCCGCTCCCCCCGTTCGGCGTGCCCCTCACGCTCCAGACGCTGTGGGTGCTGCTCTGTGCGCTCAGCATCGGACCCCGCTGGGGCATGCTTTCGATGGTCGGCTATCTGCTTGTCGGGGCATTGGGTGTGCCGCTCTTTTCGGAGGGCAGCGCGGGAGTCGTGACCATCTTCGGGCAGACCGGTGGGTACCTGCTTGGGTTCGTTGTGTGCCAACCGGTCATCGCGCGGATCGTCCGTCGATCCGACGGCTCGGTCCGCGGATGGGGCGCGATGATCCTCGCGGTCCTCGCCGGGCACGCGGTGATCTTCGCGATCGGCGTCCCATGGCTCTACTTGGTTCGGCGATTCGACGGGGAAGCGATCACGCTGGGCAGGGCGTTCTACGGAGGATTCGTCGTCTTCATCCCCGCGATGCTGCTGAAGTCGGGGATCGCGGTGATCATCGGGCGCTGGGCGGCGCCGTTGGCCTCTCGCAGCATCTGGTGAACCGGTCCCGACCGTTCAGCCCCACCGACACGCGAGCGGCGCACCGCTGATCGCCCGCAACCCCGCGACCTGCACCGCGCCCGTGTGCTGGACGGAGAGCAGGGGGGTCACGCCGCGGGATTGCAACGCCGCGCCGGCTCGGTCGCTGAGCCACGCCTGGGCGCACGGGAACATCGAATCGCCGTCATCCGTCGCAACCACCGGGAGGTCACCCAGCGTGCCGCCGCCCACGGGTTCGGCCTGCCAGCCCACCGCGGTGAACGCGTTCCCGAGCATGAGCCCGACAGCGACGGCGCCCGAAGCCCAGAGCAGGTCGTGCGGAGACGGATCGCCTCGGAGTTCCGAGAACTCGAACCGGTCGATCTCGTCCATGCGAGGACCGTAGGGCATGCGGAGCAGCACGCCCGGACAGGTCAGGCAGAGGCAATCGCCCGCGGGAGACGCGGCGATCGACGCGTACGCGTCGGCGGGCTCACCCCAGTCCGCGGGGTCGGGCGTGCCGACCAGCTCCCCCGTGCCGACGGTGTGCCCGGTGACCCCCGAGGCGAGCACCGCGCCCGCCCGGTGCGCCAGCGTGGCAAGCGGGGCGAGCGCGTCGAGCGTGTCCGCGTCGTGCTGCTCGAGATGGAGCACCAATGCCCAGGGTACGCCTCCGGCGGTCTGCGAGGGTGTCGTCACCAAGACCTGCTCGAGTTCGGAGCCGTGCGTGGCGAGCTCCGCGTTGGACGCGTCGAGGGCGAACAACTCAAGCGTCTCGTCCAGTTCAAGCCCGGTGACGAGCATGTGCAGGCTGCGCCACGCCGATTCGGTTCGTCGCCAGTCCGGGTCACGGAGGATCGAACGCATCTCGTCGGCGATCGACTTCTCGATCACCTCGATCAGTTCGGTCTGTTCGGGATCTCGATCCGGCACGATGTGGGGCCCGACAATCTGCTTGAGAAGCGTCTCGATCGACGAAACGGCTCGGGACGGTTGTTTTCCCACACTCCCCGCGAGAAGGCTCGCGAACTCGGATTCGGGGGTTGCCACGGTGCTGGGCTTCGTCTCGATCTCCGACGCGGGGCGGGCGGGCCCGGCCGCCCACGCTCGAACCTTTTCCGAGACCGCGCGGAACGCGTCCGGATCCCGGGCCTGCTTCCTCAGGTCGCGGAGCGCCGCGAACACCTCGCACGCATCGTAGATCTCGTCGGGGTGAAGGTCGTCGATGCAGGACAAGCCGATCTCGACGCCCCCTCGCTGGGGCAGCCGGACGCGAGCGCCCAATTCTCCCGGGAGGTCATCAAGGCGGTCCAGGTCCACACGCACGGGCTTCCGGTCCGTGAGCGGGTCGAGCACGCCCCGGCTCTCTCGTCCCGAAAAATCGGCGATCACCAAGATCC
>DLBY01000141.1:33619-47627 GCA_002480345.1 Phycisphaerales bacterium UBA7812 | reverse complement strand
CGAACACACAGGGGTTCTCGGAACGAGTGGGTGGTTGACCCGTGCAGGAAGTTCTCGACACGATCACCGTGCCGGTCTACGCGGCCGCGCTCGGGGCGCTCTGGATCATCGAGGGATTGATGCCGGCCTTCGAAGGCTGGCGGGAAGCGCGGGGGCAGCGTGCGCGTCATCTGCTGCTCGCGGCGATCAACGGGGGCGTCGGCGCTGCGATGGCGCTCGCCGTTGCCGGGGTGATCGTGGTCTGTGAGCGGAGCGGGTTCGGCCTCCTGCGATGGATGCCCGTCCACCCAGCGTTCTCGTTCGTGATTGCGTTTCTCGTACTCGATCTCACGCAGTACGCGATGCACATCGCGGCGCACAAGATGCCGCTGCTGTGGCGCCTGCACAGCGTGCATCACAACGCGACGCGGATGGAGGCGACCGCCGCGATGCGGTTCCACACGATCGAGGTCTGCTTCACCTGCCTCGCGCCGATCCCCGTGATCGCGCTGTTCGGGTTCAACTTGCCCCAGGTCTTGCTGTATCACCTCGTGCTGATGCCGGTCGCGATGTTCCACCACGCCGATCTGCGCATGCCCCCGGCGCTCGACCGCTGGATCCGCTGGGTCATCGTCACCCCGCGCATGCACTGGATCCACCATTCACGCTGGCAGCCTGAGACCGACAGCAACTACTCCGCGGTTCTCAGCATCTGGGACCGCCTGTTCGGCACGATGCGCTCGCGCCGACACGCGGAGTCGGTCGACTTCGGGCTGGACGGTTTCACCGATGAGGACACCGAGACGCTCCGGGGCTGGTTTCTCTCGCCCTTCGGCGAGCGGAAGGCGGGGCTGGGTGAGAAGCCTCCGTCCCATCTGCTCGTGCCCGATGAGCCCGAGGCCGACGCGAGTGCAGCCGAAAGGGACGCCGCCCGTCACGCGGCCCCCGCATCGGCAACAATGCGTGGATGAACACGCTCGCCTGGGCCCTCTTTCTCGCCGTTTCCTGGACCTGGTGCATCGGGATGTACCTCCCGACGCTGATGGTCCGTGACGGCGGGGTGCCGTTCTTCTTCGCGTTCCTGATCCCGAATGTCGTCGGGGCCGCCTCGGTTGGGTGGCTCCTGCGGGACACGGACCGCTCAAAGCGATTCGTTGCGACGCGGCGGACGATGATGCTCGCGTTCAGCGCCGTGACGATCGCTTTCCACGCGTACTTCATCATCTGGCGTGCTGGCTTGGGCTGGACGGAGAGCAAGCCCGGGACCATCGGCGGAATTGTGGTCGGGGCCTCGCTGGTGGGCAACGCGATCGCCGCCCGCCGACGCGTGGACTGGTTCCCCGCGCTCGTCACCCTCTTCTTCTCGTTCACGCTCGGGGTCCTGCTCGTCGCCTTCCCCGTCGGTGTCGTCGGCAGCGCGGAACTGATCGCCGTCGCCGGTCTCGCGATGGTGACGGGGCTGGGCTTTCTGCTCTGCCCCTACCTCGATCTGACTTTCAACCGAGCGTGCCAGCACGCCCGCCGCCCTGTTCTCGCGTTCACGCTCGGGTTTTTCGTCTTCTTCCTTGCGACCATTCTGATCGCGACGCGGGGCAGGGCGATCTGGACCCCGAGCGAGGCGCCGTTCTTTATCCTCGGCTCGTGGCTCGACATCGCGATCGGATGCCACTTCGGGGCGCAGGCGATGTTCACCTGCTGTGCACATATTGCGGCGGTCCGCCGCCTCGGCGTCGATGGCGGCATCTCCCGGGAACTCACCCCCGAAACCGCCCGCCCGGGGATGCTCCCGTGTGTCATCGCCCCGGCGGTCGCGGGCCTGCTCATCGGTCTCGCGATGTTCGCGGTTGACGCCGTGACAACGGACGGAACGCTCGATCTTCCGGGTTTCACGAGCCCCATCACCTCTCACGAACTCGCCTACCGACTCTTCCTCGGCGCATACGGGCTCGTCTTCCCCGCTTGGATGCTCATGACGACCCGCCGACGCGCGGACCTGGATCGAGGTACCATCGCGTGGACGACAGCCGCGTGCGTGCTCGCCGGACCGTTTCTCTGGCTCGGCGCCGTCGGCCGCGACGAGGTCTGGCTCTTCCCCGGCGTCGGCCTGGTCATCGTCCTCGCCGCGATCCGGTTCACGCTCACCCGCCGTCCCGCCGCTGCCGCCTGATACTTACCCGCCTGCGTCCTCGCGCACCGCGATCGCCCGCTCGACGGCGTCCCGCGGGATCGACCCGTCGTTCCCCGCCGCGATCGCCGCGTTCCGGTGCCACATCGCCAGCGTCGCCCGCTTCATCGCCGTCCCCTTGAGCTCCGCGGCGCGCGCCTCCGCATCCCATCCCAGCACCTCCAGCAGGTCGAACGAACCGGGCCGGTTTGCGTAGCGGTCCGGGACCGTCGCCCCAGCGTCGCCCAGCACCGCCGGGTCCCGGGGAGAGTTGTGGGGGCACACCTCCTGGCAGATGTCGCACCCGAAGATCCAGTCCCCGATCGCCCCGTGAAACTCCGCCGCGATCGCCTCGCGCCGCTCGATCGTCAGGTAACTGATGCACCGTCGTGCATCCACCGAATACGGCGTGATCGCGTCCGTCGGGCACGCCTCGATGCAGCGCGTGCACGAGCCGCAGTGGTCCGCCACCGTCTCCGTTGCCGGCTTGAGGTCCATCGTCGTCAGGAACCCGCCCAGCAGCAGCCACGACCCCAGCCGCGGATGGATCAGCAGCGTGTGCTTGCCGATCCACCCCAGGCCCGCGCGCGCCGCGAGTTCCCGTTCCGGCACCGGCGCCGTGTCGACGAACGCCCGGAACGCCTCACCCGGGAACCGCTCGCGGAGCGCATCGCAGATCGCGTGCAGCCGCGCTTTGATCGCGGTGTGATAGTCATCCCCGCGGGCGTATCGCGCGACGCGTCCCCGCCCCGCCTCGGGCGCCTCCGCGTTGTCCACCCCTCGCGTCGCGTACAGGTCCGCGACCATCACGATCGAGCGTGCACCGTCCAGCAGCCGCCCCGGGTCCGCCCGCAGGTCCGCGTGCGTCGCGAGCCACTCCATCGAGCCCTGCTTGCCCGCCGCGAGCCACGCCCGCAGCTCGTCCGCCCGCTCGCTGGGCGCGCAATCGCACACCCCCGCGAGTGCAAAGCCCGCATCGGCACACATCTCCAGGATCAGCTGTGTCGCGCCCGACACGGGCGCCTCACGCCACCGCGAACTTGCGGCTCTCGAGCTCGCTCATCGGGCCGCCCGCCCAGCGGTAGATCTTCGCCGCCGCGTCGCGCAGGACCTCCGCCGGCTCCGGCGCGTCGCGCCACCACAGGCGGTCGTACTCGTACGAGATCCAGCCCTCGTAGCCCGCGTCCGCCAGCTTCCCGACGAAGCCCGCGAAGCCCAGTCCGCCCAGGTCGAGGTCCCCCTCGCCCAGCGGCACCGGGCGAGCCGGCGTGCCGGTCTCCCGGTCGCCCGTCTTCAGGTCGCGCAGCTTCACGACCTCGAGCAGCCCGCGCAGCGTCCGGATGCCCTCCGAGGGGTCCTCCTCCGCCATCACCGCCACCGCGGGGTTGTACGCCGCCGCGAGGTAGGGCGAGCCCACCCGGTCGATCAGCTCCCGCAGATCCTTCGCGGTCGGGAACGAGCCCCCGTTCTCGATCAGGATCCGCACGCCTGTGTGCCGCGCCGTCGTCGCCGCCAGCTCCAGCCGCTGCAGGATCCGGGGCAGCCCCGCGCTGCGGCTCTCGTGCTCGAGTTCGAACCCGAACACGCGCACGAACGGGCACTCCAGCGAGGCCGCCGTCGCGACCGCCCGCTTGGTCTCCCGCACCGGGGCCTCGAAGTCCCCGATCACCCGCCCGATGACGGGGGGGAAGACGACTTGGTCATACCGGATCGAGGTCGCCAGGCACGCCGCCTCCACGCCCTCGCCCTCGAACATCTCCCGAAGCTTGCCCCCATCCGTAAAGCACGGCTCGCACGCGAGGTCCGATCCGCTCTGCCCGCCCCCGGTCTGCCCGAAGGTGCGGAGTTCGATCCCCGCGTAGCCCGCCTCGCTCGCGAAGGGCACGATGCGGTCCAGGGTCCAGTCCGGGCAGGCGACGGTGCTGAATGCGGGCTTCATCGGGCGATCATCCTCACGAGGCCAGGGGCCCCCCGGTGCACGCCGGGCGGGCGGGACGGGTCCGTCTCGATGGTAGTGGGGCACCCGCCCCCGCGGAGCGGCCGGAAGCCCGGAAAGTCAGTTGTCCCGATCCACCAGGGATGCCTCGTGGCGACACACCAAATCGAGCAAGATCTCGCGTTTTTCTGGCGTCGCGTTGTCGGCAATCGCCAGCAGCCGGGCGATCTCTGTCGGCCCCATCTGCCGGAGCACATTGCGAACAACGAACGCCAGGCTCTTCTCGAAGGTCCGCTGCGTCCGCCGGGGCGGTTCAAAGAACATCAGATCTCCGTAGAAATCAACTCCCCAACCCTGACCAATCGCGAACTCCTTCGCGGCGATCTCTGCCTCCGGGTCAAGTATCTCCTGAGGCCTCAAGCGGAAGTACCGTTCAGTCTCGGAGCGAAAAAACTCGTCATCTTCAAGGCTTTGCCAGAGCCGGCTCCTTCGCCACAGATCCGACGGTGCACGCGACCAGACCTCAACCGCCGCGAAGATGCACCGGAAGTCCCGTGTGTCGCGCCTCGGCAGCAGGTCGTACATCCCGTTGATGTCCACCGTGTCCATGATCGCGTAGAAGTCCGACGCGAAGACCGAGTCGATCCGTTGCAGACGCTCGTGTTCAATCAGTTCGCCCGATTCGAGAGGGCGGTCGTAGATCGACCAAACCAGCTCGATCAGCCTCTGCTTCTCAATGGCATACAGATCGTCGTTGAACGCCTGCGGCACGCCATGGCACACCTGGGCGGACACCCGCCCACCCAGACCGATCACGGTCAGAAACCCGAGGCATCGCAACAGAGAACCGGCCGTGCGAACGGTAATCCCCGGCATGCATTCACCCCCGCGCCGTCCCGCACTGCCCGCAGAATTTCGCGTCCGCCGCCAGCGGGCTCCCGCACCCGGTGCAGAACGCCCCCGCGGGCGAGTCCGCCTCGCGGCTCGTCAGCGTCGCCCCGCATGCGCTGCAGAATTTCCCGGGCGGCACCGCGCTGTGCCACGCGGCGCACACGACGCCCGCCGCTGCGGGGGTGAGCACCTGCCCCCCCCGGTTGTCGTTCACGAGCATCTGCGCGAGCCCGAAGCCCACGCCCAGGCCCGCGCCGCCCATCAGGGCGCCGCCGCCTCCGGAGCCGTCCCCGACGCCACCCTTGGCCATCCCCTCGCCGGCGCCCATCATCGCCTTGCCCGCCGCGAACCGCTGGTAGCCCTCCACGCCGCCCACCGTCTTCAGGTAGGCCGCGTCGGTGTAGAGCTCCTTGAGGTTCTCCGCGTCCTGCTCGTCGATCGCGATCGTGAAGTTGCCCAGTCGCACGACCTCGATCCCGTAGTCCGCGACATGCGTCCCGATCCCGTCGAGCACCTGCCGCTCGAGCTCCTCGGTGTACGCGCCGCTCGTCACATCGAGCAGCGGCCACTTGTTCTTGACCAGCAGCTCCGCGATCCGGTCCCGGATCACCTTGAGCACCTGCTCCTTCATCCACGAACGCACGAGGTACGACTCGGTCCGCCCCATCCCCACCAGGCCCACGATCAGCCGCTCCGGGTCGGTCACCTTGAAGCTGAACTCCCCGTGCACCATCGTCTCGACCGGGATCCCGCTCTTCGGGTCCTCCACATGCCCGATCCGCCCCCCGAACTTCACCCCCGGGAACTCGCGGATGCTGACGAAGAACACCTCCGCGATGAAGACATCCCCGCCCGTGTACCGGTCCACCAGGTCGCTCAGGAACGGCAGGTTCATCGTGTCCAGCGTGTGCCGCCCTGCCGACAGCGTCGCGATCGCCCGACCGTCGCGGAAGAACACCGCCTGCTCGTCCGCCTCGACTGTCAATTGGCTCTTCAGCGGGATCGTCGGATCCGGGTGCTTCCACACCACATGCGGCTTCGCGTCGTCCGGACGCGCGACCATCATCTCCCGCACGCCGCGCTTGAACCAGTCCCCGATCCCCATCGTCCGTTCCCCTTCCTGCGCTGGTTCGCGCACCGATGACAGCGGTCCGAGCCCGCGTTCGTTCAGTGTACTGTGTACCGATGGACCATCCCCGGCTCGCGCTGACCCGGACCGCTCCCCCCCTGAAAAACGGCGCGGCAACTCCCGAGCAACACCCGTAGCCTTCTTGGCCACCCCCGACCCGCGGTTTCAGCACGAGCGGCCTTCGGGACGGACCCCGTCGATGGAGAATGAGGACCCGACGCGATGACCAACGGGCGAGATACGCCAGACCACAGCGACCGCGGCGACGCGATCCGCCCCGGCGCGCCCCTCGAGCCGCGTTCGTTCTCTCTAGACCCATCTGACGACGATCTCGCGGACGGGGATGCCGCACCCGGTGGCCCCGCCCGCGTCGACCTGATCGATGAAACGCCCGACGAACTCGCGTCCGATGTTGCTCGCGATCTGCAGTTCGACTGCGGCAACTGCGGCGCAAGCATGCGCTGGGACCCCGACACCGACGCCCTCCGCTGCGCGTATTGCGAACACATGGTCCCCGTCCCCCGGGCCGAGGGCACCATTCTCGAACGACCGATCGAGGAGGCGGGCGCCGCCGCCCGCGGGCTGGGCCTCGAACGGCGCGTCGCCCACTGCAACACCTGCGGCGCCGATGTCAGCCTCGACACCGACGCCACCGCCGACCGCTGCGTCTACTGCGGCTCCCCCAGCGTGCTCGACCAGGCCGCGAACCGCAACGCCATCCGCCCCGAATCGCTCATCCCCCTCGATGTCGGCAAGGGCGATGTCGAGCGTGCGTTCCGGAAGTGGATCACTTCGCGATGGTTCCGCCCCAACGCGTTAAGACGACTCAAGAAGTTCGACGCGGTCGGCGTGTACGCCCCCTTCTGGACCTACGACTGCCGCGTCTTCAGCGAGTGGTCCGCCGACGCGGGCTACTACTACTGGGTCACCCAGTCGTACTGGACGACCGTCAACAACCGGCGGGTCCGGCGTACGCGTCGCGTTCGAAAAGTCCGCTGGGTTCCGAAGTGGGGTACGCGGAACGACGCCTACGACGACATCCTCGTCCCAGCATCGCTCGGCCGTCCTCACGATCTCGTCCAGAAACTCGGGACCTACGACCTCCGAGCTCTGGTACCGTACCGGCCCGAATACCTCGCGGGCTGGCGCGCCGAGGAATACCGCGTCGACCTCGAGACGGGCTGGGTGTCCGCGCAGCACCTCGTCGAGACCGAGCAACGCCGCCGCTGCTCGGGCGATGTACCGGGCGATACGCAGCGTCGACTCCGCGTCCGCAACGCGATCTCCGGCGTGCATTGGAAGCATGTCCTCCTCCCCGTCTGGTCCCTCCAGTACCGCTTCAAGCAGAAGACCTACACCGTCCTCATCCACGGGCAGACCGGGAAAGTGGTGGGGGAGGCCCCATACTCCTGGATCAAGATCACCCTGCTCGTGCTGGCCCTGCTCGCCGCTGGCGGCGCGGCCGCCGCGATCGTCGCCGCGACGGGCGGCGTCCGCTGATCACCGCTCAGTCCTCGCACGCCCCCCGTGTGCCACGGCCGTCCCGGCCGTGCTCCCCCTGTGCATCGAGAGCGACACCCCACGGCACCTCCCGTCTCCCCGATACAGTGCGACGAGGAGCACACACGCATGCGCGAACTCGAATCCACGATCGTCACCGACCACGCCGACCGGATGACCTATTCGGGCTACCTCGATCTGGCAAAGATCCTCGACGCCCAGCACCCGCTGTCGGCCGTCAAGGGCGAGGGCGGTGAGCACCACGACGAGATGCTCTTCATCATCGTGCATCAGACCATGGAGCTCTGGCTCAAGCAGATCATCCACGAGCTCACCGCCGCGATCCGCTTCGTCCAGGCCGGCAACCTCGAGCCCTGCTTCAAGATCCTCGCACGCGTCAAGCATGTCCAGTCCGTCATGCTCGACCAGTGGTCCGTCCTCGCCACCCTCACCCCCAGCGAGTATGTCCAGTTCCGCGGTGTGCTGGGCAGCGCGTCGGGCTTCCAGAGCGTCCAGTACCGAACCGTTGAGTTTCTGCTGGGCAACAAGGACCGACGCATGATCCATGTCCACCGGCACGACCCCGACGCCGTCCGCACGCTCACCGCCGCTCTCGAAGGCCCGAGCATTTACGACGCGTTCCTCCGCCACCTCGCGACCCGCGGCCTGCCCGTCCCCGACGAAATCCTCAGCCGCGACCTCGCCGAACCCCACACCTCCCATCCCGGCGTCGTCGAGGTCTTCAAGACCGTCTACACCCACCCCGAGCAGCACTGGGACGCCTACGAGATGGCCGAGAAACTCGTCGATGTCGAAGAACAGTTCGGCCTCTGGCGCTACCGGCATATGCGCGTCGTCGAACGCATCATCGGGTACAAGACCGGCACCGGAGGGTCGTCGGGTGTGCCCTTCCTCCGACAAATGATCGATCACCGGTTCTTCCCCGAACTGCTCGAGGTCCGAACCGCCCTCTGATATATCGTGCCGTTCGGCCGAGAACGGCTTGTTGGACCCGTCTATAAACCGATCAAATCTCGGTCTGTCGGAGCGGCGGCAGATTTTTCGCGTAGTTTGTGCGCGGCTCTTGCAAACTATAGCACAAGTGCTTTATTATCCCGAGAGGCTGTATCGATCCAGCCGGCATCGTGGGCGGGCCGCTCGGCGCCGTCAGAGAGAGCACACCAGATTCGGAGGACGAGATGAAGACCATCACCACCGCCGCCCTGCTCGCCGTCGCGGCCGGCATGGCCAGCGCAGAAGTCGTGCTCATCGACTTCGGCAACGACATCAGCTTCCGCGGCGCCAGCGTTCCCGGCGGCGTCGACAGCAACGGCAACTCGTGGAACAGCGTCTGGAGCGGCGCGTTCTACACCGACCTGCTCAACACCGACGGCGTCGGCTCGGGCATCAACTTCGGCTTCAGCAGCGCCACCGGCACCGACTACTTCAACGGTCCCTCCGGCGCGGATCAGGACCCCGGCGCGACGGTCTACAACGCCGCAGCGCTCGGGCTGCTCGGCGTCGATGAAGCGGTCTACGACTACTATGTCTCGTCGACCTTCCAGATCCAGGGCCTCGAGGCCGGCAAGACCTACGACCTGACCTTCTTCGGCTCCCACAAGTTCAGCGACGACGCGACCAGCCGCTACACCGCGTACACCGACGGGTCCTTCTCCACCGCGCTCGACTCGGTTGACCTCGATGTCATGGACGCCGCGATGCCCTGGCTCCACAACGAGGACACCACCGCCAGCCTCACGGGTCTCACAGCGGATGCCGACGGCATCATCTACATCGGTTTCGCCGGCGCCAACGGAGGCAGCGGCTACCTCAACGCGATGAGCATCACGGTCGTGCCCGCGCCCGGCGCGTTCACCCTGCTCGCCGCGGGCGGTTTCCTGTCGGCACGCCGCCGCCGCTGATGGGTCCTCGAACAACTTCGTCCACGCACCCCGCCTCGATACAGGCGGGGTTTTTTTATGCGGCTGCGAGTCCCCGTACGCGGTGATTCAGCCCGCCGTCGCGAGTTCCGCGTCCTCGGGCGTCTCGTCGGGAGTGGGGGCCCGACCCGTCCAGAGTCGGTAGACGGTGCGCTTGATGTCCTGCAGGATCATCAGCAGGCAGGGCAGCACGATCAGGATGATCCCCGTCGCGCTCATCAGCCCGAACGCGATCGTGATCGCCATCGGGATCAGGAACCTCGCCTGGAAGCTCTGTTCGAGCATCAAAGGCAGCAGACCCAGCACCGTCGTGATCGTCGTGAGCAGGATCGCCCGGACACGAGCCCGCCCCGCCTCCAGGGCCGAGTCGAACACGCTCATGCCCGCCCGTCGTTCCTCGTTGAAGAACTCCATGAAGATCAGCGAGTCGTTGACGACGATCCCCGACAGCGCCACGAACCCGATCAGGCTCAGGAAGGTCATCGAGTAGCCCAGCAGCAGGTGTCCCCAGATCATCCCGACCGTCGCGAATGGGATCGCGCTCATCACCACCAGAGGCTGCGCATAGCTCCGGAACAGCCACGCGAGGGTGACATAGATCAGCCCCGCCGCGGTCAGGAATCCGAGCGGCAGGGTCGCGAACGATTCGGCCATGTCCTTCTGCCGACCGCGCGCGACGATCTCCACATCTCCGTACGCCGCCTCGATCTCGGGGAACTGCGCCTGCAGGCTCGACGCGATCTCGTCGGGGTTCGCGACCGCCCGGTTGACATCCGCTGAGACCGTGACGGAGCGCTCCCCGTCGAGGCGGCGGATCGTCGCGTACGCCTGCGCTTCCTCGATCCGCGCGACCTCCCGCAGCGGCACCGCCCGACCGTCGGGAGTGATCACGAACTGGTTCTCGATCGCCGCGAGACTCCGACGCACCCGCTCGGGCATCATCACCCGAACATCGACATCCTCGCGCACGCCCGCGAAGGTGAACGCCTCGAGCCCGAACACCATGCCCTGGATCTGTCTGCCCAGGCTCGCCCGCGTTAAGCCCAGTTCGCGGGCACCCTCGCGGAGCGTGAACCGGAGTTCCCTTTGCCCCGCCTCGCTGTCGGTCGCGATGTCCACGACGCCCTCGTAGGAGGCCATCAAGTCCATGACCTCACTCGCCGCCCGGTCGAGCGTCTCCTGGTCCGCCCCCCCGGTGAGCGTGAAGCTCAGCGCCACGCCCTCGGGCCCGCCCGAGACTCCCGCGAGCCTCAGGCTCTTGACCCCGCTGAGCTCCCCGGTCGCCTCACGGATCGACTGGATGACCTGTTCGCTCGTGCGATCCCGGAACTCGACCGGTTCGAGTTCGAGCACGAGCTGGGCCCGGTTCGTGCCCGCGCTGCTGGGCCCCTCGCCCATCATCGACTGCACCTGCCCGACGATCGTGAAGAACGACCGCACCTCGTCCTGCTGCCGCACCGCGTCCTCGAGCCGACGCGTGACGCGGTCCGTCTCCTCGAGCGAGGTTCCCACCGGCATCTGCAGCTCGATCGTCACCGTCTCCGCGTCGTCGCTCTCGAGGAAGATGAACTCGAGCTGCCCTCCCGCGATGAGCCCGATCGAGGCGATCACCAGCGCCATCGCGCACGCGACCGTTGTGTAGCGAGCTCGCAGCAGCACCCGGAGCAGCCGGACATACGCCGGCGCGATCAACCTCGTGAAGAGCTGGTCCCGGCGCCGGTCCAGCCGATCCTCCATCCGCGTGAACCAGCCCTCACGGTGCTCGCGGTGCACCTTGTCGGCGTGCTTGAGGCTGTGCCCCATGTGGCAGGGCAGAATGAACAGGCTCTCGATCAGCGAGACAAGCAGTGCGCAGCCCACGATCACCGGCATCACGCCCAGCATGTCCCCGATCCGCCCCTCGATCAGCGCGAGCGGCAGGAACGCGCAGATCGTCGTCACCACCGTCGCGACGACGGGCCACGCGACCTGCCTGGTCCCCGTCACCGCCGCCTCGAGCGCGCGCTCCCCGCGCTCGTGCTTCGCGGTGATGTTCTCCGCGACCACGATCGCGTCGTCGACGAGGATGCCGATGACGACGATCAGCCCGAACATGCTCAGCAGGTTCAGCGTGATGCCCATGAACTTCATCACCGCCAGCGTGCCCAGCAGGCTGATGATCAGCCCCATCGCGACCCAGAAACTCACCCGTCGGTTCAGCAGCAGCACGAGCGTCGCGAACACCAGGATCCCGCCCCAGAACGCGTTGCGGATCAGCAGGTCCATCCGCCCCACGACGAAGCGGGCGAGGTCGGTCGTCGTCGTCAACTCGCCCGGGAGCGCCTCTCCCGCGCGGCTCTTGCCCAGCAGATAGGCCTCGTGCCGATCGCTCAGCGGCGCATCCGAGTCGGGCCGCGCGAGCAACGCACGGATCTTCTCCCCGGTGTTCAACTCGAGCGCCTCGCCCTTCCGCCCCGCGGCGTAGGCCTTCACCATCTCCGCAATCTTGACGATGTCCTCGTCCCCCTTCTTGAACACCGTCATGTTCGCGCTGGGATACCCGTTGAGCCGGCTGATCAGCGGGGTATCCGCGAAACCGTTCCGCACCGTCGCGACTTCTTCGAGCCGGACCGCGCGCCCGTCGGAAGCCGTCAGCACGATCCCGCGGATCGCCTCGGCGCGTTCCTCGACCCCGACGCTCCGCAGGCCGACATTCGCCGTCGCGCTCCGCACGCTGCCGCCGGGCAGCTCGGCCATCGCCTCGCGGATCCGGTCCGCGACGGCCCCCAACGGGAGCCCGTACTCCAGCAGCGCCTCGGGTCGTACTTCTACAGAGATCTCGTCGGTCCGCACCCCGCCCAGCGCGATGTCTCCCATCCCTGGCAGGCTCCGCAGGTCCTCGCGGATCTCCTGCGCCGCCTCTTTGAGCGCCTTCTCGTCCGCGTCGCCGAAGACCGAGAGAGAGATCGCGGGGAGGTTGGGCTCCATCTTCGCGACGACGATCCGGTCCGCCGCGTCGGGGAGGTCCTGGAGCGCGTCCACCTCGCGCTTGACCTCGTTGACCGCCTCGTCAATGTCGATCCCGTCCTCGAACTCGATCATCACCGAGGTGCCGCCCTCGCCCACCGTCGAGGTCACCTCCACGACATCGGAGATGTCCTCGACCGCGTCCTCGATCTTGATCGTCAGTGCATCCTCGACCTCGTCGGGAGCTGCGCCGGGGTAGGGCGCGCTGATCGAGACGAGGTTCGGGCGGGTTTCCGGGAAGAACTCCCGAACAAGGGTCAGGCCGAAGATCACGCCCGCCCCCATGATCGTGAACATCACGAGGTTCGCGACGACCGGGTTCTTGACACCAAACGAGGCAAGACTCAAGGCGTGCCCTCCTCCTGCTCGACCATCGGTCCGTTCGCCGCAAGACCCGAATCGGACGCACCCTCGGTTTCAAGGCGGATGTCCACGAGATCACCGGGCCGCAGCGTGTCGAGGTTCGAGGTCACCACAACCGATCCCGCCCCGACGCCCCGCGTCGCGCCCCGGCTGCGGAGCACCGACCACTGGGTCTCCATCGGGGACACCTCGTCGAAGTCCCCCTCGATCGCGTGCGAGACATCGACCTCCCCCGACCGGATCACCATCGGGGACCGCGCGGTCGCGGGCGGTTCCGGATCCCCCTCCGAAAGAGGCGTCGCGATCAGCACGCGCCCCGCGTCAACCGCCCGCCGAGGCAGCACCAGCGCCTCGGCGCGGGAAGACGAAACCACCTCCCCCATCAGGAACTGACCGGGGCGCAGAAGGCCGGCATCGCGTGCGTCGGGTCGCTGCCGGACCTCGACAAAGACGGTGGCGCTCCGGTTCGAGGCATCCGCTTCCGGCGCGATCCGCCCCACCGAACCCGCCCACCGCGTTCCGTCCCCGTTGTCCGTGCTGAGATCAACGGCATCCCCGATCGCGATCCGCCCGATCGCGCTCTGCGGGACCCGCAGGGGCACCTCGATCACACTCAGGTCGACCACGCGCGCGACGCGGTCGCCCGCGCGGGCCCACTCGCCCACCTCGAGGGCGACCTCCTGCACGATCCCGTCGAACGGCGCGCGGATCGCGGTCCGCTCCAGATTGTCTTCCGCGAGTCCCTGGTCCGCGCGAGCCGCTTCCAGGGACGCACGGATCTGCGATCGCCTCGAGGGGATCACCTCGAGCTGGGTCAGCACGCCCGCCCTGGTGCGTCGCAGCGCTTGCAACGCCTGCAGACGCGCGTCGATCGCGCTCTCGTTTCCGGCGCCCGCCGCGAGCGTCTGCCGCGCCCGATCCAGTTCGCGCTGCGCGACCTCGATCTCATCGCCGAGCAGATCGGCCTGCTCCTCGAGCCGAGCCTCTTCGATTTCAAGGGCGCTGAGCTGCGCGTCGAACGAGTCCGCTTGCCGGCGTGCCGCTTCCGCCCTCGCCTCGTAATCGCGGGGATCCAGCCGAGCCAGCAGGTCGCCCGCCTC
>DLBY01000141.1:30300-33302 GCA_002480345.1 Phycisphaerales bacterium UBA7812 | reverse complement strand
GCCCGCCTCGACAGCCACCCCTGCCTCGAGGCCCTCGGGAACCTCAACGACACGCCCCGCGACCTCTGCCGCGACATCCGATGCATCGAGCGCTCGCGCCGTTCCGTACCCCGTCCACCGCATCGAAACCTGCTGCGGGACCAGCCGGACCGCACGCACGACGGGCAGCGACCGCTCTTCGGTCATTCGGCTCGGCGCCTCCCGCGAACCCGAGAGATACACGAACAGCGCGATCGCCAGCGCCACCGCCACGAGCCCGATGAGCGATCGGAGCACGCGCGAGATCCAGATCCACACAGACAGTCTCCCTTCGATCGGCGGGCCCGTCCATTCCGCAGGCGAACGGATCACGAGGGGCCGGACACCGGGGGGTGTCCCGCGCCGAAGCGGGCAATCCTAGCCGCGGCCCACGCGGCGTCCTGTGGTCTACGAGAAACCGCGGGGGGAGCGGTTCACTCGCTGATCAGGAAGGGGCGTCGGAGCAACACACGATCATGGATCGGCCCGAACCGTCCCTCGAGCACCTCGATCACGAGCGTCCGCGTCGTCTCCCCGACTCCGGGCAGGTCAACCGCAACCAGAGCCTCCGGTGACCCGATCGTCAGCGGGACCGTCGCGAGGGTCTCGATCGAATCCCCGCGTTGCAGCCGCACCGCGACCGCCGCATCCGCCCAGCGACCAGGTGCCGCGTCCGGCGCGTCCAGCGTCCCCCCCAGGCGGGCGATCCCCGAGAACGAGCGAGCCGAGGGCGGCAGCGAATAAAACAGTTTCGTGGGGCCGTCCAATGCGAGATCCGGAGCGCCGAGCATCGCGGACCATGCGGATCCGGCCGCGACACCGCGGGTCCATCGACGATCTCCCGAGGGCTCGACTCCCCCCGACTCGAGGTCCGCGAGGGGCACGAGGGCGCCGTCCGCCAGCCACGCGGCGGCAATCGGACCCGATTCGACGAAGCCCCCGTCTTCGGTCCCATCTCCGTTCAGGATCTCCCCGCTCGCGAGCCACAACCGCGTCCCGTCGTGCGACTCACGCGGATTGCCGAGCCGGACCTCCGCAACGCGTTCGATCGGGAAGGACCGTTCGCCGCCCTCCGCATCGAACCGAAGCGTTTCTCCGAGTTCGACGAGGAAACCCGTCACCCGGTCCCCGTTCGCGAAGATTAACTCGTCCTCGACACCGGGCGACCAGTCCCCGCCCAGCGGCAAGCCCCCTGCACCGGTCGGCCGCGACCACGGGTCGATCAGCACGCGCCCGATCCGCTCAAGTGCGATCCGCGTCGGTGTCCCGTCCAGCGGGAGCAGACCGACTCCATCCGCATCAGTCAACCGCGCCGCATCCGTTGTGATTTCGGTCGAGTCCCAAGGGCCCAGCGAGCCGAACAGCCTGGCGCCGTCCACGAACTCGACGACGATGGGGATCCCGCCCGCGATCGCGTCCGCGTCGGGCGCGGGCCACGCCCGAATCGAACCCGTCGCCGGAGACAACACCGCGACGATCGCCTCGCGGGGCGACGGTCGCTCGATCCCCGCTTCGTCCACGATCACCACAACGCTCTCGTCCCAGCCCGCGACCCGCGCCGTGCGTTCGGAGAGATCGGCGGCGATCAGCGTACGCAGCACACCCGCGTCATCGGAGGCGAGGATCGATCCACCCGGCGCGGACACCGCCGCCGCGCAGAGGCCGAGGATCGCGGAACGGAAGCGGGGGGGCATCGTGTTCATTTCTGGTAGATCGGCAGGTATCGCTTGGGCATTTGCAGGCAGATCAGCATCATCGAGGTCCCATAGTTGGGGCCCGCGGTCCGATCATCCCACGCGCCGTTGTCGAGTTGATCGCCGATGATCTCCGCTCGCGCCGCGGGCCACCACCGCGCCCAGTGCTCCCCGCCCGCGAGGAAGAACGCCTGCGCCGTGTAATACTGCCCGTACGCGTAATGTGCGCGCGAACCACGCGTCGCCTCCGGGCTCGCGGTCCGATCGAGGTACGACAGCCCCGCGTTGATGGTCTGGTCCTCGTAGATCCCCGCGTAATACAGCGTCGCGACCCCCGCCGCTGAGCGCGGCCAGGCACTCGAACCACCATCTACTTGGTAGCGGAACCCTCCGTCCGGGTTCTGGCAGCGCCGCGCGTACTGCACCGCGCGATCGATCACGCTCTTGTCGACCTCGATCCCCGCGTCCCGCGCCGAACGCAGCGCCATCACCTGGCAGATCGTCACGCTCACATCCGCGTCGTACGGCACCGGGTTGTACCGCCAACCGCCCTCTTCGTTCTGGGTCCGCTCGATCAGTCGAACCGCTCGGACGAGCGACTCGTGGACCCGCACCGACCGAGCGGAGTCGGAGGTGCCCAGCGTCATTCCGTAGATTTCGCCCAGGAACAGCGTCGCAAAGCCGTGCCCGTACATCGGACCGTGCGCGCCCTCCGCCGCGATCAGGCCGCTCTCCGTGCAGTTCTCGAGGATGAAGTCCAGACCCCGATCGACCCGCTCGCCGTAGGCGCCCCGCCCGGGGAGGTTCCCATCCGCCATGAACGCGAGGCACCCCAGCGCCGTGATCGCGACATTTTTGCCGAACCGTCCCCCGTCCCACGAGCCGTCCTCGTCCTGGGTGCTCGCGAGGTACGCCAGCCCCTTCGCAACCGCGGCATCGAGTTCGGGTGTCAATTCCGCACTGAGAGGGCGGTCGCCCCCGTCTTGCGCAATCGCGTGGGACGCCGAAACCGCGACCGCTCCGGCGCACGCGAGCGCGAGAACGGGAAAGCCAACACCACGCCTCATCGCTCCTCCTCCGCCTCTTCCGCGAGCCGCTTGTAATACGCCTCGGTGAGCGAGCGGTAGGCGGCGCTGAACGAATCGCCGATGCCCTGGCTCAGCGCCTCGCGCATCCGCTCGGGGAGCGCGCCCCACGCCGACGCGTCGAGCAGCCGCTCCGGACCGAGCGCCGCATCGGTGGTCGACGCCGGCATCGACTCCGCGTTGCCCTGACCCTGCCCCGACGCGG